>CAYUIQ010000015.1:0-62168 GCA_964444795.1 uncultured Planctomycetaceae bacterium
GTGGGTCCAAATTCGGCGCCGCCCCCGGTCCGTTTTGGACGCCTATCTCCAATCGGGCGCTGCTCAAGCGGCTGCTCTTCCCATCTGATGTTCACAAGCCGATCTCCTTGAGCCATTTTCCCGTTACATCGTCGAGAGGACCTCAGCCACTGGCCAAGTTCTGGTTAGATCACGGGAGAAACTCAGTGCCGAAGACGTGACATAGGGACAAGAATGGAAGAGTTAAGGGGCTGCGGGCTCTATGAGGCTTGAACCCCTCTCTATCACCACCACTACTCTCCGGATCAGCCTGTTCAACGCTTCCACTACTGGAGGCAACACCGTGAAAAAAACAACCCCACAGCCCTTGACACGGCCCGCTCTTTCAGAGATGGACCAGCGCACCCGAAGCGGTTCTGGCACGCGAATTCGATGCACTTGTCTTCACGGTGAAAGTCGCCGGGCCACTTCACGGGGCACCTTGGTTTGGGTTGAAGCAGATTACACAACCCAATTTCCCGAGCAATCACCCTCAATCGCGACTCCGTTCGTTGCGCGTGCCGACCCGTTCCACTTTGCCCTCGCCGCATCCTACGGCAAGTTCTCCCAGACGATTCTCACCAGTTGCATCTCCGCGGACGGATACCAAAAGCCTCCCTTTTGTTTCTCCACGATGATCCCGCCTGTTCGTTCCAGGCGCAGACCACCTCGGCTCACATACGCGAAGGAGTACCGAACGAGCATCGCATTCTTGTTGCGCGGATTCCCCGCCGGCAAATACGGATTCGCGATCAGGCCAATATACGTGGCGTTCTCGATTATCCCCTGCTTGGCCAGCGACTTCACGTGAAGATCGGCAGCCGCTTTGGGCGTCGGCAGGGCTCCTCTCAACTCGGCGGCTTTCGCCTCGGCTTGCCGCACCTGGGCGATTTCTTTCTCGTCGAGAATCATGCCGTCGCGCTCGTAGATCGCCGCGTCGCCTGTGAGCTTATGCGTAAACAGAATCCACCTGCGATTCTGTTCGTACTGAAAAGACTCATCCTTAAGTTGTTCGTCCAGTTCGGTCTGCTGTTGGACGATCGCCCGCCTCCTGTCGCTGAGTTTTTTCAACGCCGGGTTCGTCCGCGTGATTGGAAAGCCACCGGCGGACCCGACGGTGACCTGCCGCGGCATTCTTTGCATCGACTGTTCGATTGTCTCTCGCGACCTCTTGAGCTTGGCCAACGTTTCTTTCAAGGAAGCGATGCTGCCGTCGAGTTGCGTCTCTTTGAGGTCTTTCAGCAGAGCCTCCCTGACCTGCACCACCATGCCGTCGGCGACCGGATGCTCTTGGAAGAAGCGGTGCATCTGGCGGTCGACGCTAGCGTTAATTTCGCGAAACTGCCGCTGGGCGGTCGCTAATTGCTTTCGCGCCTCTTCTTCCTCGGCTTCCATACGAAACATGGCGTCAAGGTTGTCGCCTGACACGCCTGCTTGCCGGACGCGGATGTTGCGTCTGGCCAGCCTTGTCACTTCGGCAGTAAGCCCCTTGATCTTTTTCTTCTGCGCAAGCTTCTCTTTCCGCTTCTGAGCGGCCAATTTCTCAATCAGCGCGCGGCGCTGTTCGATTGCCGCCGGCGCGCCGGCCGGCAGCTTGTTGAGCGAAGCGACGAACTCCCGGTCCGCTTCGCTCAAGAGAGATAACGGAACGGTCAACTTGACGCCGTCGCGGCGGCGCAGGACGACCGACTCGCCCGCAAGTTCAACGAACGTCGCCTCGACCTGGAACTTACCGGTCGCGTCTTGCCAGGTCCGTTCGGCCGCTTGAGAGGAGGTGCAAAGGAGGAGCAAGAAGAGCGGCGTCAGGGACGAGAACAACAACGGCACGGCATGGCTACCGGCTCGATCTTTTCCCTGAGACGGAATCATGAGAGAGCCCTCCTCGACAGTCGCCGGCACATCGGCCGGCGCCACGATAGATGAACTGGCGAACAACCACTGTAACCGCAACGGCTGCGCCATGACACCCCCCGGTTGGACTGCCCGGTGCAAGACGGAGCGTTCAGTGAGAACCTGCCAACGCCCAGAATAGCCTGGCTCAACGGGACCGCTCGCTAAGATTGGGCTACTCCGCCGGGGTGGTCATCATGGCAACTTGTGCCCCGCCTTCTCCAGGGCCTCGATTGTCTTGGTGGCGTGCCAGACATAGAAATAGCCGTTGTTTCTCCCACTCGAAATCGGTCTAGCCAGGTCCCGATCGAAGGCTTCTTGGCTCGGCTTGTTCTTCGATGTTCTCCAGCCGATTTCGCGGAGCCATTGGCCAATTCTGTGGGAAGTGACTCCGAACAAATTGCCCAACTCGGTCTGTGAGACGTAACCGGGCTCGTGATCCTTGAAGTTCAATCGCGGTTTCATTTCGTTGACTTTCAATAGACACAGGTTACCGATCAGGCGGCGTCATTCAACTTTTCGTCTTGAACTGCTGGCTGCTCTGATGGGGAATGGTTCAGACTTTCCTCCTCATCCGCATAGGGGCGAGCTCCCAGACAAAACCTCGCCATGAACTCCTTCATGGAAACTTTGGATTCGGTCGCACACCGACGAACATGCCAATAGACTTCTTCGGGAACCACGACGTTGATGGTTCGAACCCCTTCCTTTGCTCTGTTTTGATCTTGCATGATACAGGTCCTTGTTATTACCAGGCGGCAGGAATACCCAGACGGCAGAAGAAGCACAGGCCAAGGCTGTGCTTCAACTACCGCCCGGACTCAACCACATACCTCCTCCCTCAGAAAAGAATGCTACGCTGCAACGGCCTCTTCTTTAGAGGTCCGAGAGGGCTCGGCGTCTATCTCGTATACGATATTAAGAAGCTCAAGTCTGATGCACCCGATCTCAACTTGCGTCCTGAGCAATCGCTCCATGTCTGAGTACGTGTCGCCAACACCTGGTATGGCAATGTATTCATTCATATCAGCTTCTGCTAACCTGCAGGCAAACTCCGAAAGCTTTGGCAACATCTTGAGAGTGGCGATCACGATCTCCTTGTCGGGCATGCAACTCGACTCGCCTGAGGGGATACTGCTAGCAAGGCCCGAAATCTTCTCAAGTGTTTCACTGCAGGACTTCCAGAGTTCTTCGCGTTTCACTTCCAATTGGGTGCTTGCTGGTTCGCCAAATTCGAGGAGAGAGCAACTCCAATCACGCACCATACTCAGAGCGTTAGACGCTACTTCGACACAGTACGCAGCGACTTCCTGCGGGTCGTCTTCGTGGATGAGGCTCGGTATTCGGACATGTTTCAGAACTTCACTTACGCTTACCATGGCTATTTCCTTTATACGAAACACTGTGAAACATCCGGCATCACCGTTGATGCCAGTACCAACTCTAAACCAATCCCTAGTTGTTTCACGGTGAAACACTCCCCTCGCAACCTGTGGCGTTTGGGGTTCGATAGTGTGACTTCCGGCCAGTTTTCCGTTGTTCGCGTTGACGGATCTTGGCGAATTTCCGGAGAAGGGGACCAGCATCGCTGGGCCCTTTCCCGTGAATCACGATCACGCCAGCGTAGCCCAGAGATTTCTCTTTTCTATTGGCTTGTTTGTACATTGCCTTGCGGCCCCTCGTTCTTACAACCCGGTCCAGGTTTCGGAACCAGCCACGGCTGCTCTTTTCTGTTTGCTCGCAGAACGTGCCGCAGAGATCGGATGCTGAAACGGTGAATTGGGGATTCAGGTAATGGACGCCTGGCTTGTTGGCATTCAGGAGTTGCCGTAGTCGGATCTCTGTACATGCCCCTGGATCCTCAAAGTCAACCGCGAATTCCTGGACTGATACCTCGGCGCCGGTGGGGTCCTGGTAGGTTCTCGCGTTCAGCGAGGGCACCTCGATCAGTTCTCCTGCCTTGGATAGCTCCAGCAGGGATTGGGCCGGGGCTACTTGGGGCCACAAGGGCGGGAGCGTTGGGGCTTTCATGTCCGTTCTCCAGGTGGGAATGCCTCTGCGTTGCTAAGGGCTATGGCCACCCAGGTTTTGAACGGAAGGTCGGATTGTGCCGAGGCCACTTTCGCTCGAAGGTATACTGAGGCCGGCACCATGACGTTCACGGCCCGCTCTCCTTCACTGCCCGGCGGCCCGGGTTTGGTCGCCATTGTGGACTGGTGTTGGGTACAACTGTCGGTGTTGGGGTTTTCCATTTAGTCCTCCTGGTTACATTGATTGCGACGAAGCACTGGGCCCGGACTCTCACCGTTCAGGTTGAGGAGCTTGGCCTGGGTGCCATCGTCGGTGTTAGTGTGGTTCCCTCTCCATGTGCTGCTCCGAGGGAATGTATAGAGCTTCGGGATTCAATGACCGCCTGTTTCTTTCTACTCGACAGGTGCTTCCGATTTTGACCGTCTGGTTTTTTTCGTCTGATTCTCTTTGTCTGGTTCTGGTCTGGTCTGGTCTGGTTCTGGTTCTGGTTCTCGAACCGTGTCGGAGTGTTATTCTCGAACGGAGTGTATGTCGTTCTTTTTCTCCGGCAATGAGTTCTTTTTCCTCTTCTTTTCTTTTGGAGTTACGTCTTCAATTACTGCGGCATCATAATTTCGGTGGCCACATAGTGCCACGACCTCCCGACACTGACCGGGGAGACTCGGCCGGCTCTTCCTGCTTCAATCTCAGTCGGAACACACGCTCTTGCAGACGTCCATGATATCTGCGACTTCTACCTCCCTCTCGTACCGACTGGCTCGCGGGGGTTCTGGGTCGGTCAAGAGACTAACGGCCCCGGTCCACATAGACAGTGATCCAAGGGCACAGTGTGAATCCACGATGGCCAATCGCAAAAAGAACCCCCCGGCATTCGTGCTGGGGGGTTCCTCTGGATTACTACTCGATTCAGTCCAGGGCCTCGAAGAGAAACTCCTCTTCACTCTTGTGAAGCAGAGTATTCACAGAGCATTTCCCAGCTCTCTCTTCCGCTGGATTCCTCCGTGTTGATCAGCAGGGCAGTTGACTCAAAGTGTCCAACAGTTGTTCTCTCATTAACGAAAGCTGGTCGAGAGGACTTACAAACTCCACATCAACGACTCCGCACTGCGACCGATGTGCGGAAATGACGCTGATATGCATCGACGTCATATCATGCGAGCGGCGGACCTGCAGGGCTTCTCTGCCGTCGTGGTCCGGCCATTCATCTTTGGAATGGATATCCTCAATAATATCCATCAGCCAATCGGCCATTTCGCAGTCGAGGGTGAGCTTTGCCGCACCATCCGCAAAGACAAGTTCGTAATCGCCCGAGAGCAACTCGTCGTCATCATCTTGATCTTCAAACGCGACGAAATTGACTTGACAATCGACTTTCATCTTCCGCTCTCTTTCATTGTTGCGGCGATCTCGAACCGGTGCTGAATGCCGCGATCCCGCACCTTCCGATAAATGTTGTCATTTTGTGGTTACCCGGATGTGAGATTTCACGAGAGTGAGAACTTCACGCGAGGAGTTCCAGGAGTTCGTTCGCCGTCGGACGTCGCTTGGCCATCACAGGCTCGGCATAGAGGCATAGGTAAGTCTCGCGTTCACCCGCAAAGGACTCCCGTGTCGTGTACTTGCCGCGTTTACGGTCGGCCAAAGCAAGGATACCTCTGTCAAAGAGTTCCCGACCCAAGGTTCGCTCGCTAAAGGGCAAGGCCGGGCCGACCTCCTGGGCGAGTCGCTGCACGACGGCCAACGTGGTCTCGACTTGGAGGTACAGGTAGTCGCTCGAAATCCACCCGATATGCTGCCCGCGGGACCGCCAGGTGTCCAACTCGACCCAGTCCACTTCAACAGCCTCTTCGACTTCAGCACTGTCGTTGGGATCGGGTTTAGCCGGGACCAACTTCGTCCTTTTCTCCCACCCCCATCGCTCTGGTTCATACTCAGGTGAGCCGCTGTCTGGATGCCGCACGTAGGCACGTCCGCATCGCAGCACGGCGTAGAGAAGATTGAGAAACCGCTCGACGGGATCAGCTTCGAGCATGGTCAGGTTCTGACGCTCGATGAATGCGGCAAGAGCATCTTCTTGGGTCTTCCAAAGGTGTGCGAACGCGTCGTCGTTGATCGCTCCACGTTCTCTTGCATAGTCCAGAAACACCTCAAAGCCGGCCAGAACATCAGCCGCAATCGCAGCCGTCCTCGCATGGCGACACGTTCCGATTACGTTATCACGGAAGAGTTCACACTGCTGCTGCATTTCCGTACGCACCCGGTCGTATCTAGGCGCGAGCCAAGTCAGGTAGTCAGCCATCACGCTGGCATACAGACCCGCAGCCGCTTCATTTTGACATCGCTGTAGCATCTTAAGGTCAACGTCCCCGCGATCAAGCTCTAACATCAGGATTCGGGCGTTCAGCGACACGCCGTCTGGAGGGAGTTCTCCCGTGCACAGAATCAGGCCCCTGGGACTTCGGGTCGGGCGGCGTTGACCACTGCCGCTGCAACGTCCTCGTCCCGCACCATCTGCCTGAGCACGGACCACACGGTCGAACTCACGATGAGCCCTGAGGATATCGCTTCGAGAACCTTGTGGTACCCAGTCATCGACCACGACCAAGACGTCTTTTGCGCCAAAGAGCAACGCCGCGTTGGAGTTCGCGGTGCTTCCCCAATTGCCCGGCAGATGGTCGGCGTCCATTTCCGAGCCGAAATACTGTTGGCCAACGGCCGCGACGGAGCTTTTCTGACTTCCTGTGGGCCCGACCAAGTTCACAGCGTAATCGGGGCGGCCGAGAGTTGGGCGGAAAACCGCCGCGAAGAGTGGGTAGAAGACCGCTTGGGGGCCGAGGCAAAGAAACCGCATGCTTCGCCGTATTGCCAGCGGCAGATCGTCTTCGCTGGGCGGTGTGGGAAGTCGGAATCTATCGAGGTCGGCGGGAGCGCGTACCGCGATAGACTGAGTTTGTGTATCACCGTTTATTTGCGGCCCCATCGGCCCAGTCGCCGGATTGCCGCCAACGATGGGGGGGTCGATTGTTTGGGAAGCCGCACCTTCTTGCTGCGGATCGATCACTCCGCCAGCATGTACGAATACGCGACGGCCCTGGTAGATTGCCCACCCTAAATGGTGGCAGACTGTCGTGAGAGTGAGATCCGACGAGAACCTTTGGATCGCAGTCCGGACGTGGTCAGCAACGCCATAGCCCGGGAACACCATGGCTCTGGCTCCCACGTGCCTGAGCGGCCAGTTCGTGGTCTGGAGGTCTTCGGGGCCGACAGTGAAGGTCTTGATCTGCCCGCCGAGATTGACCTCCAGGCGGAATTCTTTTTCCTCATCCATGCCGTCCGTGACGGTGATTTCCTCAATGATGCGAGCCTGGAAGTTCGTTAGACGTTGGCGGTAGACCTCATCATCTTTGTCGATTCTCTCAAGCCAAATCCCATCCTCGTTCATTCTGTAAGAAGGTTGGCCTTCAGGCTGCAGATCATCTTCTCCGACCAGAAAAGGCGGCGATGCGAGAAGCTGCCGAACACTGCCTCCGCAGGCCAGGTAATCGTCGACTCCGACCTTTCGGCCAGTTTCGCCTGCTGGCACAGGCACGATCCGCGCATTTGCTCCAAAGGCGGCTAGCGCCCCCTTCAAGCCAACGGCCTTCCGCTGAAGGTGAGCGTTAGTCGTCAACCTTGAGCTGAAGACGATGATCACCTCTCGCTCGTCAAGAGGCACGTTAGACCAGAATTCGTCCTGCCCTTTCCACGCCCCAGCAGTGGGAAGACCAAGGCACGCTTCCCCTTGGCTTACCAAAGCATCGGCTTGTCGAATTCCGACCGTGATGAATAGGCGGCAGTCTCCGGCCCGCACCTTCTCGTTCACATTGGGCGGAACGTCGATGACTTGCCGTGAACGGTGGGGCCATTCGTACCTGCACGTTTTTCCCTTAACCACCCGCGGTTCGTCAGGGCGGATCTGAGTGATCTTCTTCGCTCCGTCCATTCCGTAGATGGGAATGACCAAGGCGGGGACTACACGCTGGCTGCGGGAATATCCAAGTTCCTGAAGCCGCTCTTTGACGGCTTCCGTGAAGTAACCACGGGATTCCGCAACGGCGGCAGAGATTCCAGATGTTTCCAGGAGGCTGCGATGCTCTGACGACAGCAACTTCCCATTATCACTCGGTGTTGTTGACATTCATTTCCTCCAAATAGGATAAACGGTAGGCACCGACTCTGAGTCGATGAGTTCCAGTGGTTGAGGCGTCCCGATGCGGCAACGACCGCGATCCACTATGTCCGCACCGTTCCAAGTGGACGTTCAGATCTGGAAACGCCGCTGAAGCTCCGTTTCGATCACCTCGTGCTGCCCATCGTCTTCGGTCGACAACGACCTTAGGCTAGCGGTGTTCCTGGCCGCTGAAAGGTGATTGAAGAACCGTTGAAGGGCGGCAACTGTGGTGCATCGGCCACCCGGCGTTTCAATTGTCTCCAAGACAACGTCCCGGCACCCCCTGGTGGACCAACGCCGCAGAGTTGCCACATGGGGCTTGCGGCCTAGACGGTACCGCGGGCAGTGGCGAGCGGCCGCGGAAAGCGTGAGAAGCTCGTCGTTAGAAATATCGATCATCGGTCGTCCCGGTATACCTCGGTGCGGAAATGTTCCTGCACCAAGTTTCGTACGACCGGATCGACGAGTCTGTGCTCACAGAGTGCTCACACGTCCCTTAAGAAGTAGCCTCGCTGCACATCGTGCATGATGACGCCGCGTTTCTTCAGGCTGGCCAAATGTCGCCGGGTCGCGTCGTAAGTGTATCCGGCCTTGTCCGCAATCGGTCTTCCACGTTTTGGTTCTCCAGGCGTGGCATGCATCTCACGCATAGCCTGGAGAATTTCCTTCTCTGTCGGAGTAAGGTCCTTGGGCCAGGTCGACGAAGAAGGCAGTTTGGTGATACCCAGCCGCTGAAGTTCCCCTTGAGCCGCCCGTTTGATGTCGTGGTATTCTTCCGATTCGATCGCTTTGGGTGAGCCAAAGAGTGCCTTCGGCGGGTTCAGGAAGAACATGAGGGCCTGGTGGGCCGTTGTTGCCGAAAATGCTGTGAAACCAGGAATACCAGGAGGAACTGGATATATGCTCGTGCTCGCCACGGACTGTAGGGCGGGCTCAATGACATCGTAGGCACGTTCAAAATCTTCGTCCCATGCTTCGGCGTCTCGGGGGTCGTAGCCAACGTGCCCGTATGAGGTGACGAACTCCTCTGCTCGGGCAACACGCCGCCAGAAATCATCGAAATCTTGAACAACCGGATCGGCCATGCCTCTAGTATAGTGGAGGAGGCACTGATCGACACGCTGCAGGATTTTGTATCCCCCCACTGGCGAGAAGTTCAAGAACGGTACGTACCGTTTTTCGCACCCACGTACCGCTCTTTCCCGTGCGAAAACGTTTGCCCGTGTGTGGTCTTGTTCGACCAACCGGATTTCGCTAAGCTGAAGTGGAGAATGGACTTAGTTGCCAATTCAGCGGAGGCTTCGGCGAACTTCCCAAGCTGGACGTCGCGGGTTCGAATCCCGTCTCCCGCTCTTGAAAACATAAACCTAGCTGGGGCTTGAACTTAAGCCCACCTTTCCTTCGGAAAGTGCAGCTCATTACCACATTTCATTTCGTGGTACTTTGCCACGAAATGGGAAGGAGAGCTGCATTATGGCCCGTCCGAAGAATCCCGCCCCCTCCTATCTCCTCCACAAGAAGAGCGGCCAAGCCCGCGTTCGCTTGAAGAACGGCAGCCGCTACCGGGACGTCTACCTGGGCGAATACGGTTCGCCTGAGAGCTACGAGAAGTACCGTCAGGTCGTCGCTGAGCATCTGGGCCAAAACGCCCAGCAACGGCGGACAATCCAGCAGAGTGACGGTGTTATCGGGCAGAACCGTGCGTTCCAGGGCCGTTCGTAGATAATGCTCACGGCCGATTTCCGTGAGTAGTTCACCTTCCGTCCGTGATAGCATCAGGCTGCTGGGCGGCAATGTGAGATTGGGAGCGACTCCGCAGACCGGCAAGCCGGCTCGATCCTTCAGGGAAACATAGAGCCGATCGGCCGGATCCGATTGACCGAACGTCTGGGTCAGACTGGCTTGCGGGTCCATATCGACAAGATGGACTCTCAAACCAAAGCGGCTGAGCAATACGCCGAGTACTGCCGTCGTCGTCGTTTTTACGGTGCCTCCCTTTTGGTTTGCGATAGCGATTATCTTCATCATGTCGATCCATAGCACGGCTGGACAACGTTGTCACCAGCTTTTCTGGCCTTGCCGAAATGCCGGCGTTTCGGGTCGTATGGCATTGCGGGCATTCTCGGGTCGCTTTGCCGAACTGGCATGGGAATCCGGACAGGATTCTATTGGGAAACGAAGCAGGAACGTGCAGGGAAACCGGGCAGGACGATCGCCCCGTTTGCAGTGACACCGGGCAGGCCGGGCCGAGATAACCGCCCGACAAGAAAGGGGGTTGCGTGGCGATCAACTATATGTTCATAAACATAAGGAAAACCAACAACAGACATTTCATGCGAGATCAACTCTCCCAGAACGCCACTTATGCCGCTGATCGTCTTGCCAGCCATGGTACACGGCCCAATTGGCGCACGCTCAGCCAACCTCTGTTTCCGGGAAGGAACCCAAGCCAACCGACATGGCTTGGCAGAAAGTTGAGCGACTGTCGGATGAGTTCGACGGGACCGCGCTAGACCACGGCAGGTGGCAGGATGAACCTGAGGGAAACGGGTGGAAGTGGGATGGCCGCCCTTCGGGACTCTTCAAACGCAGTAACGTAACCGTCGAAGACGGGAAAAGGCGGGTCACGGTCGGCAAACTGGACGAATCGGTGACCACAAATGGCAAGACCTTCACCCATCAGGGCGCGATCGTACGGTCTCTCTCCGCGGGCCACGCAGGTTGGTATTTTGAATGCAAGATGAAGGCCAATTCCACCGTGATGTCGTCCACCTTCTGGCTCATGACCAAAGGCAACACTCGCAAGAAGTTGGAATGCGATATTGATGTAGCGATTCCAGTTGGTCGTCTGGCCCGAGGTGTCGGCCCGCTGGGTAAACGTCTCGTTGGACAACCGGAACCCGGTCCAGTATGATCCGTGGTGTAGTGAATGTCGATTACCCGAATCTGAAATCTGGAATTTGGAGAAAACAGCGATGCGTGGATTTCCGAGAATGTGCTTGGCTTGGTCTCTGGTGGCCGGCTTCGCGCTGGCCCTGAGCACGACAAACATGTGCGCCGCCGCGCAAGACGACGCGCCGCCGGAGTTGCGGTTTGCCAAGATCTTCACGGACAACATGGTCCTGCAACAGCAGAAGCCGATCACCGTCTGGGGGTGGACCAAACCGGGCGACAGCGTGACGGTTACCCTGACCCAGGATCGGGCAGTCGGCGAGAAGGCCACCGAAGAAACGACCGAGCCGGAAGCAGAGGATGACGGCGCCTACTCGGTCACGGTTCAGTACATCGAGAAGAATCCGCCGAAGCTCGCAACACAAACGATCGAAGCTCAAGCCGGTGCCGACGGCCGTTGGTCGGTCGAGTTCAAACCGGCGTCGGCCAGTTTTCAGCCCACCTGGATTATCGCCCACCACGGCGACGATGCGATCGTGGTGCGGAATATCCTCATCGGCGAGATCTGGGTTTGTGCCGGGCAAAGCAACATGGGCTGGAGCGGCTTCAACCGCAAGGACCGCGAGGCGGCCTCGGCCGACTTTCCCGGCTTGCGATACGTGGCCTGGGAAGACTCCTGGTACAAACCGTTGAACGACGTCCGCCGAAACATCCAATGGCAAGTCTGCTCGCCCGAGACGGTCGATCAGCAACGATTCTCGGCCGTCCCCTACTTGTACGGGATGTACCTGCATCGCTATCTGAAAGTGCCGGTGGGGATCATCAACGTGGCCCGCGGCGGCACACTGGGCCAAACGTGGTGCCTGCGCGAGGAACTCGACTCGATCGACAACAAGATCATCAACACGGTGCTGAGCGATTACGACGCCGAAACGACCACCTGGGAAGACCCAAAGCAGGTCGCGCGGATCATGGCCGAGTGGGAGGGTGAGTGCGAGCGGATCAAGGCCGAGCACGAGGCAAAAGTCGCCGGGGCCAAGGCCGAGGGAAAGCCCGAGCCGCGGCTCCGCTTGCCCAAGCAGCCGGGCGATCCGCGCAGCGGCTGGAGTCCGCCGGCCGGATTGTTCAACGCCACGGTCATGCCGATCCGCGAGTTGGGCATCGGCGGCGTGCTCTACTACCAGGGCGAGAACAACAACTTCATGCGCTGGACCCGCTACGAATCGACGTTCCCCAAAGTGCCCGTCTCGTTTCGCAAGGCGTTTGGCGACGAGAATCTGCCCTTCGGCTGCATCAGCCAACCCGGTTGGGGTACTTTTGGGTTGGATCCCGAGATCGCCACGATCGCCGAGGGGTACGCCATCGTTCGCGATATCCAGCGGCGGGCGCTGCGCGACGATCCCAACTCGGGCATGATCGCCACGTATCCGACGGGCAACTCGTACATCCACCCGGGCGAAAAGCTGCCGGTGGCCGAATACGCGTCGCTCTGGGCACTGGCCAACGTCTACGACAAGCCGGTCGTCCACCGCGGCACGACGTATCGCGAGTTGGTCCAGAAGGACGACAAGATTCTCCTCTTCTTCGACGTCGACCCGTTGATCGAGAAAGATCTCTCGCCGGATAAGGATCCGCCCTACTGGCTCGTCCTGCCCTGTCCGCGTCAAGGGAAGGCGGATCTGGAAGGGTTCGTCATCGCCGGCGCCGATCGTCGCTGGTATCCGGCCAAGGCCAAACACGCCCGGCTCGACGGGAAGCATTGCGTCGAGGTGTGGAGCGATCTGGTCGAGGAACCGGTGGCCGTTCGTTACGGATGGGCCAACTGGCCGACGGGGAATCTGGTCGGTCGCAACCGGATCCCCATGCCCACCTTTCGGACCGACGATTGGCCAATCCCCGAGGGGATGAACTATTCGGACGAGGTCCGCCAGCAGTGCAGCGAGAATCTGACGCAACTGCGAGCCGAAGCCGAGAAGCAAACGCTGGACCGCAAGATCCGCCAAATGCTGGTCGACGTACCGCTACTGGAAACGGAACTCCATCTCCGCAAGAACGGGAGCATGAAGCAGTTGGTCCAGAGCAAGATCGCGCGGATGGAACTCATTCTCGACGAGTTGCAGAAAGACGAGTGGCTCTCGCGTGCCATCGCCAGGCATCCGGAACTGGTCGAGCGGATCAGCGCAACTCGCGAAGTTGTCGAAAAGGCGAAATCCCAGGCGGCGGGTATCGAGGAAGATTAGGCCTTTAGGGCCATCGTACACCGTGATTTCCGATCCCCTCACCCCAACCCTCTCCCGGCGGGAGAGGGGGCCTCTTATTGGCAGGACTGGCTGAACTTCCTAAAGCACTTTGGTGAAGCCGGGCAGGGCGACGGGGTATTTGCCGTCGGCGTCCGGGGAGACGGGGGCGTCGGACTCCCAGGTGTATTGATCGAGGCCCGGGGCCAACTCGACGTTCGAGGAGATCGCCTGATCCCAGGTAATCTCCTTGCCCGATTCGGCGGCCATGCGGCCGAGGATGCCGGTCATTGCCGCGTGGGCGCAGCGGATCGTCTCGTTGTGGGGCTTGTCCTCGCGGATCGCCGCGAAGAGCCGATCGTGCTCCACCTGATAGGCGCTGGGTTTGGGCCCCTCGTACTTCCAGATCTCGTTTTCCGAGGTGCGATTGTAGGCTTTATAGATCTTCGGATCACGGACCCCCTCACCGATCACGGCCGAACCCTTGGTGCCGTGGATCACATCGCCGAAGAACCCCCAGCAGCCCTGCATGTGCCGCCCTTGGGCAAACATCCGCGTGCCGTCGGGAAACGTGTATTCGACCGCGTAATGGTCGAACAGTTGGTCCGGCTTGTCGCGCACCTGGCGGCCGCCCTGACCTTGGGCCGAGACGGGCCAGGCATCCTTGACCCAGCAGCAGACATCGAGGTTGTGGATCAGCCAGTCGAGAATGAAGCTGCCGTTGAGCCAGGTGAAGTTGCTGTAGTTTTGCACTTGCTGAGCCAGTTCGCTCATGCCTTCCTGTCGCGTTTTGAACCCGACCGGGCCGTGCTCGCGATAAGCCCAACAGGTGACCAGATCGCCGATGGCGCCGTTGTGAATCTGCTCGATCGCCGCTTGCAGCGGAAGGCTATGACGGCTCATCAGCCCGCCGCCGATCTTGAGGTTCTTCTGCGTGGCCACTTCGCCGGCAGCCAACACGCGGCGAATGCCGGGGGCGTCGACGGCGAACGATTTCTCCATGAACACGTTGCGGCCTTTTTCCACCGCGTATTCGAGATGGATCGGGCGGAAGCCGGGCGGTGTGGTGAGCAGCACCAGATCGTTGCCGCCGAGGAAGTCGATCGCCTTCTTGAAAGCGTCCATGCCGAGGAACTGCCGCTCCGCCGGCACGTCGACCTTGTCCTTGAATCGGTTGGTGAGGTTCTTCAGGCTCGATTGCAGGCGGTGGTCGAAAACGTCGGCCATGGCCACCAGTTTAACCGGCCCGGCGGTACTCAGCGCGTTGGCGGCGGCCCCCGTGCCGCGTCCCCCGCAACCGACCAGCGCCACCTTGACCTCGTCGGAACTGGCCGCATGGGCGGTCCGCGCGATCGACAGTCCGCCGGCCAGCGCCGCGCCGGTAGCAGCCACGGTCGAACGGCGGAGAAACTCGCGACGGGACGGACCTGTTTTCTTATCGTTCATAGCGCTACAATCTCCTGATTTCGTGGCCTGGAAGTTTTCCGGGGGGAAGCGATCTTTTCGTATGGTTCCATCGCGGGTCGGCTTTTCCGGCCCACGGAGCCATTCTCCACCTGCATCATAACCTAACAACCCGCCGGGCCCGGTGCAAGCTGGCGACCTATCGGTGGGTGAAAAGGGTGGTTCGTCCGGGATTTTCCGGTCTGACCCCCAACTATCCCGGCGGTGGCGTGCGGAATGCAGCCGTTGGGCTTTCGCAGTGACTCATTAGCCTTGTCGTCACCGCGAGGCTTCTTTGACCCACTCCTGCACAAGTGTCGGCAACCGTTGCACAACTTCTCGCCCGAATAGAACCTCATCGACGTAGCCCATGTGAAGCATATCCACGATGCGGCAAAGATAGGACTTGCCGCAGGCCCACCACGTGAAATGGGAGTCAGCAAACAGATAGTGCTTTACGTGGATGTTTTCAGCCTGCCGTAGCTCCTCAAGTTCCATCCCGTCCAGCAGCGTCTCGTAAACGCCGTCGGCTACCCTACTGCCAAAGGTTGTGGTGTAGTAGTATTCCTTCAGTTCCCAAACCGCGAGTGGATTGACTACGGATGGAAACGCCCCGTCAAGTCGTCTGGCCAATGTTCTGATCGGTTGCCTGCCATCCGTAACTGTGGTTAGCTTGTGTGGATCGGGATCGAAACCGTGCCCTTTCGTGTACTTTTCGACGATCATATTGACGATGCATGTGAGGTATGCCTCGGCTCTCTTGTTGCCCTTCTGCTTGTTCATAGAAAATGGAAGAGTCGGCGAGTACTCCCGTTTGCATTTCTTGAATAGTCTTCGCGCCGCTCCTGCGTCCATGAGGTTGGCCTGTACCTCATGGTTCAACACGTCAGCCCTGTACTTGAAATAGTCGCAAAGCAGTTGTCCACACTTCGTAGGTCTTCCCGATGGCAGTACGACGTGCCTGTCTTTCAACCCCAGTTTGCGGAACGCTTGTGCGATTGATGGCAGGTCAACCGCAAAGACAGTGTTCTTTGACGGGCCGCCATGCGTCTTGAAGTTTCGGGGTATTGTCAGGCCGGGCGGAACCTTCCAATAGCCTTGGCCCGATTTTGTGTACCCTGCCTCCTGGCTAACGGTACGGACATTAGCCCAGAAACTCTTGGGTTGGTTGAGAAAGCGAGGGTCGGGTTTCATTGCAGTAGCTGCTCCAAGCGGGCAGCAAACTCCGCAAGCGTTATCCCTACTGCTCGGCAGACTTGGCGTAGCTCCAGAATGTCGAGCCGACGCTCACCGGACTCATACCTACTCACGAAAGGTTGGGGCTGTCCCAGCTTCTCGGCAAGGTCGATTTGGCGTAGCCCCGCATCGCTACGAATCTCGCGTAACAATGCGACCAGAGCCTCTTGCTCAGAGCGGGGCGAACGTTTCGACATCGTGGGGAGTGGTGCGAGTTGAGGCGATCAGGTAAAGTAGGGAGGGTTGCTGCTCCATTGAATCGGTCAGCGAAACCCGCGAGCATAGGGGGACTTGACAAATATACCAAAACTGTATACGAAATAGTCTGGGAGGATGAGTCCCGAAATGAAAACGGAGCAAGGAATGTCCAGGCAAAGTTTTTTTGCTTTTGCGGCCGAGGAAGAGCGTAAGCCCAAGCCGTTCAAGTTGCAGTTGCTTAAGTGGATCGGGAACAAGCAGCGCTTTGCACACGAAATCATTGCCAATTTCCCAACCGATTACGGTGCCTATCACGAACCATTTCTGGGCAGTGGGGCTGTACTCGGCACGTTGGCTCCAAAGCGGGCGTTTGCTTCAGATGCCTTTGAGCCTCTGATCGAAATCTGGCAGACACTACACGATTCGCCTGGAACACTCAAGCGATGGTATGCCCAGCGCTGGCGTCGAATAGCCGAGAGCGGGAAGCAGGAAGCGTACGAAGCGGTCAAGGCTGACTTCAACGCCAATCCAAGTGGGGCAGATCTAGTGTTTCTGTGCAGGGCTTGCTACGGGGGCGTTGTCCGTTTTCGCAAGGAGGATGGCTTTATGTCAACACCTTGCGGGATACACAATCCTGTATCGCCCGACAGCTTTAGCATGAGGGTGAACGAGTGGCACAAGAGAACGGCAGGCGTTAGTTTTGCGGCAACGGATTTCGAAAAAGCAATGTGTGGAGCTAAGGAGGGTGATATCATCTACTGTGACCCCCCTTATAGCCATACGCAGAAGATTCTTTATGGCGCTCAGAAGTTCAGCTTAGAAAGGCTGTTCGACGTAATCGTGGACTGCAAGGCCAGGGGGGTCCGCGTTGCCCTCAGTATCGACGGAAGCAAGAAATCAGGAAACCTGATCTGCAACGTTCCGATTCCAGACGGCGTTTTTGAGGAAGAAGCTTTCGTCAATTGTGGACGTTCAATGCTTAGACGTTTCCAGATGAACGGACAGACGCTAGAAGAAGAAGTAGTTGCGGACAGGTTACTACTTACCTATTGATGAGCAGGCTGC
Source organism: uncultured Planctomycetaceae bacterium (assembly GCA_964444795.1). GTDB lineage: Bacteria > Planctomycetota > Planctomycetia > Pirellulales > Thermoguttaceae > JABMRP01. The sequence goes on from CAYUIQ010000015.1 coordinate 17,221, forward strand.
GATCGCCCCGCCGTAAAACGAACTCGCTGTGAGAGAATAGTCCTCGCCGACGCTCGGGTGCAGGATCTGGCTGTGAAGACGTGAACCCGAATTGATCCTGCCCCAAGGCTCGAACGCCCACGCCATTTCGTGTAGGCTATGGGCAGTGTATCCTCCCACCTCTTTCCTAGGAGCCATGCCATGAATCGACTGCTATTGACGACTTTGGTACTAACGGGACTGGTTCTGATGTGTCCGCCCGCGACTGCCGACGACGGGCAAGTGGTCTTCGCCGACACCTTCGACGGCAAATTGGGCCAAGGCTGGAGTTGGCTGCGCGAGAACCCCGCTGCCTGGCGAATCCGCGAAGGCGGACTGGAGATTCGCGTCGAGCCGGGGCTGGCCCACAATGTGAAAAACGCGCTGCTTCGCAAGGCACCGGATCGTCGCGAGGGCACGTATGCCTACGAGGTGACGGTCACCAACCTCACGCCGCCGGTCGTACAATTCGAACAGGTGGGCATCACCTGGTATAACAACGGCCGGCCGGTAAAAAAACTCGTCAAGGAGCGGATCGACGGCGATACGTGGATCATCCCGGGCAAGAAGCCGATGAAGGCCAAGAGCGTCCAGTTGCGTCTGATCGTCACGGCCGGAGGATACATTGCCCAGTTTCGCCCCGACGGCCAAGGCGAATTCCAAACGGCCGGCCGGGGCGGTCTGCCCGCGCCGGGAGACGATCAAGTCAGCCTCCAATGTTACCACGGCCCCACCGACACCGAGCACTGGATGCGCTTCGACGACTTTCGGATCGTGAAGTTGGAGGATTAGGATGCCGCGGGATGCCAGCGCAAACGACCGGGTCAAACTGAACCGGGTGGCCGATCTGCTGGAAGTGGCCGGCAAGCTGCCCGCCTCGACCGTGGTGGTGGCCGGCGGCGACCGGACCGAGGATCTCCGGCTGGTCGAGTCGGCCCGGGACCACGGCATTATCGATCGCATCGTGCTGATCGGCCAAGGCGACCGCATCGCCCGGGGTGTCGAGGAAGTGGGCATTGAAATCGACGATGGCGACGTCGTCGCACTGGACGATCAGCAGGACGTGGCCGCGGCCACCGCCGCGCTGGTCAAGGAGGGGACGGTCGACGTCGTGCTCAAGGGCAACATCTCGACCCCGATCATCAATCGCCGGATGATGCCGCTGGCGATTCGCCCCACGGTCAGCCTGGCGACCGTCTTCGACGCGGCGATGATCGGCGACGGCCGGATGACCGTCTTGACCGATGCCGGCGTGACGACCAACTGCAACGTCCAGCGGATGGCCGATCTGGTGCGCAACGCCGTGGAAGTCGCCCATACCGTGCTGCGGATCGAGCGCCCGCGGGTGGCGATCCTTTCGGCCAACGAGAAGCAGATCGCGTCGTTGCCTTCGACGCAAATGGGTTCCGAACTCACGGCGATGGATTGGCCCGACGCGATCGTCTATGGCCCGCTCTCGCTCGATCTGGCGACCGATCCGCGATCGGTTGCCATCAAGGGACTTCCCGATCAGCCCGGCGCGTCGGAGGTGGCCGGCCAGGCCGACGTGTTGGTCTGCCCGGGCATCGACGCGGCCAATGTGCTCTACAAGGCGATCAGCGCGGCCAACAAATACGGTCTGGCGTCGCTGGCCAGTATCACGATCGGGTTTCCCGTACCCTACATCATTCTCTCCCGGGCCGATTCGCTGGAAACCCGGCTGGAATCGATCGCCCTGTGCAGCGTTTACGCCCAACGAACGAAAAAGGGCACCTGAAGAAGGAACTCGCCATGAGCCAAGCCGAGATGGGACACTGGATCTTCCGCGCACACGTCGTGGATCGTGCCGGAGCCTTGACCAGCATCGCGTCGGCGTTCAGCAACGAAGGGGTCAGCATCGATACGATCGTGGGCCACGGCATCGAGGAACAGGCGAAAGTCGACGGCAGCGTCGTCTTGACGTTTTGCTGCACCGAAGAGGACAAAGACAAGATGGTCCGCAAGGTGAAGCGGCTGAGCAAGGTAACCGCCTTGGCGGAATGTCCCTACGAGTCGGAGAACCTGCGTAAATCGATCCTCATCCTGTCCACGCGCCGGCTGGTACCCCACGACGTGGCGGGCGAATCGGCCTTTCTGACCCACGAACTGGTGAAGAAGGACGCCCACGGCTGGACGTATTTCTTGGCCGGCTCGCCCTGCGAGTTGGACCCCGTATTGGCCAAACTCGAAGCCGACGGCGTGGTCAAGGATATCGTTTATTCGGTGTTGGGGCTTTGATCGCGGCGGGCTCTGGCTGCCGCCACGACCAATGCCGACACGGGTCTTCCGGCGGCCAGGATCAACACGGTGAAAAAGACGGCCGGCGGCGCGGCCAACCAGCGAAACAGACCAAACATCGCGGCAAAAGCGGCGGTGACGAGAAAGAGTTGGCGGAGCCCCAACAGATCGGCCGCCCGATCCGCGTCGTTGGTCGCGACGCGCAGCCGATGCACGACGGTTGCCGCGGTGGCGATTGCCGTGGCCACGGATGCGTGGATCAGCAAGACGGGTTCCCAATCGGCCAGCCCGGGCCAGAGGTAGACGGTTCCCGGTGGCCACGCGCCGCCGCGCCCGTTGGCGACCAGCGGCACGAGCGTTACCAAGCCGAAGATGGCCGCCGCCCATCCCCAATAGATCGACACGTGTCGATGCCCGCCCAGACCCACGACCATGCCCAGCAAGCCGCCCAGTCCCATGGCGAGCCCCAGGTCGGCCACGTGCAGATCCCAGTGCATCCGCACGAAGACGATCCATCCCACCACACCCAGGAGCATGCCCGAGGCAGCGCCGGCGACCGGTCTTCTGGAGGCCGTGCTCATGCGAAAACCTCGCAGCCCGTTGAAAAAGGGCGATATATGGAGGGTGGCTGGTGGTCGACGGGCACCGAAGCTCCGCTTTGGTCGGCGAGCCCCCAGGACCGAGTATTCTGGGGGCTCGCTGCGCTCGACCGCCAGCCACCCACGTCACTTTTTCAACGGGCTGCTCGGGGGCCGTCACTCCGGCGGCGGATCGATCGACGTGGGACCGCCCGGCTTGGGCCCCAACTCGAAGATCACCGCAAATCCCCCGGCTGCCGTGGCCAATCCGCCGAGCAAGGTCAGGTAGACGCCCACTCCGACGTTGGAGTCGATACTGAACAGGCCGATCAGTGCGGCCAAGGTGGTTAGTGTCCCGATGACGGCCATGGCCGCCGCCGACCAGTTGCGTTGCACGAAACAAACGGCCCCGCCTTCAATCACCAAGACAAACGCCATCGCGCCGAGCCAATACTTCACGCCAAGGGCGCTGCCAAAGCTACTAGAAAACCACGGGCAGATCAGCCCGATAAACGCCAGCGCCAGCCCGCCGCCGCTGACGTACTTGGTCCACATTTCACCCTCGTAGGGGTCGGTCAGGACATCGGGGTCGAGAAAACGTTTCGGATCGGCCATGGTCGGTTCTCCGTGTCGGGGAAGTTGGTTACCGGTCGCTGGCCCTATTGTAGACCGCCGGAAATCGACCGTAAACGGCATTGTTTGTCTTTCCCCATGCGATTCTTGGGGCAAATCTGCAACAGCACGCTTTCCGATTCCGTGCCGGCGATCGGGTAAGACGTCAGCTTTCGCAACGCCAAATCGCCGAGCAGCCCCCGATGCCTCGCCTCGCCCCGCTCCTTGGCCCACGAGGGACCTTTGAGGACCAGCACCCGGTCGAACGCCTCCCAGAGCTTGGAAAACCAGCCGAGCAACTTGGTCAACGGGGCAACCGCCCGAACGACCAGCGTGTTGAACTCCGCCGGGCCCAACAGGTCTTCGGCCCGGGCGTGAAAGACGGGCACGCCGAGGCTCAGCTTCTCGACAATATCGGCCACCGCCCGGGCTTTCTTCGCCACCGATTCGCAGAGCGACACGGCCAGATCGTCGCGGAGAATGGCCAACGGCACGCCCGGCACCCCGCCACCGGTCCCCACGTCGAGAATCCGCTCGCCTTTTTGGAGAAACTCCGCAAAGGCGAGGCTATCGACCAGATCGCGCGTGACGAACTTCTCAAAGTCGGTATGCCGCGTAAGATTGACCTTGCCGTTCCACTCCCACAAACCGCGGCAATAGTCGGCCAATCGGGCGATCTGGACGTCGGGCAGTTCGATCCCCTGGCCTTGGATAACTTCCGCCAGGCGGTCGGGAGACGGTGGGTCGGTCGAATCAGTCACGATCGCTCATTTTCCTTCGTGTGGTTGAAACCTTGTCCCGCGATTGCATCGCGCTGGAATAACGGCTAGCATGGATACCGTCTGCTACAAGCCAGTGCTTAGTAACAAGCCGATTGATGGGTGCCTGGGGTCGAGCGCAGCGGGCCCCCAGTTTGTTGTGATCTGGGGGCTCGATGCTCGTTCCTCGCATCTCGACCCCAGGCACCCATCAATTTCATTCCCACCCGCTACGCAAGGCGCCCTCGCATGACCCACCATTGGACACGCCGCACGTTCTTGCGTCAAGCCGCCCATGACACCCCCCCTTTCACATAATCACACCTTCCTCCAGGAGAACCCCAACATGTCCCAACAGCTCACCCGTCGTCAGATGCTCCGCACCACGGGTGCGGCCGGGTTCGGTATCTTTGTCGCCCGGCGTGGCGCCTGGTCGGCCGAAGATTCGCCGAACGAGAAACTCAACGTGGCCGGGATCGGCGTCGGCGGACGCGGCGCGGCCGATGTGAACGGTGCGGCCGGTGCCGGGGCCCATATCGTGGCCCTGTGCGATGTTGACCAGCGACGGGCCGGCGGAACGTTCGCCCGTTATCCCAAGGCCCAGCGGTTTGCCGATTTTCGCAAGATGCTCGAGAAGATCGACAAGCAAATCGACGCCGTGGTGATCGGCACGCCGGACCACACGCACGCGCCTCCCGGCGTGATGGCCATGAAGATGGGCAAACACTGCTACTGCGAGAAGCCGCTGACCCATTGCGTCTACGAATCGCGAGTGATGACCGAGGTGGCCGCGGAGAAGAACCTGGTCACGCAGTTGGGCACGCAGATCCACGCCGGCGAGAATTACCGCCGCGTGGTCGAGTTGGTCCGCTCGGGAGTAATTGGCCCGATCACCGAAGCCCACTCGTGGAGCGGCGCTCGCTACCACGGCGGTGATCGACCCAAGGACACGCCCGCGGTGCCCGCCGGTTTGGAGTGGGATCTCTGGCTGGGGCCGGCTCCCCAGCGTCCCTATCACCCGGTCTATTTGCCGGGCAAATGGCGTGGCTGGTGGGATTTTGCCACCGGCGGACTCGGCGATTTCTTCTGCCACTACACCGATCTGCCCTTCTGGGCGCTGGACCTGAAGTATCCGACGACCGTCCAGAGCGTCGGTTCCCAGCCCGTGCATCCGGAGGGCTGCCATCACTGGATGATCGTCACCTACGAGTTCCCCGCCCGGGGTGAGCTTCCGCCGGTGAAGCTCACGTGGTACGACGGCGGCAAACGTCCGCCGCTGGCCGAGATGGGCGCGCCCGATTGGGGATCCGGCGTGTTGTTCGTCGGCTCCAAGGGGATGATCCTCTCGGATTACGGCCGACACGTGTTGCTACCGGCCGACAAGTTCGCCGACTTCCAACGCCCCGAGCCGACGATCCCCAAGTCGATCGGCCATCACCGCGAATGGGTCGAAGCCTGCAAGTCGGGCGGCCCAACAACCTGCAACTTCGCCTACTCCGGCCCGCTAACCGAAGCGGCCCTGCTGGGCGCCGTTTCCTATCGCATCGGCGGCAAGAAGCTCCAGTGGGACGCCGCAAACCTCAAGGCGATCGATTGCCCCGAGGCCGAGCCGCTGGTGAGTCGTCCGTATCGAGAGGGGTGGGTGTTGTAGAACCCTATCTTCCCGACGCGGCCCAGTCTTCCCATAACTTGCGAAGCTCGGCGACCTTTTCCGGCATCTTCTCGGCCAGGTTGGTCAACTCGGCCGGGTCGGCTGCGAGGTCGTAGAGTTCCCACGGTCGGCGGTCGGCGGCGACGAGTTTCCACTTGCCCCCGCGGACGGCGCGGCCGTGGGCGAACTTCCAGAACAGCGCGTCGTGACCCTCGCGACGCTCGCCGCGGAAGATAGGCACCAGGCTCTTGCCGTCGACCGGGGCGATTTGCCGGTCGCCGTATTTCTCGGGGTAAGCAACGCCCGCGGCGTCCAGGGCGGTGGGCAGCAGGTCGATCACGTGGGCCACCTGATCGGTGATCTTTCCGCCGCTGGTGATGACCCGGGGCCAGTACACGATCAGCGGCACGCGGATGCCGCCCTGATGGTTGAATTGCTTGAACAGGCGCAGCGGCGTGTTGCTGGCGTTGGCCCAGCCGTAACCGTAGCTCTGCCAGGTTTCCTCGGGGCCCGGCATCACGTCCGGGCGGTTGCCCACGATCATCGGGCGCCCGTCGCGGGTGTGCGTGTTGAGGAAGCTCCCCTTGCGGGTCGGTCCGTATTCGACGTGGCAGCCGCCGTTGTCGATGGTGAGCATCACCAGCGTGTTGTCGGCCCGGCCGGTCTCTTCGAGCGATTGCATGATCCGGCCGATGCCGGCATCCATGCGGTCGATCTGGGCGGCGTAGACTTCCATCCGCCGCTGCTGCCAGGCCTTGTTCGGCTCGTCTTCCCAGGCGGGTACTTGCGGGTGGCGGGGAGAAAGGGACACCTCGGACCCGATCACGCCGAGTTGCTTCATCCGCGCCAGACGCTGCCGGCGAAGCTTGTCCCAGCCCATCGCGTACCGGCCTTTGTATTTGGCTATGTCCTCGGGCAGCGCGTGCAGCGGCCAATGGGCGGCCGTGTAGGCGACGTAAAGGAACAGCGGCTTGTTCTTCGGCGTCTGGCGGATGTATTTCACCGCATTGTCGCTGATGGAGTCGGTATAGTAGAAATCGTCGTTGGTTTTCCACTCGTCTTCGGCCGGCTGGCCGTCGCGGGTAAGATTCAACGGCGCGAAGAAGCTGCCGCAGCCGATCGGCGTGCCGAAGAAGCGGTCGAATCCCCGCTCGCGGGGCGCGTCGCGGCCGCCCGTGTCGTTGGTGCAGTGCCACTTGCCCGACATGCACGTCCGATACCCGGCCGCGGAGAGTGCCTCGGCCACTGTCACGTTATCGCCCCGGCTGAACCCGCGGATGTGATACCGCCCGGTCAACAGGGTCGCCCGGGTCGGGGCGCACATGTTCTCGGTATGATATTGCGTGAAGCGGAGCCCGGTGGCCGCCAGTTGGTCGATATGGGGCGTATCGATCTCGCCGCCGTAGCAGCCGAAATCGGAATAGCCGATGTCGTCGCCAATGATGATAACGACGTCGGGACGCGGCGAGAGTGGTTCCTGGCCGCTGGCGATCTGGCCGAAGACGCATACGGCGACGGTCAGGAGGAGGTGCCGGAAGAGACCGAGTTTCGTCATGTTGGGTCCTCTGGAGCGGGTTTCTTTTCACCGGGCTAAACGTCGACTTCGTCGAGCAATCGCAGCAATTCGGCGCGGATCTTCGGCTCGGCTTCTATTTCCAGGAAACTGGACAGCGCGGGCCAGGTGGTGTAGCCGCCCAGCTTGTGCTGTGCCGGCGGCGGCAAATAACCGGCGAACCCGTTGGCCAGTTCGACGTGGAACGTCGGCCGCAGGGGGCTCTGCTTCTTCACCGCCAACCCCGTCTCGGCGAACACTTCGCACGGCGAGGCCGCGATGCCCAGGTCGCCAATCCGCAGGGCCTGCAACTTCAGTTTCACGGTCGGTGGAAGCTTCGCCAGGCGGAGCACGTTATGGGCGTAGACTTTGCACCAGCCGTGGGCCGGCTCGTTCCACGTACCCGCTTGAACCTGCCGCGCCCACTCGAGGCGTTCTTCGTCCGGTAATCGAACCTTCAACTCGAGTTCCGTTTCCCGCATGGCCAGCGACAGGTCGTCGCGATGTTCGATCCCTTCGACCACGCGATCGCACACCTCGGCCAGCGCCTGGCCGACGGTGCGGATCCCCTCGAAACCGCCGCCGGGACTGCCCGTGTCGCCGCTGTTGCCGTTGGTCATCATGCCCACCGGAGGTGTATCGCTCTGCTCCGTGCCAAGCCGTTTTTCGATTGCCTCGGCGAAGCTGCCGAAGTAGTCGGCGCTGACCTCGCCGCGGCGGAAGGCAACATAGTGGATGTTGTAGTTGGCCACCAGCGCCAGCGGGCGACCGTCGGCGTGCCGGACCGAGAGGATCGAAACGGCCGGGTCGACCGGCCCGGCCGTCTTCAACCGGTTTTCCACCGGGCGACCGCCCATGACCACCCGATCGCCCTTCTCGCCGAACGGGTTCGGTCCGACCGTGCCGGGTTTCATCATCCAGCGGCGGTTGTGAACAAATTCCGGCTTGCTGCCCACGCCCCAGCCGATCAAAGCCGGTGCGAGCCGTTTCGTGGCCAGACACACCGCCTCGGCAATCCACTCCGATAGCGAGGCTTCGTAGCGGTCGTTCGCTTCGCCCAAACCGAGGGCGACCGATCGCGGGGCCATGTGCGTATGTGTGGCGGAGATCAACATTCGCTCGGTCGGTAAACCGGTCCGCCGGCTCACGATCTCCTTGGCCCGGTCGAGGATCTCGCGGGAAATCATCGTTGCGTCGCATACGGCCACGGCGATCCGCTCGGCGCCGTCGTCCAACACCAGCGCCCGGGCGTGAAGCCGGTCGCGGACGTGTTGCACGGGACCGATTCGCATGATGGTGCCGTCGAGCGACACGCCGGCCTCGGGCGTGATATCGACGGTGGCCGCCCCGGCGCGAAGGCGGGACGCCACAGTTTGCCCAAGGGCCGAATGCTTGGCCAAGAGAAACGCCGCGGTGCTTCCCGCCGCCGAGAAGAACTGCCGGCGGGGTATGGTTTGCTTGGGTCGTGTCATGCGAGATTCCCCGAATACCAATGTCCGTTTCCTCGTCTTCTTCTTATGGACAGTCTATCAGGAGTGAATCACCGGAGGCAACCGAGAGCCGGCCGATCGAACGAGAATGGCGTGGATGCATGCAAACGCGACCGTTTTGCCGGCGCGGTGGCGTATTTCTTGGGGTTGCCGGGCACTATCTGTAAGGTAAACTGTCCATATTGGAAGTTCCGATTCAAGACGGTGAAACGACCATGGAAAGTGTACTGGTTACCGGTGGTGCCGGATTTATCGGCAGCGAGTTCGTGCGGCAGTGGATTGCCGAGGAATCGGACCGGCTGATCAATCTCGATAAACTGACCTACGCTGGCAATCTCGATTCGCTTGCCGGTGTGATGGACGACCCGGGGCACGTATTCGTCGAGGGTGACATTGGCGACGGCCCGGCGGTTGCCCGGCTGTTGGAGCAGTACCGTCCCCGGGCGATTGTGAATTTCGCCGCCGAGTCGCACGTCGACCGCTCGATCGACGGCCCGGCTGCGTTTGTCGAGACCAACGTGGTGGGCACCTGCACGATGTTGGAAGCGGTCCGCGCCTACTGGTCCGGATTGAGCGACGCCGAGAAAGACGCGTTTCGTTTCCTCCACGTATCGACCGACGAAGTCTACGGTTCGCTGGGTACCGAGGGGCTGTTCACCGAAACGACACCCTACGCGCCCAACTCGCCCTACTCGGCCTCCAAGGCGGCCAGCGATCATTTCGTTCGCGCCTACCACCACACCTACGGCCTGCCCGTGCTGGTGACCAACTGCTCGAACAACTACGGGCCGTACCAATTCCCCGAGAAGCTGATCCCGCTGATGATCCTCAATGCTTGTGAGGGGAAGCCGCTACCGGTTTACGGCGACGGGCAACAGATCCGCGACTGGCTGTTCGTCGAGGATCACTGCCGGGCGATTCGCGCGGTATTGGCCGGCGGCGTTGTCGGCGAGGTGTACAACATCGGCGGCAATTGCGAGCGGGCGAACCTCGACGTGGTCCACGAGATCTGCGCGCTCGTCGACCGGTTGTGCCCCGATCTGCCCCATGCTCCGTGTACGTCGCTGATCACCTACGTCACCGATCGCCCGGGCCACGATCGCCGTTATGCGATCGACGCGGGCAAGATCGAGCGCCAACTCGGCTGGAAGCCACGAGAAGACTTCACCTCCGGACTGCGGCGAACGGTGCAGTGGTATCTCGACAACTCGACATGGGTCGGCCGAGTCACCTCGGGAAGCTACCGGCGAGAGCGACTGGGGCTGAGCGAGAACTAACCATTTCCTGATCCCCCGAAAGAGACCACATGAGTCAACCAACGCACTGCACTAAGGGGATCATCCTGGCCGGCGGCGCCGGAACTCGCTTGCATCCGATCACGCTGGCCATCAGCAAGCAATTACTGCCGGTTTACGACAAACCGATGATCTACTACCCGCTGTCGGCGTTGATGCTGGCCGGCATCCGTCAGATCCTGCTCATCTCGACGCCGGAGCACATCCCGTTGTTCGAGCGGCTGCTGGGCGACGGCGGCGAGCTGGGGCTTTCGATCGAGTACAAGGTACAGCCCGAGCCGGGTGGATTGGCCCAAGCGTTCATTCTCGGCCGCGAGTTTGTCGGCTCCGATCACGTGGCCCTGGTGCTGGGCGACAATATTTTCTACGGCCAAGGGTTTCAGCAGATGCTTCAGCGGGCGGCCGCTCAAGAGACCGGGGCCACCGTGTTCGGCTACGCGGTCCGCGATCCGCATCGCTACGGCGTGGTCGATCTGGATGCCCAGGGCAACGCCCTTTCGCTGGAGGAGAAGCCCGAGCGGCCGAAGTCGAACTATGCGGTGACGGGCCTCTATTTCTACGACAATCAGGTGATCGACATCGCCGCCAACTTGCAGCCCTCGGCCCGGGGCGAGTTGGAGATCACCGACGTCAATCGCGAGTATCTCGCCCGCGGCCAGTTGCGCGTGGAGGTGTTTAGCCGGGGCTTTGCCTGGCTCGACACGGGCACCCACGAATCGCTGCTCCAGGCGGCCAATTTCGTCGAAACGATCGAGCAGCGGCAGGGGCTGAAAATCGCCTGCCTGGAGGAGATTGCCCTGCTCAAGGGGTTTATCACCGCCGACGGGTTCCGCGAACTGGCCCGCCGGCAAAATAGCGACTACGGCCGCTATCTGCTGGAGTTGTTGACCCGAGACGACGCGCTGGGAGGGTGATCGAGCCGAGACCCACGGTCGAGTTGCAGGGAATATACGGGTTGCGAGAAACGTGCGGTTTGGCGAAGATGAGATGGATCGGCGCCCACAGCCCGGGTTTCGGCTCCCGCCGTGCTACAATTCCCTAGTCGCCCAAAGCCCTTGGTTGCCCGGCGACTTGGATAGGGAGAGTCGGGCTGCCGATCGTTTGAAATCAGCAAGGAGACACGTCGTGTTTGGTTCGCCTTTGGTTGCCTACATCGATCCGATGTCGGGAACAATCCTCATCCAGTTGGTCGTTGCCGGGGTGATCGGGGGCATTGCCTTCTTTCGCCGTTCGATCGGTCGCATGTTGCGGCTTGCGTGTTTCTGGAAACGGCCCGACGACGACGACTCCTCGGATTGACGCCCCCCGGAATCACTATGCCACCCACCGATCTATCCGATAATACCACGCGCGTAGCGGGATCGTTTCGTGATCCTTCGGGTTACGTATTCTTCCGCCAGGACGAAGTTTTCCGTGCCATCGACGACTCGTGCCACCAGACGCTGCGCGATTTGGCCGATGCCCGGTTGCTTGACGAGCTTGCCAAAGAAGGCGTCATCGTCGGAACGCAGTTCGTCGAAGATCCGGGGCTGATCGAGACCTTACAGGCCGAGCACTCCGGGTTTGCGCACTTCCTCCGGCACGAAACGCTGCGCCGAATCACGTATCCCTACGAATGGTCGATCTCGATGCTGGCCGATGCGGGTATCCGCACGCTCGACTTGCAGATGAAGCTACTGGAGTCGGGCTGTTCGCTCAAGGACGGCACGGCGTACAACATCCAGTTCGTCGGCGGCCGGCCACGGTTCATCGATCTGTCGTCCATCGAGCGGCCCAAGCGGTTGGACGTCTGGTTCGCCTTGGGCCAGTTTTCGCAGATGTTTACGTTTCCCCTGCTCCTGCAACGCTACCGCGGCTGGGATCTGCGGTCGTATTTCCTCGCCAATCTGGGGGGCCGCGGTATTGAAGACGTTGCCAAGTGCTTCGGACCCTTCCAGAAGTTGAGGCCGCGGCTCCTGTTGGACCTGACCCTGCCGTTGTGGCTGCACCGATGGGGAGAGAAAGGAAAGCGAGCCAAACGGGAGGTGCTGGAGAAGCCTCGGGAGAATCCCCAGGCCCAACTGCTCAACCTGCGTCGCTTGCGGACAAAAATCGACAAACTGGCCCGCGGCTACAAACCGGCCGGTGTCTGGTCGGAATATACGCAAATCTGCAACTACGACGACCAGGCGGAAGAAGCGAAGAAATCTCTGGTGAGAGAATTTCTCGAATCGACGGAACCCCGAAGCGTGCTCGACCTGGGCTGCAATACGGGCGACTACAGCCGCCTGGCCGCCGAGTGCGGGGCCGACGTCGTGGCCGCCGACGCCGATCACGACGCCGTCGAGATGCTCTATCGCCGGTTGCGCAAGGAGCCCGCCGCGATCACGCCGGTGGTGCTGGACCTCTGCAATCCCAGTCCGGGGATCGGGTTATCGAATCGCGAACGATCGCCGTTCATCGAACGGGTCGATTCGGAGTGTACGTTGGCCCTGGCGCTGATTCACCATCTGATCGTGTCGGGCAACCTTTCCCTGCCCGCGGCACGCGACATGCTCTGGGAGATGACGACCCGCGATCTCGTGTTGGAGTTCGTGCCCACCGACGACAGCATGTTCGAGCGGTTGATGAAGTTCCGCGTTGATCTCTTTGGCGGCATCACGCTGGACGCCTGCCGCCGGGTCTTCACCGAGCGATTCGAGTTGCTCCAGGAGAAACCGATTCCCGGAGCGAAGCGCACACTCTTGTTCCTTCGCAAGAAGACCGATCTCTCTTAACGGCGGCCGCCCAAGAAACGCAAGCTCATGAACATTGCCGTTACTGGATCCGGAGGACAACTCGGGGCCGAGCTTTGCCGGCAACTCGGCAGCCGGGCCGTGGGGCTGGACCTGCCCGACTTCGATCTGACCGACCGGGATCGCGTGGCGAAAACCCTGCGGGACATACGGCCGGCCGCCGTGATCAACACGGCCGCCTACACACAGGTCGACAAGGCCGAAGAACAACCCGAACTCTGCCGCGCGATCAATGCCACGGGTGTCGCCCGTCTGGCAGAGGTCTGCCGCACGTTGGATTGTCCGTTGGTCCAGGTGAGCACCGACTACGTGTTCGGCGCCGAGACAACGCGGTCGACCCCCTATCGCGAGAACGACGCGCCCGGGCCCTTGGGTATCTACGGCCAAACGAAACTGGCCGGCGAGCGCGAGGCGGCCCAGTGGGAAAAACACGTCATCGTCCGCACGTGCGGACTTTACGGCAAACCGGGCCCGCGGACTGCGGCGAGCAATTTCGTCGATACGATGCTCCGTCTGGCCGGCCAGCGGGACCGGTTGGCGGTGGTCGACGACCAGCACTGCACCCCCAGCTACGTACCGGATGTAGCCCAGGCGATCGGCTTTCTACTCCAATCGGGGGCGGTGGGAACCTATCACGTGGTCAACACGGGCCGTACCACTTGGTACGATCTGGCTGCCGAGATCTTCAGCCGTCGCAACCTGACCATCGACCTGGCGCGGATCACGACGGCCCAGTACGGCGCGCCCGCCCCTCGCCCGCTGTACAGTCTGTTGGACACGGCCAAGTATCACGCCCTGCCAGGATGTCCACCCATGCCCTCGTGGCGAAATGCCCTGAATGACTACCTGAGTGCCAATCAATAGAGGGGTAACGGCCTTTCCGTAGCTCTATTTAGGGTGAGGCGACCACCGAGGGAACCGCACAAACGGGGCAAAATGTATTGACAACGCCTCAGGATCGGAGTCGAATAAGAGAAAGAGGGATGCTGAGGGAGGAGGGACCGCGTGGTCTCCTCTCCGTTGGCCTTTTCTCCTCGGTATGCCCCTGGGCAATAGGAAGCGGGGGAAGTCAGGCGGGCCAGTAAGGCGGGCCGGTAAACGGGCCAGTCCAGTCGTGGGCAAGGTGTGTACGTCCCACACTCCACAAGAAGGAACAGTATCATGAAGCGGCCCGATTCGACCCGAAGGCTCCCACGGCGAGGGTTCACGTTGATCGAACTCCTCGTGGCCACCAGTCTCACGCTGGTGATGATGGGGGCGGTTGCCCAGATTTTTGTCATGGTCAACGAAGGCGTGAGCAGTTCGCGCGCCACGTTGGAAATGTCCGAGCGGCTGCGCAACACGGCGGCCACCCTGCAGCGCGACCTCGGCGGGCACACGGCGGTGACCATCCCGCCTCTCGATCCGGCAACGGACCAAGGATACCTCGAGATCATCGAAGGCCCCTTCAACGGGACCACCGTGACCATTCCGCAACCGGTCGACTCCAGTACCGGAAATCCCGACACGACCGTCGGCGATTGCGACGACATCCTGCTGTTGACCACGCGTAGTCCCGACGCCGCGTTCGTCGGCAGGTTTGGCCCCGGCACCATCCGGTCGCAAGTGGCCGAGGTCGCCTGGTACCTCCGCGGGCGGAAACTTTACCGGCGCGTGCTGTTGGTGCGGCCCGACGCCTTCGGGTCCTTGGCCAACAGCGATATCTCCGTACGTTCCGGGCCGACCGCCAATACCTTGGGGGATCTGACCAAGCGAGAGAATCGGTTCCTCCACACGGCCGGATATCCGCATAGCGTCGCCAACATCTGGCAGAGTCTGCCCTCGCCGCGAGACTATTGGCGAGATGATGATCCGCCCGCGGGGCCAGGCTTCCGGGATGGCGAAGACGTGATCCTCACCAACGTCATCACCTTCGACATCAAGGTCTGGGATCCCGGCGCGCCGGTGGTGGCCGGTCCCGGCGGGGCGGCCCTGATGCCCGGCGACCCAGGGTATAACACCAACCTCACGCACCTGAGCTACGGGGCGTTTGTCGACCTGGGCTATGCTCCCGGCTACATGCCCGGGGCCGGTGTACCCCAGCCCCTGTTCAATCGCTTCAACTACGACTCGATGGGCCTCTCCTCCGGTCTGGCTCGCGTCTACGATACGTGGTCGAATCATTACAACAAGCAGAACGGCATCGGATCCAACGGCATCGACGACAACGGCGATGGCGTGGTCGACGACATCGGCGAATCGTCGAACCAGGCACCGTACCCGGCGCCCCTGAGAGGGGTCCAGATCAAGATCCGCGTATTCGACCCCGATAGCCGGCAGATTCGCGACGTGACCGTCAAACAGGACTTCCTCATACAGTAGCCGGCAACGTTTTTCGGTTCATCCAGGACTCCTTCACGCAATCGTGGCGCAACGTTTTTCCGAGTTCCTCATTGCCCGGCGACGATGGCTCCTGGCCACGGCCATGGTGCTCACCGGCGTGGCATGGGTGTCGGCTGGCCCGTTGACCTTCGACCGTTCGCTGGTCAACATGTTCGCTCCCGGCGATCCGTTGCTTCGGCCGTACGAGAAACTCCGGCGGGTCTTCGGCGGCAATGAGATCGTGCTCGCCGTGTATCGAGACGATGCATTGCTGGAGTCCGACGGTCGGGGCCTGAAGGAGTTGTCCGCGGTTCGCCGCCAACTCGGTGCCGTGCCTGGCGTGAAAGCCGCCGTCGGGCTCGATCAGATGCTCCCCGGGAAAACCGTGCAAGCGGACGACCCCCGGACGCGCCGCGCGCTCGATCTGTTCGAGGGCTACACACACAGCCGCGACGGCGCCGTGGCGGCCGTTATCTGCGTGTTGCACTCCCCCGCGCCGGACGACGCTCCCCGCCGGAAAACCGTCGACCAGTTACGCCGGATCATCGGCGAGTATCCCTCGGGCATGATCACCGGCGAACCGGTGATGGTGACCGACGGGTTTCGCTACGTCGAGGAGGACGGCCGGCGATTGGCCTGGGCGTCGACCTTGTTGCTGGCCGCCACGATCGTGCTGTGTTTCGGCAGCGTGCGCTGGGTGCTGGTGGCCGTGGCCGTGGTGCAACTGGCGCTGCTGTTGACCAAGGCGACGCTCGTTTGGCTGGATTGGCAGTTGAGCATGGTCAGTTCGATGCTCGTGGCGATCATCACCGTGGTAGGGATCGCCACGGTCGTTCACGTGATCGTCCGATTTCGTCATATTCGTCTGGGTGGAGCGTCGGCCGAGCAGTCATTGTCTCGCGCCGGAGCCCTGTTGGCCGTTCCCATCTTCTGGGCTTGCCTGACCACGGCCGTGGGGTTCCTCGCGCTGGTGGTGGCCGAGGTGGGGCCGGTGCAGGATTTCGGCTTGATGATGGCCGTCGGGGCGGTGGCGGTCATGGTGGCCGTGGTGCTGGTTGTGCCCGGGCTGGCGCTGCTGGGACATGTGGATTCCGCTCCCAAGCCGGCCTGGGGGGAAGCGTTCTTGGCCCGCCAACTCGATCGGCCACTCGCTTGGGCCGCGCGCCGGCCCGCACGGGTTGGTGTGCTCACTTTCCTGCTGGTCGGGGTGGCGGCGGCGGGAAGTTTTCGCCTGGAGGTGGAAACCGATTTCATCCGCAATTTTCGCCGCCATACACCCGTTGCCCGTTCCTACCGCTTCGTCGAAGAGCATCTCGGGGGCGCCGGTGTTTGGGACGTCGTGGTGCCCGCCCCCTCGAAACTTGATTGGGAAACGCTCCACAAACTCCAGCAACTCGAAGACCGGCTCCGCCGCGAGGTGACCGTCGTCGACGCCCGTGGCGATTCGGTTCCCGGGCTGACCAAAGTGATCAGCTTGGCCGATCTGGTTCGGGCTTATGCGCCGATCGATCCGGATCGGTTACCCCGGGTCGGTGTTTCCGCTCGTCCCGACTGGTTGCCGTCGATTGGCGTCAACGCCCGGGATTTGCAGGTCCGTTTCGAGTTGGCGGCCATGAACAAGCGTCTGCCCGTCATGGTACAAACTCTTTATGGTGAAGATCGCGAGAACCCGGGGCAACACTATCTGCGCATCATGCTTCGCTCGCGGGAGCGTCAGGCATCGGCTCAAAAACAGGAGCTGATCCGGCAAGTCGAGACGATATGCCGCCAGCAATATCCGCCAACCGGCGACGCGCCCGAGGTCGAGGTAACCGGCTACTTCGTCCTCTTGACCCATCTGATCGATAGCGTCCTTCGCGACCAATGGACTACCTTCGCCGTGGCGACCGCCGGTATCACGTTGATGATGATCGTGGCCTTCGGCAGCGTCCGTTTGGCCACCGCGGCTCTGATCCCCAACGCCATGCCGATTGCCGTGGTCACCGGGTTGATGGGTTGGGCCGGACTGCGAATCAACATGGGCGCGGCGATGATCGCCGCCGTGTCGTTGGGATTATCGATCGATTCGTCGATCCACTACATCAGCGCCTTTCGCCGCGCCCGCGCCGGCGGAAAATCCGTTCCCGAGGCGCTGGCCGAAGTGCAACAGAACGTCGGCCGCGCAATGACCTTTTCCACCTTGGCCCTGATCGTCGGGTTCACCGTACTGTGTACCAGCCGGTTCGTACCCACGGTCTACTTCGGAGCCTTGGTCAGTCTGGCCATGCTGGGCGGTCTGGCCGGCAATCTGATCGTCCTGCCGCTGCTGCTGACGCTTTTCGTGCGCGAGAAGACGGTGGCCACGCCCGATCAAGACAACTGATGCGCGGGCGTGCCACTGGCATCTTGCCAGTGCTCTTTCGGTACGTAGCTTGCAGCCGGAAGCGCCCAAAGAACGATCCGCGCAGTGGACTTCCGCGCTGAGATGTCCTGGTCGGGCAACATGCAAGCTACGAGCCACGAAAGCACTGGCGGGACGCCAGTGGCACCCAGCGCGTTAGGGCGTTCCTTCCCTTGCTCCGCGTTTCAACACGATGAGGATTCGGGCGCTGCCGGAGGTGGACTGGAACTCCTCGGGGCGGGGATCGCCCGGTCGGGCCGTGCATATCTTCAGCGTGTCGCCCTCGATCGAGTAGATCCCCAACCCGCCGCCGCCCTCGCCGGCGCTTGGGGTCGTGATCTCGATCGATTTGGGCGTGGTGGTCGCATCGAGCGCGAACGTGGCGTCCGGGAGCTTTTCGCCGCCGGCTCCCTGGATCGACATCTTGCCGTCGCCAAAGACGAATTGGGCGCCAAGCATCCGCGGATTCGGTTTCCCGTCGGCGATGGCCGATTCGGCGAGCCAGATGCCCTCGATCTTCGGCAGATCGGCTCCCTTGTCGCTTCCCGAGCAACCGGTCCACGTCGCCACGAGAACCGCGCCCAGCAGCATCCATGCAGTTTGTCGCTTCATGCCAATCTCCTGTTCGCCCGATACCCCGTATTTTGCCCCCCGGCAAAGCCGGGGGCTGATTCTCATGATCGCCGAATGAGGGCCGCCCGTGCGGAGATTGTACCATTGAACCCGGTACGTACCCAACGGCAGTTTCAACTCCGTCGCGCCGCTGCCGGCGGAATCAAACCGCAATGTTGACAATCGCTCGGATCGCGGCGACAATCGGCAACGAGACGGTCTCGGACAACCGGGCCGATCGATGGACCGGGCAACAAGGAGTTGAAACATGTGGAGTCGAATGACGATACGCGGACCGTTGCTCGTCGCGGTCGCGCTGACCGGGATGCTTGGCACGTGGGCCGATGTCTCCCTTGCCGCGGAGTCCGCCGAGGGAGCGGCGCGGGAGATTATTGAAGCGACGGGCGCCGGTGGTGGGATCATCGTCCGTCTCGGTTGCCGCGACGGCCGTTTGATCGCCGAGTTGGCCAAGAACCCGCGATTGGTCCTTCACGGCCTGGATACCGACGAAGCCAACATCGCGGCCGCGCGTAAAATGCTCCGCTCGCAGGACCTTTACGGCCGCGCGTCGGTCGACCGGTTCGACGGCAAGCGGCTTCCGTATGCCGAGAATCTGGTGAATCTGATCGTTGCCGAGGATCTGGGCGACGTGCCGATGGCCGAGGTGATGCGCGTGCTCTGCCCGCGCGGCGTGGCGTGCATCCGCAAGGACGGGCGGTGGACCACGTCGATCAAGCCGTGGCCCGAGGAAATCGACGAGTGGACGCACTATCTGCATGGGCCCGACGGCAATGCGGTGGCCCGGGACACGGTCGTCGGCCCGCCGAAGCATTACCAGTGGATCGCCGGGCCGCTCTGGTTGCGTTCGCACGAAAGCGACGCCAGCGTGAAAGCGCTGGTGACCGCCCGGGGCCGGATCTTCGCCATCGCCGACGAGGCACCGGCCAGCCTGCTCGGCGAGAATCCGCTACCCGACAAGTGGTTTCTCACGGCGCGCGACGCCTTCAACGGCATGCCGCTCTGGAAAGTGCCGATCGAGGACTGGGGCTGGCGAGCCTGGAAACCCTCGTGGTTTACACCCCGGCCGGGCGACATCCCGTTGAACGTCCAGAAACGGCTCGTGGCCGTCGACGACCGTGTCTACGTCACGCTCGGTTACCGGGCCCCGGTAAGCCAACTCGACGCGGCCACGGGCCAGGTGCTGCAAACCTACGCCGATACGGACCGCACGGCCGAGATTCTGGTTCACGAGGGCGTGTTGGTGCTGACCATCTTGCGCGACGATCGGGCCGTCGTTATGGCTGTCGACACCAGAAGCGGCAAGCGATTGTGGGCGTCGGAAAAGGACTACGGCGGAACGACCACCGATTACTATCGGTTCCGCGCGATGCACGGCAGCGTGACGCCGGCGAAAGTCGATCCCACGCTGAACACGGCGACCGACGGCCATGTGATCGCCCTGCTCGACGGCGAGGACGTGGTCTGCCTCGACTACGCCACCGGGCGGGAGAAATGGCGCGCTACCTTCCCCCTGGTCACGGCCGACTACCGGGCCGGCAATATCGACGCCGGGCGCACGCTCTGGACCGGCACGCTCATCACGCTCGACGGCGCAGTGGTCCATGCCAGCCCCAACCAGCTCGCCGCCTTCTCGGCCGCCTCGGGCGAACTCCTCTGGAAACAGCCGAAGAAATACCTCGGACACCTGTGGTACGAGTGGAAAGACGTGTTCGTGATCGACGGCACGGTCTGGACCTGGAGCGCGGAAACGAAGCGGGAGAAGCTCCAGCAGAGCACGCAATCCAGCTCCTGGCCGGTTTCCGTCAACGGCTACGATCTACAAACCGGCCGGCTGGTCAAGAGCGTGCCGCTGGGTAATATCTTCAAGACCCATCACCATCATCGCTGCTACCGCAACAAGGCCACCTCGCGTTACATTCTGGCCAGCCGCCGGGGCACCGAGTTCGTCGACTTGCAGCAGGGCCAACACACAGTCGACAACTGGGTGCGGGGGACTTGCCACTTGGGCATGATACCGGCGGGCGGTCTGCAATACGTGCCGCCACATCCGTGCGTCTGCTACGACGAGGAGAAGCTCAACGGCTTCCAGGCCTTGGCCCCGGCGATCCCAGAATCGCAGCAATCGGCACGCCCCGGCGAAGCACACCCGCTGGAGCGTGGCCCCGCTTTCGGCGAAGTCGCCAGTCCCGACGCCGGCGCCGGAGATTGGCCCGCCTTCCGCCGTGATGCGTTGCGAAGCGGTTCGGTGAAGGCCGAAGTGCCAACCGCGCCGCGGCTTCTTTGGCAGGCCAATACGGGAGAAAAGCTCTCGGCGCCGGTGGCCGTCGGCGACCGGCTCTTCGTTTCGACGGTCGACGCCCACGGTGTCGTTGCCCTGGACGCCACCGATGGGAAGCAACTCTGGCAATACACGGCTGGCGGGCGGATCGATTCGCCACCGACTTACCACCGAGGAACGGTGCTCTTCGGTTCGGCCGACGGTTGGGTCTACTGTGTCGACGCGGCGGCCGGGCAATTAGTCTGGCGATTCCGCGCGGCGCCCGAGGACCGACGCATCGGCGCCTTCGGCCAACTCGAATCGGCCTGGCCCGTGCATGGTAGCGTGCTGGTGATCGACTCGACGGCCTACTTCGCCGCGGGAAGGTCGTCGCACACCGACGGCGGCATTCATCTGTTCGGCCTCGATGCGGCCAGCGGCGAACTCCGCTGCCGGACGACCCTTCAGGGGCCGTCCTACCGTGTCGACAACATCGAGCAGAACTACGCGCTGCCGATGGGCGCGTTGCCCGATATCCTGCAGGCCGACGACACGTTGATCTACATGCGGCATCTCGTGTTCGACCGGCAACTCCAGCCGCGGACGCTTCCCCGTTCGCGGGAGAGCCTGCGGATTCGCGCCCGGGGCGGTTTGCTCGACGAGTCGTATTTCAAGCGGATTCCCTGGTCGTACACGCCCAAGGGCGGTTGGGCGAGACTCATCGTACACGACCACCAGACCGCCTACTCGGTGCGAATGTTCGATAGTCTTCAGGGTCTCGACCCTAAGGTCTATTTCGTCCCGGGGAGCGAAGGATACCTACTGTTTGCCGTCGACCGCGCCACGGGCAAGCGAGCCTGGGAGCGGCGTATCCCGGTACGAATCAACACGATGGTCGCCGCCGAGAATCTGCTGCTGGTCGCCGGACCACCCGACGTCGTCGATCCCGACGATCCGCTGGGGGCGTTCGAGGGTCGCAAGGGAGGCGTGCTCGCGGTCTGCAATCCGGATGACGGGTCGACCCAATGGAAAACCACGCTACCCTCACCGCCGGTGTTCAACGGGATGGCCGCGGCCGGCGGCCGTTTCTACGTGACGATGCAAGACGGCACGATCGCCTGCTTCGGCGAGTGAACCCTGTACGATGGGCTTCCAAGCCCGTCGAATTCCCACATACCCGCGAGGAACCAACAGGGAGCCCTGCTATGCACAACGCACGTCGAACCGTTCTTCGGACGATCCTCTTCACTGCCGCCCTGTGGCCCACGGGATCGTGGTTGCACGCGGCCGACGACGACCAGGACACGCGGCCCCATATCGTGCTCTTTCTGTCCGACGATCACGGCTGGGCCGATTCGGGCGCTTACGGCGATTCGTACGTGCGGACGCCGGCCATCGACCGGCTGGCTCGCCAGGGGATGCGACTGGACCGGGCGTTTGCCGCTTCGCCGCTCTGTTCGCCGTCGCGATGCGTGATCGCGACCGGGCTAATGCCGCATCGCAACGGTGGGCATAAGTTCGGTACGCCGATCAAGCCCGGGCTGCACACCATGCCCGTCTACTTCAAGAAGCTGGGCTATCAGACGGTCCACGTGGGCAAGTTTCATCACGCTCCCCGCGCGCAGTTTCCCTACGACAAGATCGTCGGCGACGAACGGGCCGCGCCGGAAATACTCGCCGCGTACCAAGGCGACAAGCCGCTGCTATTGGTCGTCTGCAGTCATTATCCGCACACGCCCTGGGTAAAGAACGAGACCTACGATCCGGCGAAGATCACCTTGCCGCCCAACTTCGTCGACACGCCCGAGACGCGAACCTCACGCGCCGACTACTATACCGAAGTGACCATCATGGACCGGCTGCTCGGTAGCGTGCTTGGCGTGCTGAAAAAACGCGGTTGGGAATACCGGACGCTGGTCCTCTACACGAGCGACCAGGGGGCCAACTGGCCGTTTGCCAAATGGTGCCTTTACGACGCCGGCATCCGCGTGCCGATGGTCGTGCGCTGGCCGGGGAAGATCCGCGCCGCAACCACCAGCGACGCGATGGTCTCCCTGGTCGACCTGTTGCCCACCTTTCTCGAAGCGGCCGGTGGGAGCGCGCCGAAAGATCTCGACGGGCGGAGTTTTCTCGGCGTGCTGACCGGCAAGACCGACGTACACCGCCCGGTCATTTTCGCCACGCACACGGGCAACGACAACGGCGGCCCGGGCATCGCCAACCATTGCCCCACGCGGACCATTCGCACGGCCACCCACAAGGTCATTCTCAACCTGGCGCCCGAGGAAACCTTCAACACACATATCACGGGCTGCCGGCCGGGAAGTCCGCACTATCTGGCGTTTTGGGATTCCTGGGTCGCGCGAGCCCGGACCGATCGGCACGCGGCCGCGGTGGTCGACGCCTATCTGCATCGCCCCCGAGAAGAACTCTACGATCTGGCCCGCGACCCCCTGGAACGCCACAATCTGGCCGCCGATCCGGCCCATGCCCCGTTGTTGCGCATGCTGCGCGGTCAATTGACCGCATGGCGCAAGGCCCAGGGCGAGGTGTTCGAGGAGCAGTAAACGGGCCGAGCCATGAGGTCCCCTCTCGCTCCGGGAGAGAGGGCTGCTTGAAGCAGAGAAAATTCGCGTTGTGCGCAAGTCACCCGGATGACCGCAGGTGTGGAAGCCCCAAGAGGGCAACGCCGGCGGCGAGATCGGGAGACCTGCTCCGAACGCTCCCGTTCAGTTGCAGCTCTCTTTTCGTTCCAACAAGACCTGCTCCGCATCTGCGCGTTTTCCGCCCCTTTTTCGTGCTGCCCAGATTGGGTGTGGCTGTCACCTCTTCCCGTCTCTTTCGGCTTCGACGTAATGATCCTTGATTACGGCGCTTTCGATTTCGACGGCGTCCGTTTCAATGTTCACATACGTTTTGAATACATGACCACCACGGGCATTCAGAAGGCAATAATACCACGGACATTCACGATTGCCATCAGCATGGAAGTCGAACGGATGCGATGTGTATAGGTCGGGGCCATTTTCGTTGACCAATTGGCCGACGCCGCCATAAAGCCGGAACGGCGCATCTTGGATTTCGGGGTAAGACAATTCCAATCCATCGCGCAGCTCGGCAAAATGGCGAATCTCCGCAGCGGCTGGTGATCTGCGCAGAATAGCAGAGATCATGCACCACTCATCTTCGGTGATGCGCAACGGAAGATGGTAGACGGTCGCGTTTTGTGACCTGCAGATGTCGGCCAAGGATGGGAAGTCGTATGCCGCGAGGTGCTCTTGGAGCACTGTGTACGTGAGATTCAACGGAACACGTTGACCATCGCTGAGGACGAGAATAGACCCGACCGCTACGTCAAGTACGTCGGTGAGCACGGGCGCATAGCGATTCATCATGCGGTGTCCTGTGCTGTATAGCGCCCGTGCTAACCGGGCGGCGGTCAGCGACTCTCGATCTCAGATTCCGCGCGAAACACCGCTCCGGTTGAGCGTTGTGTTAGGCGCTATGGGAGTTCGTTTGTTGTGCCACCACCTAAAGTCGACACGTTCGCATCCGGGTCCAATAACGCCGAGGATGCGATCACTGCCGCGTGTGGTGTCAAAGGTAAGCCGATTGTATGCCCAAGGAATTTCTGGATCGAGTATCTGACGTTCGGTTTCAAACAGGGATAGCAACTCCCATTCTTCTGGAAACGGTTCCATCATGTTCTTTCGCGGGCATGGATGCCCGCGTTTTTGGGGAGGAATCGGCCTCTGATCTTTGCCCACATAACGATTCGCCCGACCGGCGGAGATTCGCCGCGCGAAAAAAGTTTCCGACACCTCTTTCGCCCGTTTCGCGTCAGCGAAGCGTCAGCAGGCTCTCCACCGAGATGTCTTCGTCAATTGCCTCCCAGTGGATCCCGACGCCGCCACCGATCAGTCGCCACTCTCGACGCTCGGCGTCGCAGGCATCGCGTAGCCGCGGAAACCACTCCAACGGCACCAGCACCTCTCGCCCGTCCGCCAGGACGACGCTGAGCGAATCCTTCGCAAATGACACGTTGCGGGCAAGCGGTTCGATCTTAACCGGCAAAGTGCTCATCCCACTTCTCCTGCAAAAACTCGCGGTTCTCTTCCACCAAACGTCTGAGTGCGGTCAAGTGGCGGCTCAGGAAGCCACGGCTCCGGGCAAGCGACACGGGCGCCAGCCAGAACTTCGCGTAGTTCTCCGCCTTGTCAATGTGTACGTGCGGAGGCTCCGATCCTTCAAGGCTGAAGAAGAAGAACCGATAGCCTCGTATTCTCAAGACCGTGGGCATGACCGAATTGTAGCACGTTGTGGACCGGAAAACAGACCGGAAGACAGGACAGGTCCGATATTGGCGAAATAGACAGCCTGCTGGCGGCCATGGACCTTGGCGGGATGTAAGAGAAGAACTGAGTACCTGAGGGCTTGAAAAAAACGGGGCAAAACCGAACGGCACACACGGCGGGGGCGGGAGACCCGCGCCGAGCGTACCCTGCGGACTTGCGGTACCCTCACTTCCGGCCCCTCTCCCAGAGGGGAACGAGACTCGCGCCGAGCGCGTGTGGGAACGCCATTTGCGTCGTTCACTCTCTGGTCCGGCGCGGTGCGTCCATCGGGCGTCTTTTGGGCAGGGCAAATCGGATAACCGCGATAGACGGACCGTCGTGTACATTTCACGCAACGGCGGCGTTGACTTTTGGCAACGGCAGCGCTAACGGTATCGAGCCGCTACGCGGCCGACGAGAGGCAAAACAGTGACGACCACTTTCCGAACATCTCGCGGCTTCGCCCGCCCGCGGGGAAGAGCAAACATGGCGACGATGCCCTGCATCGTAATCGTACTGGGTCTTCTCGCCGCAGCGCCGGCCGGGGCCGATACGATACCGATCGTCGATGGTCGATTTGAGCTCGGCGAGGGCTACACCATGGGCGCCGAGGTTAGCTTCGAAGTGGAGGCCGGCAAGCCCAAGAAGGGCGAAGCCCCGCCGCCCGCCGGTTCGAACGAGGTAGGCGGTGGTCTGTTGGCGTGGTATCAGAATTCGACGACGGGCGATCTTTCCGTCGCCTTCGTGTTGCCCCGCTCGCTGGTCGACAACAGCTACGGCGACAACGCCATTGGATGGGGAAAAGACGCACCCAGCGGCAAGGGGCACGAATTTGACGATCTGCTGGAAAGCGACGACGTTCAATTCGTTATCAGCGACAACTCGGGGAACACGCTTCTCGATTTCACGATCGACTATCTCTTTGCGCCCGGTGGCACCGGTCCGGCTTTCGCGGCCGGCGGGTTTGACGGCGGCGAGGGTGTGGTGACCGTGGGCGACGCGTCGGATATCCTGGCCGTCGGGAGTTCTCTGTCGTACAACTACGGTTTGTACGGCGCCACGCACCCGGGACTTTTCGGCGATGGCTCCCATTCGCCGGCCGCCGATGCCGACTATATCGTGACCAATCCCTTGCTGGCCGGCTGGGTATATGATGTGACCTACGAGTTCACGATCGCGGGCAGCGTCTTCGCGGGCAGCGATTTCGATCTCGCAAGCGGCTCGCTGATCGACGTTCCGCTCTTGCACGCATCGCCGAACAAGATCGACAAGAACAAGGTCTTCCCGACGATCGATCCCCCGACTACCATTCCCAGCCCCGAGCCATCGACGACCGCCGCCCTGGTAAGCATGGGGCTCATGGGGCTGGTGATCGCGTGGCGTCGGCGGAAACGCGCAAGCTCGTAGCGCGGCGAGGCGATTACCCCCCGGCAGAGCCGGGGGCTGATGGGACAAAGTCTACTTCTCGACGACCCAGATGTTGCGATAGCGGACCGGGTTGCCGTGGTTCTGCAGGAAGACCGGGCCCGGCTCGGGACCTTCTTTCATCGGTGAGGCCGTGGTCGAGTGTGTCAACTCGACGTCCTCGTGGATCACCACGCCGTTGTGGCGGACGGTCGCCCTGGCGCTCTTCACCTTCTTGCCGTCCTCAAACACCGCGGTCGTGAAATCGACGTCGTAGGTCTGCCACGACAGGGGCGGAAAACACATGTTGACCGACGGCGGGCCGATGCTGTAGATGCCGCCGCATTCGTTGTCGCGACCTTCGAGGCCGAACGAATCGAGAATCTGCACCTCGTAGCGCCCCTGGGCGTAGAAGCCGCTGTTGCCACGCCCTTGACCCCGAGCCTGCGGCATGAACGGCGTGCGGAACTCCATGTGGTAGGTAAAGCTGCCGAAGTTCTGCTTGCTGGTCACGCCTTCCATGAGCAGCCCGTCTTCGGTCATCCGCCCGCCCTTGAAGTTGTCCGGCGTCGTACCGTCGAAGAGCACCACGGCACCGGCCGGTGGCTTGGCGCCCAAGGTGGGGCTCTTGCGCTCGACCTTCTTCAGCGTGAAGACGGCTTTGCCCGACTTGTCGGCGATGGTCATGACGCCGTCCTTGATTGTCGCCGAGCCGCCGCCTTTCTCGTCTTTGAAGACGGTCTTGCCGTCCACGGTGGCCCCCTCGACCTCGTGTCCCTTCTTCCCGTTCCAACCGTCGCCGGGCAGTCCGCCCGAGATTGCGACGGCGCGGAACTTGCCGTCGCCCAGCGCGATAATCTGGGCGGCGATCTTCCTCTCCGAGTCGCCGCCCTCTATGGTGCCGACATACTCGCCCTGGACCTTGAAATCGGGCCCTGCCTCCGCCGGATCGGTGTAGGCCTTACGCGGATCGGCCGCGGCGGCCGCAGTGACCAATGCCAGAAGGACCGCAAGAATCGATGGCAATCCAATGATTCGCAACATGGTGACGTCTCCGAAGTTGGGGGGGTGGAATCCTGCAACAAGCCCCCA
The DNA here is from genome assembly GCA_964444795.1 of uncultured Planctomycetaceae bacterium. Classification (GTDB taxonomy): domain Bacteria; phylum Planctomycetota; class Planctomycetia; order Pirellulales; family Thermoguttaceae; genus JABMRP01. Next base: position 44,666 of record CAYUIQ010000015.1, read on the forward strand.
TTGTGGTCCCCGGTGAGCCCGTTTGCAAGTCGCCCAACGCAAGCCCACGCTCAACAGCCGCCGAAAGTCGATGGAGGTCCATGCAGGGCGAGGGCCGATCTCCGAACCGTGAGTTTGCTGCGGCATCCGGGCACCCCTATTTCGGGGTAATTCCGGCGAAATTGACACCGAATTGTTGTGTCGTCCGTGGGACCGGATTACGCTGAAGGAATCGGGGGATCTAGATGCCACAGATCTTCGGCAGCAGTCTCCGCGGGTTCCCTGCGAAGACTGGTCATTTCACACACCCGTTCGGGAGCACTACCATGAGTATCTTGAAGTCTGGGAGTCGACTGCTGGCGCTGGCTACCATCGCCATGATCTGTCTCGCTTTGGCCGGTTCGGCCAGCGGAGCGCTTGTCTACGAATACGACGCCGCACAAGATGCAAACGGCACGGGAGACAACTCCTGGCAGCCGAATATCAACACGTCGCTGACGCGTAATTTGTCGTTGAGCAACCAGTCGTTCGTGTCCTACACGCCGGGAACCGACACGGCCTACGCGGGCATCACCGGCGCGTATTCCTTTACTGGGACCGGTTCCGGTGGCACGACCGCCACGTACGGCAGGGATTCTCTTCCGCTGGGCGGCGGGTCGAACAACGACGCGGGCGCCAGCGCGGCGTTCGAGCTCTGGGTCAAGCCGAATCGGGCGTCACTGGCCGATATCGGCGATGAGGTGCTATTCGAGACGGGCGGAACGACCAGCGGTGCGAACATCGGGTTCGAGGCCACCAGCGGTGGCGTGGACTTGACCTTCCGGACTCGCAAAGGCAACAACAACGACAACAGCGTGGTGACCCAGAAACTCACCGATGATGCCCTTCTCGGCGACTTCATCCAGATCGTCGGCGTGGTCGACCCGGCGGGGGGATCGAAACAGACGCGTCTGTACCTCAACGGCCTGGAGATCGGCAACAACACCGACAATAAGAACTGGCAGGACGGCAACAACAATGCCGGACTGGCCCGGGTGAACGGCGCCCTGGGCGGGGCCGGCAATTCCAGCGAGATGTTCAACGGCGAGGTCGCCCTCTTTCGGCTCTACGACGAGCCGCTCAGCAGCGCGGAGGTCCTGGCAAGCTGGAATGGCGTGACCGGTGCATCGGGGCCCCCACTCCCCGCGATGCCCGATCCGGTGGCGTTCTGGGACTTCGAGGACAACAAGGCGGACGTTGATGCCGGTGTGGCCGGCGCGGTCGTCGACAAGTCGGGCAACGGCCGCAATGGTACGGCCACGAATGACGCCACGCTCGCCACCGATGTTCCCGCCATGCTGAGCGACGTTGGCATGAGCACGTCGTCGCTGAGACTCGACGGCACGGGCGACCAGGTGAATATCGCCGGCTACAAGGGCGTCACCGGGACCGATGCCCGCACCGTGGCGGCCTGGGTCAAGCTGGAAGACGATGATCCGCGGCAGAACCGCTCGATCATGTCCTGGGGGGACAACTCCGGGGGTGAGAAATGGAACTTCCGCGTCCAAGACGGCAATGGAACGGACGGGGCGATTCGCGTCGAGGTCAACGGCGGGTATGTCGTTGGCAGCACCGACATCACCGACCAGGAGTGGCACCACGTCGCGGCCGTGTGGGAAGACGACGGCTCGCCGAACGTAAACGACGTCCTACTCTATGTCGATGGCGTGCTGGAGGGGGACAGCGCGCGGCAGGGCCAATCCATCGACACGGCCATCGGCAAGGACGTCCAACTTGGCCGGGACCATAACAATCGCCGGATGATGGGCTGGCTGGACGACATGCGGGTCTACGACGAGGCGCTGAGTGCCGCGCAGATCCACGCCCTGGCCAACCCGGCCAGCGCGGCGGTCCCCGAACCGTCCACCTGCGTCCTGGCGGCCTTGGGCCTGCTGGGGCTGAGCGTTGTCGGCTGGCGAAGACGCAGACGCGCATGACGCCCTGACCTCAACTCCCAGCCCATCGACCACCCCGCCGGCTTAACCGGCGGGGTTTTTTCAAAAGGGGGGACAGGTCCGCTTGTTCTTTCTTTCGTGGACGAAGCGCATCCACAAGCGCGCTGGTCCCCTTTCTCTCGAAGAAGAAAGCAGCCTGAGCGTTGGCGACGTGATTCCCGGCGGCCCCTTCGCGGGTCGCCGGGGTTTCGCGGACCTCACTCGCCCATTCGGGGCCAGGATAGCCGCTTCCGCATTCGCCGAAAGTGTAGAGCCAAGTAGCGTGCGTCCGAACGCACCAGTTGCACTTTCCATCACGGTCGGGTGCGGTTGGGCGGGACATCAGAGGGAGAAAAGAGAGGACGGTCGGGGTCGGCAGGAAGGGATCGAGCCGATGGCTGACCGATAGAACGGTTACCATCGTCTGTTGATTGGATACGTGTCCAGTGCCCCGTCTTTGCTGATGACATCCATCTCTTCGGCCATCGCCTGAGCGATGATCAGGCGGTCGAACGGATCACGATGATGAAATGGCAGGTTTGTCAGAAGGGCCGTGTGGCTCGGCTCGATCGGCAGAACGAGAAATCCGTTCCCATAGACGGCTCGATTGATGAACTCACGGAAAGAACTGGGTAAATGGTATTTGCCAAGCGAAATCTTAATTGCCAGTTCCCAATGGCTTGCCGGGCTGAACATTTCTCGTTCGCTTCGTCTTCGATCAAACTACGTGCAGTTACACTACACCGATCGTCGCCAAGCACGAACCAGAGAAATGCGTGCGTGTCGAGCAGTAGCCTCATGGCATGTATTCCTCGAAGTCCGCAAGGTGCGCATCGTCTTCCTCGACGATCGTGAGCATCTCCTTGCAGCTACCGAACTTCGGCTTGGCCGTGGTGGTCGGCACGATTCGCGCCACGGGTGTCTTGTCATGCACGAGAACGATTTCGTCACCCGGCGCAAGCGAAGCGATAATCTCGCTAAGCGATGCCTGCGCATCTTCGATTTCCATGGTCTTGACCATCTGGAATCTCCCTTAAATGCCTGCTTTCATTCTATCATCGATAAGCTCAATGGACAACCCGCGGAGCAGCACGGAGCCTGCCAGGATTTCATGGCGAAAGGAGAAAAAGGAAAGGGCCGGCGCAGTTGCACGAGAGTTTGGGGCCCTCTTCGTCCAGCCGCCGCAGCCTCAAGGTCACGGTTGCCCTGGTGAGCAGAAACGTCCACCCGGTCCGTTTGCGGGTCGCCGGGGCTTCGCGGACCTCGGACGCGGTGGTATGATGACGGGCAAACTGACCGTGACCCGCTGAAGCCCCCCTTCCACCAGGAGCCCCTTTCCCATGGCAGATAATCTCTTTTCGGTTCAGGACCAGATTGTGTTGATCTCGGGCGCCAGCCGGGGGATCGGCCGGGCGATTGCCCAGGGGTTTGCCGAGCGGGGCGCGACGGTCGTGATTACCGGTCGGACGGCCGAGACGGTCGAAGCCACGGCCCGGGAGCTTTCCGGCGTCGGGACCGTCGGCGCCAAGGTTTGCGACGTAGCCGATCCGCAGGCCATCACCCGGACCGTCGAGGAGGTGATCGCCGAGCACCGGCGGATCGATACGCTGGTCAACTGTGCCGGCGTGAACAAGCGGATGAACGTCGAGGACTACACGGAGGAGGTGTACGACTTCATCACCAACATCAACATCAAAGGCGCGTTTCTGATGGCCCAGGCCGCCGGCCGGCACATGATTGCCGCCGGTAGCGGCACGATCATCAACATCGACTCGCTCAACAGCCACCGCCCGTTGAACCGGGTATCGGTCTACGCGATGGCCAAGGGGGCGATGAGCCAGATGACCCGCTCGATGGCCATGGAATGGGGACCGCTGGGCGTGCGAGTTAACTCGCTGGCCCCCGGCTTCACGATGACCGAACTGGCCAAACCGCTTTGGGCCGGCGAGAAGATGAACGCTTGGCGAATGAAAAACACGCCCGTGCAGCGGATGGGCCAGCCGGAAGAGATGGTCGGCCCGGCGATCTTCCTGGCCTCACAAGCGTCGTCGTTCGTCAGCGGCCAGATTCTCTACGTCGACGGCGGCACGTCCTGCGGCCAGTTTTGGCCGATCGACGGGTGAGGGGCGGCAGTCGGCTTTGCTCGTTGTGGTTCTTGACGATGTGTTCCCTCCGCACAGGGCCGGCTCACCGTAGTGCCGGCCCCGCCTGCAAGGTCCGGCCTCCATGGACGTGCCTGTGGCGTTCGATCTCGCCGACACTGGTCTGATCCACCGGGTCGTGACGTCTGGCACGATTCTCTGTGCCCACCAGCGCGTGCCTATGTTCCCGTAGTCGCTTGTGCTTTCTACCGTGGTGCGTCCCGACGCACCTACCCGACTTCGCGGCATGGGGGTGCGGTGGTATGATATTGGGCAGTTGACTATCCCCCATCGAATTCCCCCAGGAGCCCGCGCCGAAAAAGAGCGGCGCTCTCTTTTCCGTTCCTTTTCCGCCCCGAGTTGGCTGGCGACCCAGAGGAAGCCTGCCAATTGGTGCCAGTCCTTGACGATCGAGGATGACGGAATTATCAATAGAGATAGTGAACATACACTCTCCCGGCCATTGTCGGCCCGCGGCGAGACCTTGTCCTTACTTCCCGGAAGTGCATCCAGGAGGACGTAGTGACCATTGCCAACGTCTACAAACCGCGGTACTGGGTGACACAGGTACGGAGGGGCACGCCTCCTATCCGGCACGATGGCGACGTCGGCTCGCTGTTCGCTCCTTGGGCAGAGGCGAGCCGGGCGCGCACGCCCTTCCGGGCAACGTGTGTACGGATGACCTGGTGCGTGGCTCTTCTGGCGGTGGTCCTGGCAGCGGACCCCGTCTCGGCGCAGCCGGTGTTCAATTTCAGGATGGCGAACGACTTCACGAGGAATGCAAATGCCAACGGCCGCTTGGAACAGACACTGCAGCGGGCCGCGCGGGCCTGGTCGGCGTTCCTGGCGGATGACGTAACCATCAACATTGACATCAGCAGTAGCCTCGCCGGTGCGAGCGGCAGAGCCAGCGGCGTTATCGAATTGCCCTACGGCGAGTACAGAGCCGTGTTGGGCAACGACGTTACAACCTACGCGGATTACAGGGCGCTGTGGGGCCTCCCAAGCGGATCGTCGGTGCCGAGACTGATCAGCAGAACGCAAGAGAACGGCGGCAGCCCCGTTGCGTACGTCGATTACGAGGAGAGTATCCACGTCGTCCGGCCACTGGCAAAGGCTCTTGGTTTGATTTCGCCGCATGATTCGGGAGGCGATGGCTCCATCGAGTTCAGTCAAACGCTGTATGATCTAGGACTCTACGACGACAACCCGGACGACGGCATATTGCCCTGGACCACGGATTTCGTTGGCAACCTCGCCCACGAAATCGGCCACGTCCTGGGCTTCGACTCCAAGTTGAGGAGCTTCTACCCCGGTGCCCCGGAATCCAGCTTCCCGCTGTTTGCGATGGACCTGTTCCGAAACAGCGATGCCAGCCGTTCCCACCCGGACGGCCCCATGCTCGACTACACCCTGGACAATGATTTGAAGTACTTCTCTGTCGAGCCCAGGTCGGAGCCGTTGGGGCTGTTCGCCAACTTCGACGACGGTCACCAGCCTGTCCACTGGAAACACCCGCCGCTGGAGCCCCAGGGTCGGCATTTCGGGATCATGACGCCGGTATTGGAAATCGGAGAGTCCAACCACGTGGTCAGCACCTCCGATCTGGCCGTTCTGGATTTGATCGGGTGGGATCGGGTCGGTTCGGGCCAGGGCGACCCCACCGTGCCATCGGTCGCGACACTGGACGTGAAGACCTTCTCGAGTGCCGATTCCGACACGGACGACCTGCAGCTCGACTTCGGTCCGACCCGCGTCGGCACGGTCAAGTCGGGGACCCTCGGGGTCGACAATGCGGGGCAGGGCTTTTCTGCCCTCAGAGCCCTATTCGACAACACGGCCCTGGCGCCACCGTTTCCCGCACAGTACGACGTGGATCAGGAGGGGACGACGGGTATCCTTTTCGTTGGTGACGGTGAAGTGCGGGACTACGCATATGCTCCGACGGCGCGATCCGAAGGAGTGCCCGATACCGGATCGGTGGTCGTTAACGCCGGCTTCCCGGGAACCACCGAGGAGGACGTTGTCGTCGAACTCACCGGCACGGGTGTGGGGCCGCTGTTCGATTGTACGCTCGTGTCCGGATCGACGTTCGATTTCGGCTCGGTGCCGCCCGGAAATACGGCTACCCTGGAGGGGCTGATACGGAACGCAAGCACCGACGACGACCTCGGCCGGGCCGACCTGACCGACCTGACGCTGGTCGACATCACTCTCGAAGGACCGGACGCCCCGATGTTCGACCTCATCGGTCTCACGCCGGGAATCGTGCTGCACAAGGGTGAGGAAGTTGCCCTTGTGATCGAGTTCTCGCCAACCGGCCCAGCCGGATCCTTTGGTGCCAGCGTGACGATCGTCACCGACGAGGGCGCGGTGGTCGGCGAGCCAGGTGCAACGTTCACCTACCAACTGACGGGGGCCGCAGCCGTTCCCGAGCCGGCGACGTTCATGCTCCTTGGCCTCGGCGGCGGCGTCCTGCTCGCCCGAGTACACTGCGAACGACAGCGCAAGACGCGGCACGTCCTGCGGTCAATTTTGGCCGATTGACGGGTGAGTCGTCTACGTTTCGGGTGCCATAGGCGCGCCGGGCACAAGTGCCCGGGCTAAACTACTTCGTCGGTACGACCGCGATGCCTTCGATTTCGCAGAGCAGATCGGGGCGGCAAACGTGGGCTTCGACGATCGAATGGGGGGTGTCGACGAATCCTCGCTCCTGGCAGACTTCGTCGAACAGTTCGCGGTCGGCGGCCGATTTGAGGAACGTGACCACGTGGGCCATGTCGGCAAAGGTTGCGCCGTGAGGTTTCAACAGTCCATCGATGTTGGTCAGCGTACGATGGAACTGCGCCCGAACGTCGCCGGTGTGGACGGTCGCTCCCGCTTCGTCGACGCTGGCGGTGCCCGAGATGAACAAGCTGGTCTGTTCGGGCAGGGCCATCTTCATGCCGCGCGCGAAGGCCGAGCCGTACTCGGGCGCTTCGTTGAGCGTGGGCGTGTGCATCAATTCGATTTGGGCGATCTCGGGGTTCATCAAGGTGTAGACGTCCAGCGAGCAAAGCGCCCCGGGAGGATGCAGTCCCGCGCTGATACCCGTGCTGGCCGGCAATCGCTCGACGTCGTGCTCCGCGAAGAAAGCATTTCGCGAGGCATTGAGTTCGTCGTAATCGCGCTCCATTTCCTCCAGATGGATCCAGGTTCGCAGCACGTCGGGGAAGGCCAACCCGTGCTCCTGGAGCATTGCCTCGGCAGTGGCAAACATGGCGTCGCTTTGCCCGCGGAACCCATCGATCAGCCGTCCGTCGTCGTCGGTGCCGATCAGGTTGCCGATGTAGAGGTGGCTCGCGGGACCGATCTCAAGTAGTTTGACCGTGGCGTGTTCTTGGGACGTCGAAAGATGGTGGACCCGCGCGGTTTCGGATGATTGCGGCACAACGGCGTAGGCCTGCATCTCGATATCTTGCCCGAGACGGCAGGGTGGTTGCTGAAGGTACGTGGTGGCCGGGAGAAGATTGCCGCTGATGCCCTGCTTCCGATAGGCGTCCATGCGAACGGTCTGGAAATCGTCGAAGTCGGCGGTGACGTTGCGGAAGAAGACACGCTCGGCAACGACGTGGTCCATCTTGGCGCCCACCTCGTCGAGCAGTTGCACGAGGCTGTCGTAGAGGACATCCGCCTGGCGTCGGCAGCCGTTCTTGCTGGTCCCCGATGCCACTGGCGCGCAGCGAAGGAAGATCTCCGTGGCGGCGGAGTTGGCAATCACGGTGGCTTCTCCGTCACACAGACCGCCAATTTGGGCCGGGTTGTGGTGCCGTCGCGACATCAGCTTCGTCATCCGGTTACCTCCAGCGCTGGACAAGGAAACCGCCCGCCTTCTCACGGGTTGCCACGGCAGCCAGAGGAGGGGCCCAAAGTAGGCGGGGGCGGGAAAGTCGGTGGAACGATGTTTCCATGTCGGCAAATCGTGTCGTAAAACCCAATCTCCACTATACCATGAACGGCCCCGCATGGGAAGATTTGTAAAGGGCGGAAAGGAGCGAGAATCCGGCGTGGGGTAGGGGAAAAGCGGCGCAACCGGTATCGTCGATAGCCCTCGGGCCAGCCTGCGTTGAGCCTCGCCCGATGGGTGCTCCTCCTGAGCAACGCCCCCCCGCGATGCGCTCGGGGTGATCGCCGCACAGGCCATCCAGGATACCAGGGCTGCGCGATCGTACTCGTGCTGACGGTGATCGCCTCGGCGCGCGATCGCAAACGCCGACACGGAAAGCGCCAAGGTATGCGGCCCGCTCCGCGCGGTGAGTCTTCTCTTGTTCCTGGCGGAACGGCACACCGCGCGGACAGGACTCCCCCCTGATCTGCTGCCGCTCCGGCAAGGCGCGCCAACCCATCGCGGGAAGGCTCCGTTTTCTGGACTATTTTCCGCCGAAATTCGTTGCTTCGAAGCGATAAATCGGCTTCGCCGCGACCTGCCGGGATGGCTTTGGATGGACTGGAAAGATGAAATCGCAAGTTCTTGTCACAAGGCACTTTGCGACGACAGTTTTTTCTCGGTCGCGGTTGTGATATCGCACGCGAACCGGTATACTGACTAGAATTCATTGAGGCTCCTGAAGCGGCCTGGTTGTTCCCCGAGAAAACGGGCAACGCACCGGGGGCCGCGAGACAACATCCGGCGAAAGGACACCCCCCTTGCCTACCGACTCGGACCCCCCCTCCGGCCCCGCGGATCCTGAACACGGCCCGGACGTTCCGGACGGCAATGGCGGCTCCTCGGGACGTTTGTTCGATCTGCCGATCGAAGAGGAGCTCAAGGACAGCTACCTGACCTACGCGATGAGCGTGATCGTCAGCCGCGCGCTGCCCGACGCCCGTGACGGGTTGAAACCCTCGCAGCGGCGGATTCTGGTTGCCATGAACGACCTGAACCTGACGCCCGGCGCGGGACGGGTCAAGTGCGCGAAGATCTCCGGCGATACGAGCGGCAATTACCACCCGCACGGCGAAAGCGTGATCTACCCAACCCTGGTGCGAATGGCCCAGGAGTGGAACTTGCGGCACGTGCTGGTCGACAAGCAGGGTAACTTCGGGTCGATCGCCGGGCTGCCGCCGGCGGCCATGCGGTATACCGAAGCGCGGATGTCGCCGATCGCCGCCTTGATGCTGGAAGACCTGAAGCTCGACACGGTCGACTTCATTCCCACCTACGACGAACGAAACACCGAACCGTCGGTCCTGCCCTCGAAGTTCCCCAACCTGCTGGTCAACGGGGCCAACGGCATCGCGGTGGGTATGGCCACGTCGATCCCGCCGCACAATCTGGGGGAGATCTGCGACTCGCTGATCCGGGTGCTCGACGAACCGGAGGTGTCGATCGATCAACTGATGGAAATCTGCCCCGGCCCCGACTTCCCGACCGGCGGGATCGTCTGCGGACGAACCGGCATTCGCCGGGGTTACCACGCGGGCCGCTCGACGATCGTCGTCCGCGCGCGGGCACATATCGAGGAATACAAGAAAAATCGCTTCCGCATCGTGGTCAGCGAGATCCCCTACCAGCAAGCCCGCGACCGCATCGAAGAGCGTATCGCCGCGCTGGTCACCGGGGGCCGCATCCCGGGCATCTCGGCCATTCGCAACGAAAGCGACCTGAAGGAACCGGTGCGGTTGATCCTCGAGTTGAAGCGGGACGCCACCCCCGACGTCGTACTCAACCAGCTCTACCAGTTTTCGCCCCTGCAAGACACCTTTTCGATCATTCTCTTGGCCCTGGTCGACGGCAAGCCGCGGGTATTGTCGTTCAAGGAACTGCTGGAGGAATTTCTCCGCCACCGCGTTGAGGTGATCCGGCGCCGCACGCAGTTTCTGCTGGCCAAAGCCCGGCAGCGGAAGCACACGGTCGAGGGGCTGCTGATCGCCCATGCCAACATCGACGAAGTGATCCGCGTGATCCGCTCTTCGGGCACACAGGCGGAAGCCAAGACGCGGTTGTGCGAGATCAAGTGTCCGGCGGCCATGTTGCGCCGCGCGCTGGGCGACGACGGGTTCGCGGTCTTCGAGCAGGAGCGCGGCGCGGCCGAAGACTACTCGCTCACGCCCGTGCAAGCCGACGCCATCCTCCGCATGACGCTGGGGCAGTTGGTCAACCTGGAGCAGGAGAAACTGGGCGGCGAACACCACAAACTGCTCGACGAAATCGGCCAGTACAACCGCATCTTGTCCGACGAGGAGATCATCCGCGACATGATCCGCCAGGATCTTCGCGATCTGAAACGCAAGCACGGCAACCCCCGCCGCACGGAGATCAGCGGGGAAGAACTCGGCGGCATCGATCTGGAAGACCTCATCACCGAAGAGACCATGGTCGTCTCGATCAGCCACAACGGGTACATCAAGCGTACCGCGGTGAAGGCCTATCGTGCTCAGCGCCGCGGCGGCAAGGGGCTCAAGGGAGCCAAGACCGAAGACGCGGATCCGATCCAGCACCTGTTCATCGCCAGCACACACGACTACCTGCTGTTCTTCACCAATCACGGCAAGGTCTATTGGCAGAAAGTGTACGAACTGCCCGAGTTGGGGCGCGACAGTCGCGGCCGGGCCGTGGTCAATCTGCTCAATCTGGCCGAAGGCGAATGCATCGCCGATTGCCGCGCGGTACGCGATTTCGACGAGCCCGACCATTTCCTCATGATGGCGACCAGCCGGGGATTGGTGAAGAAGACACCGTTGAAAGCCTATCGCCGCCCGCTGAGAAGCGGCATCATCGCCATCAAGCTCCGCGAGGGCGACGAACTGGTCGACGTCGTGGTGACCAAACGGGACGACGAAGTGGTCCTGGCGACGGCCAACGGCATGGCCATCCGTTTCAATCAGGCCGACGCCCGATCGATGGGCCGAAACTCCAGCGGCGTCAAGGGAATCAAACTGATCGGCGACGATCTCGTGGTGGGCATGGTGGTGGCCGACCCGGAGGCGGCCCTGTTGACCGCGTGTGTCAACGGTTACGGCAAACGCACGCCCTTTGGACCCAACGTCGCAGCGGACGCTGAGGAGATGGAAACCGAAGCGATCTCCACCGAAGACGCGGACGAAAGCACCGACGAGGAAGCGGGCGGCAACGGCGATGCCGTCTCTTCGCAAAACCGCTATCGGGCCCAGCGCCGCGGCGGCAAGGGGGTGCGCGATATCCGCACGACCTCGCGCAACGGACCAGTGATCGGCGCGGTCCGAGTTCGGGAGGACGACGAAGTGCTGATGATGACCGCCCGGGGCAAGATCCAACGCATCCGGGCGGGCGAGATCCGCGTCGTCGGCCGCAATACACAGGGAGTGCGGTTGATGAACCTCGACTCCGGCGACGCCTTGACCGCCGTCAAACGAGTTCCCCGCGACGATGAAGAGGGTGAGGAAAACGGCCCGGACGAAACCTCGTAACGGAAACGTGTGCGTGTGCCACTGCTTGCCTGCAGGCAGTGGCACGCCACTTTTGCAACGGGCTGCCAGAATCATGCCGCAGCGGGCTCTTATCACGGGAATATCGGGCTTCGTCGGCGGGTTCCTCGCCCGGCATCTGCTCAATCAGGGCGACTCGGTTCTCGGCTGTTCGCCCGATGGAACCTGGGAAAACGGCCGCCCCGAGTTCTTCGCCGACGGTGTGGCCATGGTGGCCTGGGATCTGGGCGATCCGTCGGGTGTGCCCCCGAACGCGCGGCGGCGGATTGCCGAGTTTCGCCCCACCTGCATCTACCATCTGGCGGCACTGAGCGTGCCGGGTGACTGCGGCGCCGAGGAACCGACCGCTGGGGCGATGGAAATCAACGTCGGCGGAACGCGGCGCGTGATGCAACTGGCCCGGTCGCTGCCCGAGCCACGACCCCGCGTGTTGGCCGTCGGCAGTTCCCACGTCTACGCTCCCGTGGGACGTCGAAACTGCCGGGTCGACGAGTCGGCTCCCCTGGGACCGCGCCGCGGATACGGCCGCACCAAGCTGGCCGCCGAGCAAGAGGTCCGCGACTCGGTCGCCCAAGGTTGCGACGCGCTGGTCGTCCGCGCCTTCCAGCACACGGGCCCGCGGCAGAGCCCGCGAATGATGCTCCCCGAGTGGACCCGGCAGTTTGTCACCAGCCTCGCCGAACCGGTGCGCATCCACACCGCCGAAGCGCGTATCGACCTGACCGACGTTCGCGACGTCGTTCGCGCCTATCGGCTATTGGTAAAACGAGGCCGGCGCGGCGAGATCTACAATGTCGGATCGGGAATCCAACGCCGCACGGGCGACGTGCTCGATATCCTCCGCAATCTGGCCGATCCTAATCGCCCCATCGAAGAGCTTCATCCCGGCTTCAAACAGGACCACGTCGCCGACATCACCCGGCTCGTCGAAACCACCGGCTGGCAACCGGAGATCCCGCTGGAGCAAACCGTCGCCGACACGCTGGCCTATTGGCGCCATCTGGCCGAAACGGGCAGTTTGTGATTGAGAAGAAGAGCGGGGCGTGCTACCGTGAGAGAGAGCGGGATAATGCCGGTCCTTTTCCGTTTTCCTCCTCATCTCCGACCAAACGGTGGCCAATTTCCTCGGCAATCCCGGACCCGCTGTCGTTGCGCGCCGACGGACCGGTGTGAAGGCCACGGACGAAGGTTTCGGGTGCTATTCCTGCATGATCGGACCGATCTTGGCCCCAAAACCGGCGACACACCCCCCGCCGGGGCGTGTGGCGAGTGGTTTTGCACGCTCACGGCGCGAAATCGGCTCGACATCTCGGCCGGTCATTGAAACACGAGCCTCATCCATGGTAAAGTCGGGCTCGCTATAGGATTGAAATCGCTATCAGTTAGCCCCCACGTTCACATGGATGGCCGGTCAGAGTTTCTGATCCTTGATCCCGAGGGAGGTTCGTTGTGGCATTTAAGGTCAGTGCGCAAGGTGTCGCACAGAGGATACGCTATGTGATGAGCCCTAAGAAACTGGCCGATCCGGGCAAAGTTATCAGGGGATTCGAACTTCTGCAGAAAATGGCGGGCCATGCGAATGTCTCCCTGGGCGGGCTGGATGAGAAATACAAAGTGGCCGTGAACGTACTGGCCTCCGCAACAATTGCTCGCCTACTGTTCGAAGAGTTGCAATGGTTTTCCCGGAACGGGGCCAGAATTGTCATCACGTATTCGAAGTCCGGGGTGTGGGGTGGAATACTGAGACAGCCGAAGTTCCGCAACGATAGCATTGCTCTCGGGGGCGGTGGCGACGAGATTTCCGCCCGGCGTTTCGTGAACATGTTGGAACAAATGAAAATAAACCAGTGGGGGTACATCCGCGGGCTGCTGTATCCGATGTCCGGTTACTCGACCCACTGCACGACGTACGGGACTAAGAGCAACGCTGTGTTTCTGTGGATCAAGATCCACGACGGGTGATCCACAAGTGCGCCCGGCCACCGGCAGCCTGGCCCTGGAAATGCCCTGGTGTTGACAGCGGTCTTACCATTGCCAGAACTTTCCGTGCGAGGACCGCTCGACCTCCACGGCGATGACGGCAATCCACGTCAGAAGATTCACCAGCGCTGCGGCCCATCGCATCCATTCGGACTCGCAGCAGCGTATCGGCACGTACACGGCCAACGCGGCTACGCCATAAGCGATGAGTACCACGGGACGACCCAGCCACACGACGGGGAGCCAAGCCATCGCCTCAAGGGTAGCGTTCATGGGCATAATCTCTCCATGCCCTATCCAGTAGCCGACGAAGAAGCCTCCCACGATGGTGACGGCAATCACCATCGTCCAACCAACAACCGTCGCAATTGCTTCTCGGATGGCCGAAAGCGGATAGCCAGTTCCCCGCCGCATGGAACTTGGTCCTCCAGAGGGTTACCCGGTTTCAGGCCGTTGGGACACCTTGCAGCAAACCGGTCAACACCCAGCATTGCCATGCCCCGTCGGGTGGGGTCTTGCCTCCCGCCCCTTGAAAACCCGCCTCTCCCTGTGGTATCATCAAGAGATTTTAGACCGATCACGGCCCTCTTGTAGGGGGACCGCTTCCGGCGGTTGGCTTGCAGCGAAGAAACAAGGGAAAAGGTACCCACCCGTGCCGCGTCGCGACGACATTGCGAAGATTCTGCTGATTGGCTCCGGGCCGATCATTATTGGTCAGGCGTGTGAGTTCGATTACTCGGGCACCCAGGCGTGTAAGGCGTTGCGGGAGGAGGGGTACGAGGTCGTTTTGGTCAACTCGAATCCGGCGACCATCATGACCGATCCCGATACGGCCGACCGCACGTATATCGAGCCGCTCACCTGCGAGGCGGTGGCCAAGGTCATCGAGGCCGAGCGGCCCGACGTGCTGTTGCCCACCTTGGGCGGTCAGACCGGGTTGAATTTGGCCATGGACCTGGACCGCGAGGGCGTGTTGGAGAAGTTCGGCGTCGAGATGATCGGCGCCAACGCCCGGGTTATTGCCAAAGCCGAGGAACGCGACCAGTTCAAGGTGGCGATGGAGAACATCGGCTTGGACCTCTGCCGCGGTGAGACGGTCCATACGCTGCAAGAGGCGCAAGCGGTGATCGACGAGATCGGGTTGCCTTGTGTCGTGCGGCCCAGCTTCACCTTAGGCGGAACGGGTTCGAGTATCGCCTACAACCGCGACGAATTCGATCACCTCGTTTCCCGCGGACTGGCCCTATCGCCCACCACTCAGGTGTTGCTCGAAGAATCGATCATCGGCTGGAAAGAATACGAGATGGAGGTAATGCGCGACGTCGAGGACAACGTCGTGATCATCTGCTCGATCGAAAACTTCGACGCGATGGGCGTCCACACGGGCGATTCGATCACCGTGGCCCCGGCACAAACGCTGACCGACAAGGAATACCAGCGGATGCGCGACGCCTCACTGGCGGTGATCCGCGAGATCGGCGTCGAGACGGGCGGATCGAATATCCAGTTCGCCATCCATCCCGATAACGGGCGGATGGTGGTGATCGAGATGAACCCGCGCGTCAGCCGGTCCAGCGCGTTGGCCTCCAAGGCGACGGGTTTCCCGATTGCCAAGATCGCGGCCAAACTGGCGGTCGGCTACCTGTTGCACGAACTGCCCAACGACATTACCCGCGAGACGAAGGCCTGTTTCGAGCCGACGATCGACTACGTGGTGACAAAGATCCCCCGGTTCGCCTTCGAGAAATTCCCCGAGGCCGACCCCCGGCTCACCACGCAGATGAAGAGCGTGGGCGAGACGATGGCCATCGGGCGGACGTTCAAGGAGTCGTTTCAGAAGGCGTTGCGCGGGCTGGAGGTGGGTAGCTTCGGCTTCGGCTGCGACGGAAAGGACCTCTGGGGAACCGACGAACAGCCCACGCCCGACGACGTCCGCTCGAAGCTGGCCGTACCCTGCGCCGAGCGGGCCTGGTATATTCGCTACGCGATGAAATACGGCTGGTCGATCGAGGAGATTTACGAAACGACCGGCATCGACCCCTGGTTCCTGGCCAATCTGCGGGAAATCGTCGACATTGAGGAAGAACTTCGCCGGCAGGGCGGCTTGGCGGAGATCTCCGTGGCGTTGCTTCGCACGGCCAAGCGGAACGGCTTCTCCGATCGGCAGTTGGCCGTGATCCTCAGCGCCACGGAGATGGACGTTCGCCGTCGGCGCGTCGAGGCGGGGATTGTGGCCACGTTCAAGTCGGTCGATACGTGTGCCGCCGAATTCGAGGCCTACACGCCTTACTATTACTCGACCTACGAGGACGAAGACGAAACCCCACCCAAGCCACCCGGTAAGAAGCGCGTGATCATTCTCGGCGGCGGGCCGAACCGGATTGGGCAGGGGATCGAGTTCGACTACTGTTGCTGTCACGCCAGCTTCGCCCTGCGCGAGTTGGAGATCGAGTCGGTCATGGTCAACTCGAATCCCGAGACGGTCAGCACCGACTACGACACGAGCGATCTGCTCTTTTTCGAGCCGCTGACGACGGAAGACGTTCTGAACATCTGTGATCGGGTGCAACCCGACGGCGTAATCGTTCAGTTTGGCGGGCAGACCCCGCTCAATTTGGCCCGGGCGCTTTCCAACGCCGGGGTGCCGATCGTGGGGACCAGCGTTGACACGATCGAGGACGCCGAAGACCGCGAGAAGTTCACCAACCTGCTCGACCAACTCGGCCTGAAGCAGCCGCCCAACGGCATCGCCCGAACGATGGACGAGGCCCGGGCCGCGGTGGCCAAGATCGGGTTTCCCGTGCTCGTACGCCCCAGTTTCGTGCTTGGTGGCCGGGCGATGGAGATCTGTTACGACGACAAGCAGTTCGAACGGTTCGTCGTCGAGGCCTTTCTGGTGGCACAGGGGCAACCCGTGCTGATCGACAGCTTCCTGGAAGATGCCGTCGAGGTCGACGTCGACGCGATCGGCGACGGCCAGGAGGTGATTGTGGCGGGCGTGATGGAACACATCGAGGAGGCGGGCGTCCACTCGGGTGACTCGGCCTGTGCGATTCCACCCTACAGCCTGCCCGGCCCCGTGGTCGAGGAAATTCGTCAGGCGACCCGGGCGATGGCGACCCGATTGCAGGTCAAGGGCCTGATGAACGTGCAATACGCCATCAAGACGGAGGACGGGCGGCCGGCGGTCTACGTGCTGGAGGTGAACCCCCGGGCGAGCCGCACGGTGCCGTTTGTCTCCAAAGCCACGGGTGTGCCCATCGCCAAGATAGCGGCCAAGGTGATGGTGGGCGTCTCGATGGCCGAGCAGGGATTCACCCGCGAGCCGATCCCCGCCCACGTATCGGTCAAGGAGAGCGTCTTCCCGTTTGCGAAGTTTGCGGGCGTGGATATCGTGCTGGGGCCGGAGATGAAATCGACCGGCGAGGTGATGGGGATCAGCCCGCGATTCTCGCTGGCCTTTGCCAAGAGCCAGTTGTCGGCCGGAACGGTTCTGCCGGCCAGCGGCAAGATCTTCCTCAGCGTCGCCGATCGGGCGAAAGAACACATGACGGGTCTGGCCGCACGCTTGGAGAAGTTGGGTTACGAACTTCTGGCCACGCGAGGGACGGCCCAATGCCTCAAAGAAGCGGGCATCACAGTCCGTCCACTGAAAAAGATCCAGGAGGGGCATCCCAATCTCTTGGACATGATGGTCGACGGCGACGTGCAGTTGGTGATGAACACGCCTAGCGGCAAGGGAGCCCGAACCGACGAAGGCCGCATCCGCGCATCGGCCGTTTCCCAGGGCATTCCCTGCCTGACGACCATCCAAGCCGCCGACGCGGCCGTGCTGGCCATGGAAGCGATGCGCGAGGAAGAGCTGACCGTGCAGGCCGTGCAGGAACGCTTCCCGCGATAGATCTCGTTCCCGTACTTTGCCGGGATGCCTGGGGTCGGACTGCGAGGAACGAGCAGGGAGCCCCCAGATCGTCTGCAACTGGG
>CAYUIQ010000016.1:0-61756 GCA_964444795.1 uncultured Planctomycetaceae bacterium
GCACACCTCCGCGACGGCCTCGGAGGGCCATCGTACGGGCACTGAGACAAAGCCTGGTTTTGGAGAAGAACATCATGACACGCGCGATTCCCCCGCACCTCGCATTTGCCGGGCTGTTACTGATCGTCTGCCAAGCCGAGGTCGCCGCGGAGCAGGCCCCCGGCCACGAGTGGGCGTGTTGGGGGATGTTGCCGGTTGACGCGGCGGCAGCCAACCCGGCGGCGGTCACCGAGTTTCGCCGGGAAGTTGATCGTCTGGAATCGGCCGATGCGGACAGCGCGTGGCTGAGTGTCTTTCGGCTGATCCTGGGCGGCATCGACGAAGACCGCGCGGCGATGTTGGCGGCCGCGTCGCGTCTGCGGCTGCCCGGCGATTTTCCCGGCGTCGCCCTGGAGAAAGCCCGCTTGGCGGAATTTCAACGTGACGGTCTTTCGCGCAACGCGGCCGCATTGGAGGTGATCCGCGGCCGGCGCTACGAGGCCCTCTACGCCCTGCGCGATCTGGACCGCCGCCTAACCCGCGAGGCCGACTTCCTGGACCGCACGGAACAGGGAGCCGACGCGGCGGCGTTGCGCCGGTGCCGCGACCGGCTTCGCGGCGCCTATTTGGACGCTTCGCGGCATCTGGTCGAGCGGCTCTTTGCCCTGAAATTGCTGGGCCGGGATGACCAGCGGTCGGCCTTGCTCGCGCGGGCCGGGCGGCTCGATTATCTGACCGACGGCGCAAAGCTTGAACGCCGGCTGGCGAATCTTAGCCCCGACCAGGCGTGGCAGTCCTGCATCCGGCCGCTGCTGGAAAGCGAAGTCGCGCTGATCGACGCCGCCGAAGCGCACGACACCACCGAGGCGAGCGAGACGACCGTGGAGATGACAATCCGCTCCCGCAAGAAACACCGCGACGGCGCGTCGCTGGTCTACACCGATTCGGTGGAAGTCCGGCTGGGCCGGCTACACATATCCTGCCGGGTGCTGACGTTGACGACCGGAAAACCGGGCGGCAAGAGGCTCTTGCACGGGATGCACGAAGTGGTCATCGACGGTCTGCCCGGCACCGCCGCGCCGCTTACCGGCGATATGCTTATGTTCGAGACGTCCTCCGGCGAGTTTGAAGTCGGAGGGAACGTGCGCCTGGTGCGGGTGGACGGCCCGACGTTGAGGTGTCGTCGGCTGAGGATGAACACGGCCGGTCGCGTGCTTGAGACAGAAACACTGCTGGATGGTTTCGCCGCCGCCGAATCGACCAACCAACAGCTTGCTCTGCTGCCGATGATTGCCGAAACCTATGCCGATGAGGAGTTGCCCTCCGAGGCGCGGTACATGCTGGCATTGATGCTCTTAGCGAAACACCTCACCTGGCACGCCGCCTGCGCTCCGCCTCCACTGCCCAACCGGTCGAGCCGGATGCAGCGGCGGCTGAAGGTTCTCCGGGAGGAAGTCCGGCACGGCGACGACGATTTCCGCTGGGATCCGGCCCACGGCGGCGAAGCTTGGATGCGCGTTGATCTGCCGCGCGATCAACTCCAAAGGGCACGCGACGTGCTGGCTCAGCGACTCGCGGCCGAACCCGACAAAGATACCGAGGATCGCCCCGACGCCAGCCCCGAGCGCCCGGAAGAGCCCGACTTCTTCTGGCGGATCGCCGATCCCGAGCATAAGGACGTCGCCCGCGCGGTGAAGTTGTTGCGGTCGATCAACGAGGGCGATCTCGCCCGGCGTGCGCGACACTGGCTGACTGAAATCCAGCGGAACAATACGGTCGTGACCGCCGACGTCGCCGGGGCCTACGCCGCCGGCAAGAGTGCCCCGGTGGTGGTCGACGCGCGAAACGCCGACCGGTTGTCGCTGAAGCTCTATCGCGTCGACCGGCCCGAAGTGCTGCTGGACGTCACGCGGCAGATCGGCGAGCATTTCGTCTTTCGCGACTACGGGCTTCAGTACCACGGGCTCTTGGAAACGGCGAAGAGTCATTGGGCGATGCACGACCTCCAGCAGAGGCAAATCCGCCAACTACAGCGCGAGCTGCACCGGTTGCCGCGACTGGCGCCCGATGATCTGGTCCACCAGTGGCACGTCGACGTGACCCAACTCAAGGCGTTGGATCTCGACCGGGGGGAGAACGATCACGCCGACTATTGGGAAGACGGGTACGAAGACCAGGAGGCCGAGTATTTCGACGACCGTTGCTGGCAGTATCGGCAGCGGTTGGAAAAGTCGTATTGGCCGGGATGGAGGCGGCTGAGCAGTTGGCAATGCGACCGGTTGTTGGAGATCCCCGGCGAACCGCTCGATCGGCCGGGGGCCTACGTCCTGACGATCGAGGCCAACGGGCAGACCGTCTACGCCCCGATCGTGGTCGATCCGCTGTGCCTGGTGCTCCGCCGCTGCCGCGACGGCGTGTTTGCCGCGGTCAGCGACACCGACGGAGACGAGCCACTGGCCGGTGCCCAGCTTCATGCCGACGGAATGCTCGGCCGGGCGATTACCAACACCGACGGGGTGGCGTTTGCTCGCGTGTTTGCCGCCGGCGATCGGCCGATCGTCGCCGAGCGTGACGGCCGCTTCGCAGTGGGCGGTTTCGGACGGGTATTCGAGGGCGTCTACCGGTCGGAACTCGACGGCAGACACGAAATCCGGCAGATGCGGGCGCTTCGGGACGTGTCGGCTCGGAAAGAGACGGCGATGGCCCATGCGTATGCCGACCGATACGTCGTGGCCGCCTACACCGATCGGCCCGTCTACCGGCCGGGGCAGCAGGTCGGCGTGAAGCTGATCGTTCGCCGTTTGCCCGACGCACCGGACGACGGCAGTCGTGACCCGCACGAATTCCGCGCCGGCGATTTCGACTGGGCGCAAACACTCGAAGTGCCCGATCAGCAGACGGACCTCTCGTTCGACGTGCTCGACCCGAAAGGTCGCTCCGCCGGCAGCGCCACGGCCACGCTCGGCGACTTCGGCACCGCCGCGTCGGGCTTCGTACTGCCGGACGAGACGACCGTGGGAACCTACACGTTGCGGGTCCGCGTCGGCGGAATGGACCGGATCGTGCCGGCCGTGTTTGCGGTGAAGTACTATCGCCGGCCGAATTTCGCATTGACCGTGGTCGACATGCCCCAGACGATCGCCGCGGGCGACGTGCTGAGACTTCAACTCTCCGGGCAGTACTACTTCGGCCGCCCCGTGGCCGGGGGCACGGCGGAGGTTCGCCTCGTGCGGCCCGAAGCATGGAAGCCGCTGGTTCGCAAGACCGTCGCGTTGGATGAACACGGCGCGGCACGACTCGAACTGACGCTACCCAAGCGTCTCGCCGCCGGGGCCTATCGGTTGATCGGCTCGCTGACGGACCCCAGCGGACGCACGGTAACGACGATCGTCTCTTCGCAGGTCGAGAGCACCTCGCCGCACGCGTCCGGCGACCCGTTGAGCGACTTGCCGCGATTTGTCGCCGTGGGCGAGCCGCTGGAGGTGCGCACGACGGCAAAGCACGTCGCCGCTTCGCAGGCACGGTCCGATGACGCCTACCGCAACACGTACAAGACGGTCGACGGCGCCGCCCGAGTTGTGTTGCCCGAGCCGGGTTGGTATACGATCTCGGCCGCGGGGAAGCAGACGGAGATCTTCGCCTACGGCGGCGACCGGCCACCCGGTGCGCTGCCCGGGCGAGAGACCGAATTGCAGGACGCCGAAGCGGACGAGCCGGTCGGACTGCCGCGATGGGTGAACCTGAGCAACTACGAAGCGGAAGAGGACGGCTGGCGGTCGTATGACTGGCGGGACCGCAAGTTGGATCTGACGGCTCTGATGGACCGGCAGCATGTTACCGTCGGCGGGACGCTTCGCGTACTGCTGTACGTTCCCGCCCGAAGCGCCCGGCTGATACTGACCATGGAAGGCCGCACGATCGTCGACTACGTGGCCGCCTCGGTGACCGTAGCGGAAGAGACCGGCTGTTATCACGTTGTGGAAGTCCCCGTCAAGAAGCGTTATCTACCCAACTTCTATCTCCAGGGCCGGATCCTTTCGGCCGAGGGAGATGTGCTGCGCTACGACGAACACGCCCGGGCTCAGGAACTGGCGAAGCTCGAAGAACTGGGCGACGGCAGCGAGGATCCGCTCTGGTGCCGCGTGGACGTGATCGATCCCGACCACCGCCCCGGCGGACAGCGACTGGACGTCACCGTGCAAACCGGCGCCACCAAGTACCGGCCGGGCGAGGAGGTCGACGTTTCGATCCGGGCGACCGACGCCGCCGGCGCGCCGTGCGAAGCCGAGGTCTCGCTTGCCGCCGTGGACCAGAGCGTGTTTGCGTTCGGTTCGGATCGTGTCGACCTACTGCCACAGCATTTCAGCGATCCGCACCCGTCGCGGCGCTACCTGCGGAAGACATGGCGGATCGGTCCCGGCAGCCGGCGGCTGAATCGCTCGATGGTAGAACTGGAACAGGCAGCCAAAGCCATGCAGATGGCCCAGCGCGAGATGGCCCAAGCCCTCAAGCAGCAGGTGAATGCACTCCAGCAGCTTGAGGGCGGCCGACCGGCGCCGGAGAGCCTTGCGCCGAGCCCGGGATCATTTGACGGGGAGCCGCCGGCGGTCAGCGTCCCCTTGGCCCGGCTGCGCACCGACTTCCGTGAAACGGCCGCCTGGCAGCCGCAACTCCGAACCGGACCTGACGGCACGGTGCGGACCTCGTTCCGCCTGCCCGACTCGCTCACCCGGTATCGGCTCACCTGCGTCGCCCTGACACGGCAGACGGAAATCGGCGTCGGCCGGACGACGCTGGAGGTGACACAGCCGCTGGCCGTGCAGTTGTTTCTGCCCCGATTCGCCGTCGAAGGCGACCGGCTGCAAGCCGTCGGCCTGATCCACAACGCCACCGGGCAGCCGCGGACCTGCGACGTCGCCTGGGAGGTGACCGGGGCAAGCGTCGAGCCGACGGACGGCGCGGGTGTACCTTGGCGGATCGCCACGGAGGAAAACCAAACTCACGCCGCGGGCCGTGTCGACGTGCCCGCCGGGGAGTCCGTGCGGTTGGCGGTCTGGCTCAACGTCGACGGAATGGACGAGGTTCGCGTCGGCTTGCGCGCGGCCGATGGCGACGCCGGCGACGCGGAGAGCCGCGCCTTGCCCGTGCATCCGCTGGGCCGGGCCCGCGAAGTAACGCTCAGTGGCAGCTTCACCGGCCGGCAGGCGTTGGGCCTTCCCGCCGGATTCGTCGCCCGCGACTTGCGCGTGACGATCGCCCGGACCGACATCGCCGGCGGTCTGGAAGGGCTGGCCTACCTCATCGACTATCCGTACGGCTGCGTGGAGCAGACGATGAGCCGGTTTCTGCCGGCGGTAATGGCCAAGCGAGCGGCCGGGCAATCGCCGGTGAGCTTGCCGCCGGAGGCGTTGGAGAAACTGCCTGCCGTGCTCCGCAAGGGGCTGGACCGGCTGTACGGTTTTCAGCACGACGACGGAAGCTGGGGCTGGTGGTCCAAGGACCGCACCGACGACCGGATGACCGCCTACGTCGTCTACGGGCTGGCCCGCTGCCGCAACACGGGCACACCGGTCGACCAGGGCGTGCTCGATCGTGGCTGCCAATGCCTCCGGCGACGACTGGCCGACGGGACGATGTCTCAAGCCGAGCGACCCGCCGCGTGGCTGGCCCTCTCGCTGGCCGGCCGCGCCGAGAAGGCGGCGTTGCGCGAGGAAGCTCGCCGGGTGCTGACCGCTTCGCCGCAGGACCGTGCGGCGGCTTACCTGGCCCTGGCTTGCCGAACCACGGGCCTGGTGGAAACGGGGGAGCGGCTTTGGGCGCGTATGGCCGGCTGGCAAGCCGAGTCGACCGATGATCGGGCCCTGAAGCTGTGCGTGCAGATCGCCTATGGGGCGCCGCTCGCCGACTGCCGGATGACCGCCGCACGGATTCTCGCCCACCGCCGCGGACATCGCTGGGGGAGCACACGGTCAACAGCTTGGGCCATCGAGGCCCTCTCGCAGATGCTCCGTTACGACGCCCGCGTGCCGAAGGCTCGGCGCGTGTCGATCCGCGTGGGCGGCGAAACGGTGCTTGATCTGACGGAACCGGAGCAACTCGCCGAACCGGTCTGCCGCGTTCATCTCGACGCGACGCGGCTTCCGGCCGACGAGGGACTGCCCGTCGAGTTGATCGTCGATGGCGCTCAGCCGGCCAACTACACGCTTACCGCCGTGGGCGTGCAGCGGCTGGACAAGTTTGAGCCAGCCGGCGATGCCGTTCGGATCCGCCGCGAGTTGAGGACGGTCGCCGGCAAGCCGCTATCCCAGCGCCTGCACACGGGTGACGTGACCGCCGTGCATTTAAGCGTGGAACTTCAGCAACCGCAGTCGTACATCATCGTCGAAGATCGCCGTCCGGCCGTGTGCGAGTTCGCTGACGACACACTCCACGGGCCGGCCGCCGGGCAAGCGGCCCACGTCGAATTCCGCGACGACCGTCTGGCCGTCTTCTTCGCCTCGCTTCCGGCCGGGCGTCACGAACTGGTCTACTACCTCCGCGCCGAGACGGCCGGCAAGAGTTGCATGTTGCCGGGCGTCGCCTACCCGATGTACAACGAGCGCCTCCGCGGCGAGACCGCCGCGATGCACCTGAAGATCGATCCGTGATCCCCATTTCCACCCAGCGAACCTTGCCCACCGCAATTTCCCCTGGAATCCCCCGGCCAGAGTGCACTCTAACGACTGCCTGACAAACGGGTTAGCGAAATCGCGATGCATTGCGGAAGTCGGTGGGCCGGGCCAGTTCGTATCATTGCGGCATGGAGATACCGGGAAGGAATGAGGATTCTTGAACTCCCGACGGTTCTGCAATATCTGCTATACTGTTCGCTGACCACTTTGGAATACTCCTGGGGGGCCGAACAGCGGGCAGGCTGTTGACCCGCCCAGGAAGGAGATAACCGTCATGAGGACGTCACTGCCGCGCGAATCCCTGGTGGTCGCGAACGCTTGTGATCGCACGGGAACAGAACAAGAGAGTTGGCGCGTATTCGCTGAGGAAAGCCTGGCTGGGATCGCGATTTTCGAGCAAGAGGCGGACGGTTTCAAGGTGCGATGGGCCAACGACTCCTTCGGCAACTTGCTTGGCCTTTCCCGCGAAGTCGTTCTGCTGAACAGGGAACTGCACCGGCTTCTCCCTTCCGCCGGGGACGACCTCGCCGAGATCTTCTGCCGGGTGACAACTTCGGGCGAGCCGTACGAGCAATCCGGTTACGATGTCCGCGGGCTGCCGAATGGCTCAGCGCGTTGGCGGTTCTCGGTGAGTCGGATCCAGGATCCCGGCGGCTCCTGCACGCTGCTCTTTCAGGCGATCGAACACGCCTACCCGCCTGTTGCAGGCGACGGCGGAGAATTCTTGGCGAAGAGGGCGCGCATTAGGGATATCACCGAGCTTAGGCGAGCGGAGGGGCAACGAGAGGAGGCGTCTGAAGAGTGGCAGACTACTTTTGACGCCATCAAGGACCCTGTCATGATCTTGGACCGCGAGTTCAAGATAGTCCGCGGCAATACGGCAACGGCAGCTTTTTTCAACGTCCCGCTGGAGACGCTCCTGGGGAGCTCCTGTCATACCCTCGCGCACGGAACACCGAATCCTTTCCATGGGTGTCCGTTTGCCAAAGCCATGAAGACGAAGACACATGAAGAGTCGGAGTTCCACGACCCGCGGAGAGACGCTTGGTTTCTCGTCTCGGCCGATCCGTTATTTGGTCGCGGCGGGGAGGTAACCGGCGTCGTTCATTCGATCAAGGACGTCACCGCGCGGAAGCGGGCGGAAGCGGCTTACCGAATTGAGGAGAAGCGTTTGCGGAGCGTGATCGAGATCACCCGGCAGAAGACCAACTCCCTGAGCGAATTGCTCGACAAGGCGCTGGATGAGGCCATTGCTCTCTCCGACAGCAAGCTGGGTTATATCTATTACTACAGCGAGGAACAACAAGAATTCACCCTCCATGCCTGGTCGAAAGAGGTGATGCGGGAATGCAACATTCGCAACCCGTCCACCGTGTACCAATTGGATAAGACCGGCCTCTGGGGAGAAGCCGTACGGCAACGCCAACCGATCGTCGTGAACGACTTCCTTGCGCCCCATCCGATGAAGAAAGGACATCCGGAAGGACACGCTCCGCTCTATCGTTACATGACCCTGCCGGTATTCTGTGACGGTCATATCGTCGCCGTGGTCGGCGTGGCGAACAAGGAAACGGACTATACCGATACGGACGTGCATCAACTGACCTTGATGATGGACTCCATCTGGGAGATTGCCGAGCGCAAGTTGGCGGAGGAGGCCGTCCGCAAGCTGGCCGGACAACTTCTCACGGCACAGGAAGCCGAGCGATGCCGGATCGCTCGCGAGATGCACGACGACCTGACTCAGCGGATCGCGGTGCTGGCCATCGAAGCCGGCAAGTTGGAGCAGGAGGCCGACTCTTCCGATCCGCTCTCGGGCAAGCTTCGGGAGATCAAGGATCAGTTGATCGACCTCTCCCAGGATGTACATGCCCTGTCCCGCCAATTGCATCCTTCGATCCTCGACGACCTGGGACTCGTCGATGCGATGCGGTCGGAGTGCGCCCGCTTCTCGCAACGGGAGGGAATCTCCGTTCGGTATACGCCGCAAGACATCCCGCCGGGAGTCCCTAAAGAGGTGGCCTTGTGCTTGTACCGGATCGCGCAAGAGGGGCTTAGGAATATCGCCAAACACTCAACCGCTCAAGAAGCACGCGTGTCGCTGACCGCCACCGACGATAGCATCCTGCTTTCCATTGAGGATGCGGGTGTCGGGTTCAGTCCCGCACAATCGCCAGGGAAGCCCGGCCTGGGCCTGGCCAGCATGGAAGAGCGGGCCCGATTGATCGGGGGAGAGTTCTCGGTCCGTTCAGAACCAGGCCACGGCACTTTGGTTGAAGTCTGGGCCCCCTATTCCGGGAAAATGCCATGAAGCGCGCACGCGTGTTGTTGGCCGACGACCACAGAATCCTGGCGGAGGGTTTAAGGAGTCTGCTGGAGCCGGAGTTCGAACTCGTGGACATCGTGGAAGATGGCCGCACGCTGGTGGCCCGCGCCAAAGAACTGTTCCCCGATGTCATCGTCGCCGATATTACCATGCCGTTGCTCAACGGCATTGAAGCCGTTCTGCAACTGAAGAAGGCCGACGTGCCGGCGAAGGTTGTCTTTCTGACCATGCACCAGGATGTCACCTACGCGGCGAGGGCGTTCGAGCTCGGGGCCTCGGGATTCGTGCTCAAGCATTCCGCCCCTTCGGAACTCGTGACCGCGATTCGCGAGGCCTTGGCGGGCCGGACTTACGTGACACCGCTGATCGCCGGGGAACTGATGCAAGCTTACCGTGACGGCGGCGTGAAGGGGCAAGACCCGGCCACCGATTTAACCCCTCGGCAGAGGGAGGCCTTGCAGTTATTTGCCGAAGGTCGATCCGCCAAGGAAGTGGCGGCAATCCTTCGAATCTCGCCGCGGACGGCCGAGTTTCACAAGGCAAGTATCCTGAAATTGCTGGGGATACGCACAACCGCCGAGTTGGCCCAGTACGCCGTCCGACACGGAATCATCTCTTCTTGACCGCCGCACTGCGCTTTTTCTTGGCGGAAGCACGTAGTTTTGCTAGGTGGCCGGCGGTCGTTCTTCGGCGAAAATGCCCCAGCGACGGAGGGATGCCGGTAGAAGCCGGCGCCTCACCCACGGTAAGGAGTTCGCCATGTCCCGAAGCCGATTATCCGCAGGACGCCCGCCCCGCAATCACTCGGAGCTTCCGTGCATCGTCGGCGTTGGTTCGAGCCTTTTTCAGGGAGGATCAAGAGATGTTAGTTCTTAGCCGCAAGCTGGGGGAAGCGATCGTCATTGGCGACGGTGTCACAGTCACTATCCTGGAGGTGCGTGGCGAGCGGGTGAAGCTCGGGTTTGCCGCGCCGGCGGATGTGCCCATCCATCGGGAGGAAATTCACCGCAGGATGGAAGTCTGTTTGCCGACCCCGACCCATGCCGCGTGCGTATAGGCTCTGGTGGCGGACACCGTGCCGTACGACCCACCCATGTGACCCAGCCTTCTGGAGATATTCGAAATGGCGACCTACCTATTTTCCGATTCCCAATGGACCGAGTTGAAAGTCGTTCCCGCGCCACTTTCCAAGGACGGCCAAATGGGTCGCATCACGGCAGCCCTCGGGCTAGCCGGCGGCCCGTTGCCCAACGTCGATGACGCGGCGCTCTCGCGGTACTACGAGTACCTCTCGGCAAACCTGACGTTTCCGTTTACGGCCCACTACCCCGAGCCGGCCAATGCTCAAGAGGAAACCGAGTTTCGTTGTACGGTATTGGAGTTGCTCCCCCCGTCAGAGCGCCTTGGCGACATGTTCGACGGTATCTTCTGTAAGACCCGAAAGGGGAAATACAGGATCAACTTGCCGTTGATCGAGTTGGAGGTGGCCGACGATAGTCTCAACTTTCAGTTGATCGACGATTTCTGGTATTGGTTCTGGAATTGGCGATGAAGAACAGCCCGGTTCGATCCGCCGGCGTGAAAACACGTTCTCTTCAACTGACAATCCACAAGCCTTTTCACAGCATCCGTTGAGAATGGGGGGACTGCCTTGAAATATGCTTGCCTACTGATCGCCGATGCCCACCAGAACATGCTCGAGGCGGTTCGGAGGCTCTTGCGGGGTCTCTTCGAGGTGGTGGTGATGGTGGCGGACGGGGATTCCCTGACGCAGATCTTGACTGCCGTGAAGCCGGATCTGATCATCGTCGATCTGTCGCTCCCGGTTTCCGGGACGGGAAACGCCCTGCGACACCTACGTTTGAATGATTCCTTGCCGCCCGCCAAAGTCATCGCCCTGAGTATTCATGACGAGGTGGAGGCCGTTCGTGAAGCGTTTGCCGCGGGCGCCATGGGTTTTGTGCTCAAACGGGCAGCCGCCACGGATTTGATTCCCGCCGTCGCCAAAGTGCTTCAAAACGAGAGCTACGTCTCCCCTGGCGTACAGGCGGCATGTCGGCCCAGCGACTTGTGCCGTAAAGGCAATTGCAGTGAAGTCACGGGTTAACGACCCGATCTGCCATGATACCAACGGCACCGGTCCTCGCCGGAATCATCGTTGGCTTGCCTTCTTAAGGTCCGGGAGCGGCCGTTTGCTCCACTTCTTCACTTCGCCGCGGAGTACTTCGACGGCCTTGTCCAACTGGCGGTCGACGCCCCGGGGCATCTCGCCGGGCGCGGGCCAGACGACGAAGTCGGGCTGGGCCCCGTGAAGCTCCATGTCCTCGCCGCTTCCCAGAAGAAACCACCCGCGGAAGGGCATCCGCAGGATCCCCACGTCCATGATCGGCGTGGCGCCGGTGCTGATGACCGCGCCGGCGGTCGGCACGCCGATCAGCTTTCCGCGCCGCAACGTCTTCACGGCGTGCGAGAAGATCTCCGCGTTGGAGAAGCTGTTCTGGTTGCAGAGCACCACGATCGGTTTGTTCCACGTGGCGTAGACTCTCCGGTCCTGGGGATAGCCGGGCGCGCCGCCGCGCGGAACCGTAATCGCATGCGCCGGCTGGGTCAGGGCCGTCAATAGGTGATCGGTCGTGAATCCACCCCGGTTCTCGCGCACGTCGATCACCAACCCCTCCTTGCCCGCCCCCGCATCGTAGAGTTCGCGTTCAAAACGGTAGAAGCTGTCCATGTTCATCGCCCGAATGTGCAGGTATCCCAGCTTTCCGTCCGACGCCTTTTCCACAGCCGTCCGGTTCCGCTCGATCCATGCCTCGTAGAGCAGCGACCGGGCGGCTTCGTAAGTGATCGGCCGCAAAGTCACGTCGCGCTCGTCGCCGTCGGTGTTGCGGACCCGCAGCCGAACGTCGCGATCCGGCGTACCGTCGAGCACGGTCGTCAGATCGATGCCCGGGTCGACGGGCTGCCCATCGACGGCCGCGACGATCTCTCCGGCGCGGATCCGGCTCTTGGCTTTGTCGGCCGGGCCGCGGCCGATCACGTCGCGGACCTTCAGGCCGGGCCCTTGGTAGTCGGGCGCGAAGCGCAATCCGAGATGGGCCGTTGTCTTGCTCCAGCGGTCGTCCGAATCGTCCTTGTTCTCCACTTTCGGTGAGAAGCCCAGGTGCGACCCGTTCAGTTCGCCCAGCATCATGCTGACAACTTCGGTCAGGCCGTCGGCATCGGTGACCTCCCTGGCCACCGGGGAATACTTTCGCCGGATCTGATCCCAGTTGCGATTGTTCAACGCTTCGTCGTAATAGGAATCGCGCATCGTCCGCCAGCAGAGATCGAAAGCCGCCTGGAATCGGGCGCCCCGGTCGACCTGCTGCCGCGCCGTGAATCCGAAAGAAGCCGTCTTGCCGTCGGCGGTGAGGCTGCCGGGGGTGCCGTCGGCCAGCCAGAGGATCTGGTTGCCGCGGGCGATCCAGCGGGCGCCGCGGCCGGTTTTCGTGCTCAAGAGCTTCGGTGCCAGTTCGCCCGGAGGCGCAATCGTGTAGGTCCCCTGTTTTCCGTCGACCTTGGCCGTAAAGGCCAGCTTCTTCGAATCGTGCGACCAGAAGAGACGGCTCTCCGCGGTGTCGGCAATGGAGACGCGGCGAATCCGCCGGCGGATCCCGTCGAAGTCGACGCGCACGTCCGGCAGTTTCTTTTTCTTGTCGGCTTCGGTTGCCTTGTCGTCCTCGTTCTTCTCGTCTTTCTTTTCATCTTCACCGGTGTCGGTCTCTTCGGCCGGTTCCTCTTTGTCCTGCTCCTTCTTCTCGGACGTCGTGTCCTGCTTGGCGGTGGCCGGCTTAGTGCCGTCTTTTCCTCGCACCTTCTCGATCTTTTCGATCGCCTCGCGCAGCTTGCGGTCGCGCGAGGTGGTTTCATCCTCCTCCTTGGTCAGGTAGACGAAGTAAATGTCCACTTCCGTCGCCACGCGGCGGCCGGTGAAAGCGATCGTCTTGCCGTCGGGCGACCAAACCGGGCCGTAATCGTTGTCCGGATGCCGCGAAAGATTGAACGGTTCCCGCGAGCCGTCGATCGGCCGGATCCACACGTCGCGGTTGAACTGGTCGTCGGACATCGCGTAGACGAGCCACTTGCCGTCGGGCGACCAATCGTAATCGGGCCCGTTCCAGGAGGCGATCAGCCGACGGGCGTTCTTCCCATCGGGGTCGATCAGCCACAGGTCGCCACGACCCCGCACAAAGGCCACCTCCTTGCCGGTCGGGCTGAACTCGACATTCCGTTCCACCTCCGGATCGTTCGTCAGGCGCACCAACGTGAACTCGTCGTTCTGCCACCAATACTTCTTGGCGTCGCCGCGCTGCGCTGTCCACAAGTCGCTCTGGCCGCCGGTGTCGCTGGCAAACAGGATCGCGCCGCCGTCGGGGGCGAAGACCGGGTCGCGTTCCTCCTCGGGCGTGTCGGTTACCTGACGCGGCTCGCGCAGTTCGGTGTCCATCACCCAAAGGTCGCCACCGGCGATAAACGCCATCTCCAACCCGTCGGCGCTGAAGGCGACTTCGCTGGCCTTGTCCAGCTTGCGGAGTTGCGTCTTCCGGGCGGCCATGTCGGTCGCGACGGTGATCCGCAGCCGCTTCGGCGATTGATCGGAGCCGGGGCGAATTCGGTACAAATCGAACAGATGCCGAAAGACGATAACCGATCCGTCGCGGGCGATGCACGGCATGACCACCGAGTCGTCGTCGAAGTGCGTCAACTGCCGCCGGTTGCCGCCGGAGAGGTTGCGATACCAGAGATTCAGCGATCCGCTTTCTCCGCCCACATAGTAAAACGCCTTGCCGTCGGGTGCCCAGAGCGGGTGCCGCGCGCCGGTTTCGTCGTCGACCAGCTTGCGGAACTTCTGCGAGCCACTTTCACAAAGCCAGATCTGCGCCGCCGGGGCGCCGCGAAATCCCTTGCGCCACCAGGGCCTCCCCTCCCGCGTGAAGAGCAGCCGCCGCCCGTCGGGCGAAATCGCGCCGTGGTTGCCGTAGGCGTCGAAGAGCAGTTGCTCGGCGGATCGCTCTCCGGCATCAATGCGAAAGAAACGCTCCGTATGCCGCCAGTAGTGATCGCGCCCGGCATTGATCAGAAGCGCCTGGCCGTCGGGATACCAGTCCTCCAACCGGCAGCCCTCACTGTGAAACGTCAGTTGCTTGGGATGCCCACCAGAGGCCGGGATCACGTGGACCTGCGGGGCATTGCGGCGCTGGCTGACAAAGGCGATCGAGCGGCCATCGGGCGAGAAGCACGGCGACGTATCCTGGGCCGGGTCGACCGTCAGCCGCCGGGCCACACCGCCTCCCGAGCCCACCGTCCAGATGTCCCCCCGCCAGGAGAAAGCCAGCCTCTTTCCGTCGGGCGAAAGAGCCGGCGCGGAGGCCAGCCGCACTTTCTCTCCGGCCAGAACGCGACTGGGGCAAACGAAGATCCCCAGGCAAAGGGCAACGGCCGCAAAACTCCCAATCATCTTCCGCATGGTGCCGCCTCGATAGAGTAGTCCGGTTGAATCGCTACTCGTATCCTAATTGGCGACGCGGCCGGAGGCAAATCGTCAGGACGCTAAAAGGGGACGAGAGTCTCATTCATTCCTCTCGTCTGAGTTGACTTCGTCGAGTAGGTTGAGGGTGCGGATCTGTTTGCCGTTCTCCGAGTCGTAGATCACGAACTCCGGGCGGAGTGTCATTTTCTCGTTCTCTGAGTTGTATTCACTGTACTGGGAGCCGCCTACGAGGAGTGTTTTGCCGTCCGGTGAAAAGCCGAGGATGTGTCCCGACTTGGCGAGCTTGATCCTGGCGATTTCTTCGCCGGTGTTCATGTCGTAGATACCCAGCTCCAACTTGTCTCCAATCGACTGAATCGCCAGACGGCTGTTATCTGGACTGGTGATAGCTCGGTATGGGCGTGGGGTGTTCTCCGCACCGGTAGTTATCTTTCCAGACTCCATATCGCAAATTTTGATCGCGCCCCCACCGTATGGAATCGCCACGACTTTGCCACCGTCGTGTGTCCACACGGCACCCCAAATGCCTTTTTTCAGACCATGCTCAACGCTCTGAAGTGTCTGGCCTGACTTGAGGTCTATCAGTCTGGCCCTCTGGGAGTCGAACGTCGCCAACGCTCCGCCGGAAGTGTAACGATGTCCTCCGTGCTTTACGTCGTCCCTTGAGACGCTTCCCGTTTCGCGTCCATCGCTCGTATTGAAGAGTACTGCTCCGCTGGAGTTGTAGGGTAGAAAGGCTCCGCTAGCGAAGTGAACGAAACTACGCCCGTCGGGTGAAAAATGCAAAGTGTCCGAATCAGGATGGCTGTACTTGCCGAGCTTTGCCTTGACAAGTTGACGTCCTGTGAAAGTGTCCCAGACAGCGGCGTTGTCGAAGCGGGTCACTGGTACCGTTGATTTGTGCTCCCGGACTTCTCCCGTTTCTGAATTCGTATACTGGTACGTGGTTGTGACTGTGTCGGGCCGCTGGCTGAACGTGACAATGCGTCTTCCGTCAGGGCTGAACTCTCCCGCGACCTGGCCTTTGAAGATATCCCTGTCCCGGCCCGTTGCCAGGTTCCAGAGAATGGTGCTGGTGTCTTTGGATTTGTACATGACCATCGGTCCGGGGCCCATCCAGGAGCTACTCAGCGCATGGTGACCGTCGGGGCTAAACTGGACGGCGAAGATCCGCTCTTTGTGCCCTTTCATCTTCCGCAGCAACTTGCCGGTCGTTGCATCCCACAGG
Source organism: uncultured Planctomycetaceae bacterium (assembly GCA_964444795.1). Lineage (GTDB taxonomy): Bacteria > Planctomycetota > Planctomycetia > Pirellulales > Thermoguttaceae > JABMRP01. The sequence continues at coordinate 15,738 of CAYUIQ010000016.1, forward strand.
CAGACGTCGTAGCCGATGTGCCCGAGAATCCGCTTCCCGTCGTAGTCCCAACTTCGGCTCGGCCTTTCGATGCTCTGCTTCCATTGTGCCGGTTGGCCTGACACCGGTTGGCCTGCTGCGCCGATGCACAGGGTGAGCCCGACGATGGCAAAGCCGGGGCGGACATAGTGCATGATCTTCCTCTCCGCGGCAAAGGTTTTGAGAAAACCGCAAGGCCACCGAACACTACCAACTCGTCACTCACTAACACGGAGGCCGTCTCGAGTTTCGCGCAAAAAATGGGGTTATCTTTATCGGATTTCCGGCAAAAAGAGCGGCCACCCGCGAGATCGGCCTCTGGCGGCGCGGCTTGGCCGATCATCGTTCCGCCGCTTCGCAGACGACGCGGAAACCGACGTTGTAGACCGGTTGATAGGGCCGGTAGGCCAGCCGAAATGCGCTGCTTGCCCGAGCCGGCCGGTCGCGCCAGGAGCCGCCGCGGGCGACGCGGTTTTCGCTGCCCACCGGATCGTTGCGGCCGTCGTTGGCTCGGTACGGATACGGACGATACGCCGACCGGGTCCACTCGGCCACGTTGCCATGCATGTCGAGCAGGCCCCAGGCGTTGGGGGCGTAGGCGCCGCCCTTTTCGGAAAGGAACCCGCCGTCGTCGAAACGATCGTCTTTGGGGATCCAGTCGTCGTACTTGCTCGGGCTGGCGTACGGCTCGCGGTGCTTCTTATAGGGATGGCAGACAAACTCGCTCAGCGTGGCGTCGGCCAGATTGGCCGCCCGGGAGAAGTCGGTCTCCAGGCCGCCGTAATAGAAGGGCGTGTCGGTGCCGGAGCGGCAGGCGTATTCCCATTGGGCCTCGGTGGGCAGCGAGAAACGCTCACCGGTCGTGCGGCTGAGCCACTGGCAAAAGGCCGTCGCCTGCTGCCAGGAGATGCGCACCACGGGTTGCTCCGGTCCGTTGACGTAAAAACCTCGCACGCCGAATTGCATCGCGAACCGCGACTCCACGCGGCTGTCGTGCGCCGGATTGAACGCGCGGAACTGCCCGTTGGTTACTTCCAGCCGGCCCATCCAGAACGACTTCTCGATCACGACCCGGGTGCGCGGGCGCTGGTCGGCGTGTCCGTCGGTGGAGCCCATGACGAACTCGCCCGCGGGGATGCGCACCAGTTCCATGGTCAGGCCGTCGGCTAGCTCAATGCTTCGCTGGTGCGGGCCGAGATCCTGTTGCCGGCGCTCCGCCTCGGCCCGGTCAAACGGCCAGCCCGGACAGTCAATGCTCTGGGGCTCGGCCAAAGGAGCCGGATCCGGCATCACCGGGTCGATCGGCGCTCGCGGTGCTGCGTTGGCCTCCGATTCCGGATCGCTGTCGAGGTCGGCGTACAGCTTGAGCAACTCGCGGCGTCGCCCGGCAAGATGGCTCACCCGCTGGGCTCCGGCGATCTCGGTCCACGTGCCGTGATACGGGGCGTTCAGATCGATCCAGGTGATCAGCCGGTCCCACGCCTCGGCGTCGAGTCTTACGTTGTAATGTCCCTTGGCCAGTAATTGCACAAGTTGCGTGGTATCGGCGTGGAACTCCATCGGCATGAGCATGTGGGAGTCGCTCTCCAAGCCGGGCCGCCGCACGAAGCGGTGCAGCGCCACGTACGACGTGGAGAAGTGTCCCGCGTCGTGGGCGCCGAAATGATAAACGCTCGTGTAGTCGGTGATCTGTTCGCGCCCGCGCAGATCGAAGACCACCTGCCCCTTGATTTCCGCCTGACCGTCGTGGCAGCCGACGCAATAGCGGTCGAGCACGGGCTGCACCTCGCGAGCGAAATTGAACCCGCGCGGCGGGCCGTACCACGGTTCGATTTCCGCCGCCGGCCGCTGCAGTCCCGGGCCCAAAACAGTCGGCGGCGACGTGTTCTGGCTCTCGTGGCAGCCCACGCAGGAGACCACTTCGCCGGGCATGGCCGTGAACCAACTTCGCATCAACTGCAGCGCCTTGCCGTCGGCGTCCAGCGGCTGCACGGCCAAGGGCGTGTTGGCCGGCACGCGAAACACGGCCGAACCGTCCTCGGCCACGGGCACCGTACCGACAATCCGCTTGATGTCCCACGGGCCTTCCATACCCACCACGCCCTGCGGGCCGCCCATGCCCGGATAGAGATAGTGATAGCTGAACAGCCGGAGTTTCTTTACCGTACCGCGGGGAATTCCCTTGAGGCCGCCGCCGGCGTAGATGTCGGCCAGATGGACCACCGCATCTTGGCGACTCAGATCCACTTTCGACGGCAGCACGGGCGGCGCGGGCGTGGGCCGGAAAGGCAGCGGTTCCAACAGGGCATAGCCGGGCTCTTCTCGCAACAGCACCATGTTGTCGAAGACGTCGACCAGATAGATCCCCCAAAGCGATTGCGCCGTCGGCTGGCAGGCGACGAGAAAGTACTTTTCGCTCAGCGGATAGGGGTGCAGAAACTTGGGCCACGACGCGTCGACCAGATTGTCGACGATCAGCGTCGACTCGTACCGGGGCTCGGTTGCCGACTCGACCGGTTTTCCCCATCCGGGGATCCGCTGCACGGCGCCGGCCGACTCGCGCCGGCCGCGCGCGGCGTCGAACAACACCAGTTCACCCATCCGCGGCACACCATGATGCCCGCCCACGATACCCGCGAACATGCTCGGGCGGCCCGGGATCGGCCGGGCATAGAACAACGAGTTGGGCCAATACGAGTTGCTGCCGTAGAATTCCATCTGCCCCGTGCCGTCGGGGTTCATGCTAAACAGCACCCGGTCGTGGCTGTGCGGCGTGTCGGTGTATTGCCAACGCAAATACAACACGCGGCCGCTGGGTAGCATCGTGGGGCACCAGTTGTGCTCCTGATCGAAGCACAACTGCCGGATCGTTCCGTCGGGATCGATGCGATAGAAGTTGGCCACCCGCGTGCTGCCGTTGACACACGGCACGGCGGCCATCGACGCGGTCGACGAGAAGACAATCCCTCCGTCGGGCAGATAACAGGCGTCGTAGTGGTGTACGTCGGGAAGCGGAGGCGTGACCTGCCGCAGTCCGGTGCCATCGGCCCCGATCTCCATGACGTGCCACTTGTTGTGCTCGCCGATCGAGGAGAAGAGCATCCGGTCGGCGTCGAAGTGCAGGTCCACGTCGCCGACGAAGTGCCCATCCTCGGGCCGGTAGAAGGTGGTCAGCTCCCCCTTCGGATACACAGGCGAGAGGACGGCAATCTCATCGTCGAAGCCCGTGACGGGCAACACGCAGTTGCTCTGCCAGTTCTGCGGCAGTCCGAGTGCGGGACTGCCCGTGCTCCGCTTGACCAGCAACAGGCGGTCGAAATCCAACAGCGGATTGCTCAGTGCCACGCGGCGCTGGAGACGAACACCGGCCAGATAGATACCGCAGAATCGCTCCCACTTTGCCCGTGTGTCGGCATCTTGCCGCAGGGCTTCCACTTCGGCCAGCAGCTTGCCGCATTGTTCGCGCTGGGATTGGAGGAACTCGGGGGCGACGCTTCCCATTGTGCGAAAGTCGTCGATCATCCGTACCGTGCGCTGCAACATCTCGCGCAATCGGGGTGGTGACAGATTCAGCGCCGCCTGGCGCACCGAACCGTCCGCAGCCGAAAGCGTGAGTTTCGCCACCCAGGGCGTTCGCAGGGATGTATGGCCCATCGGCTGAGCATCCATCAGCAGTTCGTTGGTCGCCGAAGTGCCCGTGTAATCGTACTGATCGGCCTCGATCACCTTGACGTCGAGGCCTCCGTCTTCCGGGCTTTCACCCAGCGCGGCCAACAAGGGAATCTCCGGAATTCGGTGCCCGGGACTGACCGGTACCGCGAGCGGCTTCAGTTTCCGCCGCGGCGTCGCCCGATCCAATTTCCAGCCCTCGGGAAACGCTACCGGTGATTCCCATCGCAAGGCGCAGACGTGCGGCATGCACGGCCCCGGGCAGAGCAACTTGATCGTGTGCTTTCCGGCGGTGATCTGCAGGCGGCACTGCTCCTCCCACCGGGCGGTACTCGTCTGCCAGCTTCCCGTGACCGACGCGAATCCGGTATGCACCTTCCGGCCGTCGAGATAAACCTCCATCGGTCGCGAACCGGCGGCCGCATAGAGCCCGACCAGCGTGTACTCGGCCGTGACCGGAAAGTCGATGTCGTACTCCGCCTGATTGGGCAGCGCACCGGCGTTCCAAGCGCACGCGTATTTGTCGGCGTACGACTGCCCGGGCAGACTGACGCGCACATTTCCCCGATCGAACCAATCGGCGCGGATCGTCAAGCTCGCGGCCGGCGGTCCGGCGACGGCTGTAGAAGACGCGTCTTTCAGCCCGGCGACGGCTACCAGACCGATGGCCAAGAGGGTATGCTGAGCGGATGTCATGACGGTCTCCTGAACCTGACATGTGGGTGTCGCCCTTCCATCATACGGTTTGGGGGGATGATCTGGCAACCTGATTCCGCCCGACGGCGGATCGCCGAATGTCGCACGGCGGGGGTTTATGATATAATCGGCTTGCCGCATGACAAAGCGACGATACCCTCGCACCTGCCATCCCTTCCTTCCCACCCGCAAGAGTGACTCCCCCATGAAAACACAAACGGCCACGTTCCCATGCGTTTTCATTGCCCTGCTAACATTCCTGCCGGCTTGGGGACAGGCGGAAACGAACGACCCGGCGCAACGGGCTCCGGCCGACGAAGAAGGCTTCAAGCCGCTGTGCAACGGGAAGGATCTCAGCGGTTGGGTGAAAGAAGGCAAGGCGGGCTTCGTGGTCCGAGACGGTATGATCGTGTGCAACGGTTCGGGCAACTGGCCGACCTGGCTGCGAAGCGAAGAGGTCTTCGAGAACTTCATCCTGCGGTTGGAGTACAAGACGTTCTACGGTGCCGAGTCCGGCGTCTTCTTCCATGCCCCGCTGCACGGCCGCGTGTCGGAAGTCGGCTTCGAGGTGCAGATCGGCGGATTCGGCCGCCTCGGGCGCTATTCGACCGGTGCGATCTCCGGCGCCGCGGCGCCCCTGGTGATGGCGGCCCGTCACTACGCCGACAAGGAATACGACGAGTTGGAAATCGCCATGAATTGGCCCCGCTTGAAAGTGAAACTCAACGGCCAATTGGTCCAGGATCTGGACTGCCGGGAACATGAGTTGCTGCGTCGGAAGCCGCGATTGGGCTACCTGGGATTTCAGGACCGCGGCAAGCCGGTCCATTTCCGCAACGTGCGCGTCAAGCGGCTGCCCGATCAGGTGCGCGACCAGTGGAAACCGATGCTCGACGGCAAGAGCCTCGACGGCTGGACCGTTTCGGAGAACTGTTCGGCCACTTGGAGGATCGACGACGAGGGGGCGCTGGTGTCGGAGAACGGCCACGGCTACCTGATCTCCGACGAGCCGTTCCGAAACATCGAGTTCCAGACGTATATTCAGACGTCGCATCTGGCCAACGGCGGGATCTTCTTCGGCTGGGTGACGGGCAAAGGCCGCGGCTTCGAGGTGCAGATCGAGGACGTCCCGGATAGCAACGACCCGACGGGCAGTATCTACGGCCGCGTACGGGCCAAAGTGATGCCGCACCAACAGGGCGACTGGGTCCTGATGCAGGTCTTGCTGAACGAGAAACATTGCGCGGTGCGTGTCGACGGCGTGATCGTGGCCGAGAGCCACGAGATGGGCAGCCGCCGGCTGGGGAATATCTCGCTGCAAATGCACCGCGGCGATTCCTTCATCCGCTGGAAGGAGATGCGCGTTCGCCGTCTCCCGTCGCCCGACGCCGAGACCGAGGCGAAGTAGATAACGCCGCGCCGACCTCGTTGTGAGAGACGCGTTCATACCCCGCTGGGAACGTCGGGACCTTCGAGACGCACGTCCTAGACGTGCTCGATTCCCGTGTGATTCGAGATTTCCGAGTTCGTGGTGCAAATATCGGAAACCGATAGCTTATGCACGTCGTCGTTGGCCGTGAGCCGCGCGAAGGTCTTCAGCTCCTCGATGGATACGCGAAGGTAGTTTTCCAAACGCTTTGCCGACTCTTCGATCTTCAGTCGCTGCCGCAGTTGGGGATCCTGCGAGGTGATACCCACCGGGCAGCGGCCGGTATTGCAGATTCGATACTGTTGGCAACCCGCGGCCATCAGGGCCGTGGTCGCCAGGGCGACGGCGTCGGCACCCAGGGCCAACGCCTTGGCGAAGTCGGACGAGACTCGCAGACCGCCGGTGATTACCAAGGATACGTTCTCGGTGTTCTGTTCGGTCAGAAACTTTCGCGCCCGAGCAAGGGCGAAGATTGTCGGGATCGAGGTAGCGTCTTTGACGGCCTTCGGAGCCGCGCCCGTGGCGCCCGCCCTACCGTCCAACGTGATGAAGTCCGGCCCGGCAAAGAGAGCGCACTCCAGGTCGGCTTCGATGTTCCCGGCGGCGATCTTGACCCCGATGGGCTTCCCATCGGACCGCTGGCGAAGCCAATCCACCTTGCGCTTCAAGTCCTCCCGAGTGCGAATATCCTCGAATCGGGCCGGGCTGAGGATGTCGGCCCCCTCGTTGCGACCCCGTACTTGGGCAATGTCGCGGGTCACCTTCACCCCCGGAAGGTGGCCACCCATGCCCGGTTTGGCCGATTGGCCGATTTTGATCTCGATGGCGTCGACGCGGGCAAGGTTCTCGTCGGTCATGCTGTACTGGTTGGGTACATATTCGAAGATGTACTTATGCGCCGCTCGAAATTCGTCCTCCAGAATTCCGCCTTCACCCGAGCAGATCGCCGTCCCGACCGCCGCGCTTCCGGTGGCCAACGCGATCTTGATTTCCCGCGATAGGGCACCAAACGACATGTGGCTCACGTAGATCGGCGCGTCGATCACCAGCGGATGCCGAGCCGCCGGGCCAATGACCGTTTCGGTACGAACCGGCTCTTCCTCATTCAACGGACATCTCGCGAGTTGGGCCCCCTTGAACAAGAGATCGTCCCACGAAAAGGTCTTCTTCCTCGTCCGCATCGGCTCGATGATCGACTGGCCGGTCTTGGCCATCTTGTGAATGTCGGCCATCTGCTGTTCCAAGTCGTCGGCCGGCCTGCTCCACGCGGCCAGATAGTCTCCTTCATCCTCACCGGCGACATCCGGGGGCGTCGGCGGAGTTTCTTCGCGCGCTTCTCCCGGCGGTTTAGGACGCGCCGTGGAACCGCGCAAGTAATACATCAGGATCGTGGCGCCCACGCCCACGCCGATGAACAGAACACCGAGCACGGCATTGGTGAGCGGGTTCATGGCCTAACCTTTCGTTACTCTCTCGACATCCTCTACGTCAACTCGACATCCGACATGATTTCGACCAACGCCGGTCCCTCGTGGGCAATGGCCTCGGCGATGACCTGGTCCAGCTTATCGGCTTCGGTCACCCGCACGCCATGCCCTCCGCAAAGTCTCGCATACTCGGCAAAATCCGGGTTCACGAGCGAGGTCTGCCAGACCGGCCATTGGCCCATCTGCTGTTCCAGGGAAATCTTGCCCAACTCGTTGTTGTTCAGCAGGATGTGCGTGATATTCATGCCGTATTTGACGGCCGTGGTGAACTCTCCCATGTACTGCCCAAAACCACCGTCTCCGCTGACCGCAAGAATGGGCCGATCGGGGGCGGCGGCCCAGGCTCCCATGGCGGCCGGAAGGCCGAAACCGATCGAACCCAAATAGCCGGACATCAACACCGCCTGCTCCCGACACTCGAAGTAGCGGCCAAAGGAATAGGCGTTGTTGCCGACGTCCACCGCGATCACCGCGTCGGACGGTGTTTGGCGAGTCAATGCGGCGAAGATGGCCGCCGAACTCAGGCCCTGTCCACGGTCGCGGGCCGCCCGCTTCTCTTTCTCCGCGCGCCACGCCAACCATCGCTGGGCCAACTCGTCGCGGATGTCGACGCTCGGCGCATGCCCCGCCATTTCCCGGCACAGGATCTCGACCGTGACACCAATTTCTCCCCAAACCGGCACCGTGACCGGGTGGAATTTACCGAGCGCCAGCCGATCGAAATCGACCTGGATGATCGGCTTGCTGCGGTCGATCCCCGTGTGATTGGCGAACGAAGCGCCGAACACGATCAACAAATCCGCCTGACTCATCAGTCCGCTGGCAATCGCCGTTCCGCTACGTCCCAGCACACCGGCGGCCAGTGGATGATCGTCCGGAATCTGTCCCTTGCCCTTGAACGTGGTCAGCACCGGCGCACCCAATTTATCGGCCAGAGCCACCACGCCGGCCATCGACTCACGCGCGCCATGGCCCACGATGATCGTGGGGCGGTTGGCCCGGGCGATCAACTCCACGGCCCGCTCGACAGCCCGCGGAGGCGGCGCGACGCCCACCTCCGCCAGTCGACCTTCCGGTCCGGAAGCCTCGTCCATCGGCGCGCGGAGTGCCTGAACCTCGTCGGGGAAGATCAGGTGGGCGACCCCGCGTTGGACGACGGCATGTTTCAGCGCCAGCGTCATCAGTTCCGCGTGGTTGCTGGTGGAAAGCACGGTCTGACTCCAGGCGGCCACTGCCTTAAACGCCGAAGCCTGGTCGATCTCCTGAAAAGCGCCGGGGCCGAGTACCTGCGTGTTGACCTGACCGGTCAAGGCCAGTACGGGCGCTCGATCCACGTTGGCGTCCCACAGGCCGGTCAGTAGATTGGTGGCGCCGGGGCCCGCGATGGTGAGACATGCCGCCGGCTTACCGCTCAGCTTGGCGTAGGCCGAGCAGGCGAAAGAAGCCGCACCCTCGTGACGTATTCCAATGAAGGTCAGATTGCCCTTGGCCTCCTGCTTGCGAACCGCCTCCGCCAAGCCCAGGTTTGAGTGTCCCACCATGCCGAACACATGTCGCACACCCCAGTTGACCATCGTCTCGACCATCACGTCGCTAACGCTGGGCGCGGTCTCGACAATTTCCTCGACCGCCACGTGGACCCCGTCGTCCCGAATATCTACGTCAAAAGCCGCGACTCCCTCGTGATGCGAATCCGATGGCTCGCCGGTTCGCGGATCGAAGCCCCAGCCATGCCACGGGCAGCGCAATATCCCGTCCTCCAATGCACCCTCGGACAACGGACCACCCTGATGTGGGCATAGCCCGTCGACGGCGCCGTATTGCCCATCCAACCGGGTCAGCGCAATCGTCCGTGGACCGGCTTCCGCTGCGTGGACGCTGTTCTCGGAGACCTCGTCGGAGTCGGCCACCTTGTACCATTTCGTTTCGGTCGCGAGCGCTTCTCCGGTTGGCGCTTTGCCGGCCTGCTCATCGGTACCTCGAAGTGCCGGTTGCCGCGCGACGGTCTCAATCGATTTGGCCGAACCGACACGGGAAGGCTTCACGGGGGCGACCGCCGGCTCGCTTGGAGTTCGGGCGCGGCTTGTTGGTTTGGTTTTCGTTCGGGGCGGCTTATCCGGTTTGCTCGGGGAACGGCCACGCAAATAATACATCACCACGGTCGCACCCACCCCCACGGCGAGGAAGAGAACGCCAAGCAGAGCATTAGTCAGAGGGTCCATCAAATCACTCCGGTGGCTTCGCGTAGGTCTCGGTCAAGTATCGGACGATCGTCGAAAGCTCCCTCTCGTTTGCCTCCAGTCCCTCATCCACCATCCTTGCCACCAGTTTTCGAGCCTCGTCTTCGGAACCGGGTGGAACCATGGTAACCATTTTTGTCTTGTGGCACTGTGAGCATTTGGCCTCGAACAACGTCTCGGCCTGGGCCGCGTCGTAGGTGGCCGGCTGAACTTCTTTTCCGGCGACGGCTTCGGCTGCCTGCATGGATCGGCTACGGCGTTCCTGTTCGTCCCGCAATTGCCGTGTCGAACGCTGTAAGTCGGGCGACAGCGCGATCAGGTACGCGGTGACCTGCCATTGACTATCTTCATCCAGGGGATCGGTCAGGGTCGTCCGTTCGGCCATGCGACGTACGGTTTGCCGCCAGTTTTGCGGGGTCCGCGGTTTGGCCAACACCGTGCGGAGGTCGTGACAGGCAATGCAATCCTGGCGGAGGATCCGCTGGCCGACACGAAGGGACTCCGTCGAGGAAAGCCGCTCGCTTGCCCCTTTTTCCGGCTCCAGCGGGCCCAGCAGCAGTCGCACCCGCTGGCGATTCTCCTCGGTGAACAGCCTCGCGGTGGCCATCGCTTCGCGAAAAGCCGCGGGCACGGAAATACCGATCAACACCACGCTACCGACGAGAATCGCGGTACCCAACATCGGAACCAGCCCATGGTCCAGCCGGAGAAAGAACCGCACGACGGCGATCTTCAGCAGGAGTATCGTTCCGACGGCCATCCCCAGCGAAAGGTGAACCACGGTGCGCGCCGGGAACTCGATCTGATAGGTCCACAAACGGGGGATCATCTGCACCAACAGTACGAGGTAGATCGCCAGAAAGACGTAGCCGAACACACGATGTGCCCTCGTGGCCCGATTCGGCGCGGCCGGCTCGACATCGGCTTCTAGAAGCTCGAAATTGGATTTCGACGCGCTGCAAATGGGGCACGTCCAAGTGTCCGGCAACGCGGCCCAAGCCGTGTCTTCACTACCCTCGTCGTACGCATATCCGCAGACGGAACATTGGTAACGAGCCATTTCGGCTTCCCCTTCACATTGGTATTGTCAGTCCGTCACGACAGCCGACCGAAAGCTGCCGACTGGCCGGTTCTCGTGGTAACTAACGACAATTGGCCGGCCTCCGCACCCAAATGAAATCAATGCCCACGGCCTTCTTCGAGCAGCCGTTTGAGTTCACCAAGTTCGTTTTCCAATGCTTTGCAGGCGGATTTGCCCATCATCCACCCGAACAAAAAGAAGATAATCTTGAGCAGTCCCTTCGGCGCGACGGTTGATCGCTGCGTCACACGGGTTCCGCCGCCAAGGTCTTCAAAAAGATATTCCGCGTCGATATCGAAATACTGCCCGGTCAGGCGAATCGCCGAGAGATTTGGGGAGGTGTGGCGCGTCACGACGCCCTGAAACTCCATCCGTTTGCCGTGGTCCTCGGTGACGCAACGGAATGTTGAGCCAACGCCTTCGGGCTTCTTTTCGATCACCTCGTTCTCAACAACGGTGTTGCTCCACTCCGCGACATGGTTGTTCGTATACTCGAACACCTCGTCGATCGGACGATCGATTTCTACGCTTGCCTGCTGTCTCATGGTTCCGCTTCTCCTGCTTGTCCTCATCGAAACGCATGGGATCGGGATCCTGGGATTACACCATCATCGTCTTTAGGTACTCGGTTCCGATGCTCCCTTCGCGACAGAAGGAGGTGACGGTGAAGGCGGCGGAGTGCCTGGCCTGAACTTCAATCGCTTCGGACAACGGTGCGCCGCAGGAGTCCCTGATCGTTTGCATGATGGCTGCGCGAGCCGCTTCCGTGGCCGGGCTGTCGGAAACGGGCACGCCTACGTCCGCGGGGATATTTTGCAGCATGCCCTCGTCCAGTTTCCTCATGGTCACCCCGGCCGCCGTTCCGGAGGCAAGACTCCAAACCGTCGCCAGCGCGTCCCGCATCGGACCCGAATAGTCAATCAACCAGTCGACGGCGTCTCTGGCTGTCACCGGCGCTGCGGTCAGCAACATCTTGACAAGCTTCGGCCACTGGGACCGGCCGGCTTTCCTGAACGGCCAGTGGCAGCCCTCCATGCCCGGCACCACCGGCAGCGTCACTTCCGGCATTGCGAGTACCGTGTCCTCGACGGCTACCAGGTAGTGGCAGTGCATGAGCAGTTCCAAGAAACCGCCCAGGCAGCGTTTGCCGCCGGCAAAGCCCACGGATACTTTGAACTCGTCGCCGAGCCGTCTGGCCGTGGTGGACCAAGTGGCGGACACCCGGCGTCCGACCTCCACGTCATCCAGAGCAGGAAAAAACTCGCTGGTGTCCGCACCGACCATCTGCGTGGCTAGATGGAAATCGCCGGTGAGAATCACCTTGGCGATTCGGTGGGCCTTGAGCCAGTCGATGGCCCGGTTCAATTCCTCGTCGACGTCGCCGTTGTACGTTTCCCGGCTGATCGTGATGACTCCCACGCTGCCGTCATGCTCGGCGTTGACGTACAACTGCTGCCACTCGGGGCTGCCTAGTTGCTCGAACTCGGCCGGATACCAAGAGCTACCCGCCGCTTCGGGATGGAGCCGGTGATAGGCCTCGACCGTCTTGATCGCTGCTTCGCCCCCCACGCTACGGATCATGGCAAGGATGCCCGGGCGGAACTGCGCGCACAGCTCGCCAATTGCGTTGATGTGGGACAGGTGCCCCCTTTGCTGGCGAAGTATCAGGCTGGCCATCTGGAACAACGGGCCCTGGATCCAACGGCTGAACTCCTCCTCCTCCTCGTCATCCATGGACCAGTTGACCAGGGGCCGGAAATGGTCCAGCGGATACCAGTCCTGGCCGGTCACTTGCCGCTCATCCAACTCCGGTGTGGGACGGAACAACGGTCCGTACTGTTGGGCAAGATGATGCAGGCAGGACCAGGTCAAGAAATTCGCTCCCCCCGCGCCGATGACGTCATGCGCCCGGAACGGGTTCGGGCCCACGAACTTCCTGATGTACTTGTCGATCTTCCAGAAAGGCATGTTGGTTGCCCGGTGATATCTCAGCCCGGCCAGCGTCACACCGCAGAACAGCACATCGAGGACAAACGACCAGTCGTCGCTGACCGGCACCGGGACCAGGCCCAGCGCCCAGAGAAGTTGCGTAATGGCGGAAGTCTTCTCTTCAACAACCTCCCAGACCTTGTTGATCTCATGCGGAAAGGCCGGGTGCGCCACGCCCACCCCCAACTCCGAACTCGGGAACCCGGACGTGACCGAGCGGATCTCTATGCCTGGAAACGCTTCTTGAAATATCTTGTAGTGGGCTTTCTTGATCTCGAGAATCTCCGGAATCGCTTCCAGAAGAAAACGGGGGCGCGAATTCTTGAGGTCCGCCGGGAGGCTGTTCCCGTCGTACGTCATCCGGACGATGTTCCCCATGACGCGATCGGCACGCTCTTTTCCGAAGGCCTCCACCAGGGCCGGATACTGCGGGCCGATCCCATCGGCAGTGCGGGGGCGGCTGAGGCTTATCGACTTCACTCCAAAAGGCTCCAGGCGGGAAGTAAGCTGCATCATCTTCCCGGCGCCGACGATCCCGTTCGCTCCGGAGATCACCAGCGAGCCGCGGTTGCCGGGACCACCGAACACTCGGTCCACCAGATCGCCGGCGTCGACGGGTAGCCTTCCGCCTCGAAAGATGTCGGTAACCGAACCAAGTCCCAGTGTCTGGAGTGTTGACTGTCTGATCGACTTTGTCATTTCGACTCATCTCCTTCCGTGACTCTGAGCAGCGCTGCGATGCCCACGTCTCCCGCGGCGCAACCGAACAGCAGCACCAGCCCGCCTCCCAAATCGACCGCTTCCTCCAGAGCTTCGATCAACATTCTGGTCAGCGTCGGACCCTGAGGATGTCCCCATACCAGCGAGCAGCCGGTCTTGTTAACCTCGCCCCAGTCATACTCCATCACTTTGGAAAAAATGGCGTCGTTGATGGCAAACGGGTTGTGGCTCTTGACCACCGCCATGTCGGCCATGGTGCAGCCGGTCTTGGCCAGCAGTTTCTGTACGGCGAGCGTGGGAGCCTCCGGCATCAAGGCCGGACGGGTCCTGATCTCGGCCTTGGCGACAAACTGAATAACGACTTCAGGCCGCGGGCTGAGCAGCCGGGCTTTCTCCGGGGTCGTCACCAGCAGTGCAGCCATCCCGTCCGATGCGTGCGTCTGGGTTCCCGTCGTCACGCAGGTATCTAGCTCGCGCATCTGGCGGAGATCGTCCAAGGTTAGTTTGCGAACTCCGACATCTTCCTCGATGCTGCCTAAGAATCGGCCTTGCACGTTCAATACTTCCAGCGGCACGAGGATGCGATCGAGAAACCCGGATGCCTTGGCCTCGAAGTACTGCTGATACCGGCAGAAGGCGAGGTCCTCGACCTCTCTTCGATCAAGACCGTGCTTCCGGGCCGCATTGCCGGCGGTCTTAATCATCGCCTGGCCCGTCGCCGGATCGAAGCCGAAATTGTCCCACACGTCGCTCAGCGCCATCGTCCTTCGGTGAGCTCGCCGTTCCGGGAACACGCCCACCGGCGAATCGCTGGTCCGGTCAAAGGTCAACACACCAACGACGTCATTATCCCCACTCTGGACTTCCGCACCGGCCAGCAATGCGGCCTGGAGCCCGGTCGCACAGGCCTGCTCAACGTGGAACCCCGGGATGCGGTGCCCCAGGCAGCTCGCCACCAGCGGGGCATTCCAGAACTTCCAGTGCCACGGCACGGTGGAACCGATGATGAGATAGTCCAACTCGCTCTTCGGGACCTTTCGGATTCCGAGGATCCGGTTCATCGCCTCGCCGGCAAACTGGCCTATGTTGACCTCGGCCAGCGCCGATGTCTGCCACGCGGGGAAGAAGCTGCTCCCCCAGGTCCCGTACGGTATTCTGGCGTTGGGAAACATCTCGACACTCTCTTTCATCAATCCCTCCTCTGTAGACAACGCGCTGAACTCACAACGGCTCCCGTGAGGGTTTCGGCGATGGGACCGCGTCATCCGCCGACCACCGATCCTGGTCAGCGGATTGGGCCGCCCCCCGAGGATCGCGGAGCGTCATCCTGATTGGACTCCTCACCCTCGCCGCCAGACGCTAGAGTACTGTTTCCGAGCGGGGTGTCAACCTTCCGCCCCGCGGCTCTCCCCTCGACTGCCAACCGGCGACGCTGCTCATCGTTGAGGACAAAACTCACCAGTCACCGCCGTATGAGTCGAGGAGCGAGAACTACAGCATCGCGTGGCCGCCGGCCATTGTCAACCGGCCGAAACAAGCCTCCGCGGCACATTCGTAACTTCCCTGCTGGTTGATACTTGCAGTCCGGCGGAGTTTCGTGGCGTAGTTCCAGCGGTCATCAGACCTTCGCCAACCGATGGAGCGGAGCATGGGGGCGATGTGGCTGTCGGCATGGCAAATGACGCAAGTCCTTGACAGCAAACGAAGGCGGAATTAGTAGTAGTGGTCAGGACAACGGCCCTGATCGTGCCGTACCAGAGTTGTCTCGACGATGATTCAGGACACAAGAAGAAGGCACTCAAGATGCGATGTACGGACAGAACGGTCAGGGTGCTCCTGACGACCCCACTTCTGGCAATGGTGCTTCTGGCAACGGTGCTGACTCCCTGCGCCGGCGGGGCGGTGGAGATCCGACGGACGACCGGCTCCTGGCCCGTGGAGGGTCTGGGGAACTCTCGCGCTGCGGTGAAGGTCGCCGGAAAGGCGGATGCGGTTTGGGTGCATTTGCCCTGGCGACGAAGAGACGTACAACCCGAGAAGAAAGACGTTATCGTCGTCGATGCGGCCACGAACCGGCCGGTCGCCAACGTAATCCGTGTTCGGACAGACCGTGAATCGGGCGATCTGTTGTTCCAGCCGCCAACCGTACCCGGCGAGTACTTCGTCTACTACATGCCCTTCAAGACCGAAGGCTCTTGGTATTTTCCGACCACCCGGTACTTGCCGCCGACCGATCGCGCCGATGCCGCCTGGGTCTCGGCTTGCCAGGCGCTTGTCGCGCGGGTGAAAGCGGGACGGACCGACCAACTGCCGGCCGCGGAGGTCGTGGAATTTCAGTCGATCAACGCTTTCCACCGCTTCGATCCGATGGAAGTGATTGCCACGGCCGCCGAGACGAATAAGCTCTCGGCCCGATATGCCGACCGGCCGTATCTTCTGTTTCCCGAGGACCGCCGATTCCCGATCCGCATGACCGATGAGTTGCCGCTGCGCTGGGTCCGGGCCGGACCCGGCGATACATTTCGCGGCGATCCGTGCCGTGGCGAGTTTTACGCCTGGCAGATCGGCGTGTACGCACGGGGGCAGGCGGTCGAAGCATTGGCGGTCGAGTTCAGCGATTTTGTCGCGGCCGGCGGACAGGAGATCCCTGCTTCGGCCGCCCGCTGCTTCAATCTGGGCGGCACCGATTGGCTGGGGCGTTCTTTCCGCAAGCGTGTCGACGTCCCCAAAGGCAAGGTGCGGGCGCTTTGGCTCGGCGTTGCGGTTCCCGAAGATGCCGTTGCCGGTACGTATCAGGGCACGGTAACGGTTGGGGCGAGGAATGCCCCGGCGCGGGAAGTCAAAATCGTGCTCGACGTTTCCGATGAGGTGCTGAGAGACGCGGGTGACGGAGAAATCTGGCGACATTCGCGGCTGCGATGGCTCGACTCGACGATCGGATTGGATGATGAAGTTTTCCCGCCGTATACGCCGGTAACGATCCAGGACCGGACGATCGGCGTTCTGGGGCGTTCGGTTCGGTTGGGCGAGACGGGACTTCCGGAGAGTATCCGCAGCGCTTTCACGCGAAACGTCGACACGATCGATGCCCCGCCACAAGAACTCCTGGCCGCGCCGATGCGATTTGTGGCGCAGCCGGACGAAGGGCAGCCGCTCGCCTGGAAGAGCGACGGACCGTCGATCGTTTCACAAACCAGCGGCGCGGTCGCCTGGGAAGCGGTCAACGCATCCGGACCGCTGCAACTTGTCTGCCGGGCGAAGATGGAATGTGACGGATACGTCAACTTCAAGCTCACGTTGAGGGCGAAAGAAACAACCGACCTGAAGGACGTCCGTCTGGAGATCCCCCTGCGGCGCGAAATGGCCACTTACATGATGGGGATGGGGCGCAAAGGCGGCTATCGGCCTCCGCGCTGGGACTGGAAGTGGGACGTCAACCGCTCCAACAATCAGCTCTGGATCGGCGAAGTCAACGCGGGAATCAGTTGCAAACTGAAGCACCTCGAAGACCGGTGGGATCTGTTCAACCTCAAGGAATCGGGCGTCTATCGCGATTGGGGTAATGGCGGCAAGGGAGGATGCACGGTCGAAGAAGTGGGCGACCGGCAGGTGGTCGTTCGCGCCTTCACCGGGCCAAGTCGAATCGAAGCCGGGCAGCCACTGCAATTCAACTTCGGCCTGCTGATCACGCCGGTCAAGGTGTTGGACAAGAACCATTGGCAGTGGCGATATTTTCACCGCACCAGCGCGGCACCGGTCAAGGAAGTGGCCGACATGGGTGCGACACTGATTAACCTTCACCAGGGCGACGGGCTGAACCCGTACATCAACTACCCGTTCCTGACCACCGACAAGCTCGCGACCTACACGGCCGCCGCCCATGCCCGACGGATGAAGGTCAAGATCTACTACACCATCCGCGAGTTGAGCAACTATACGGGCGAATTCTGGGCGCTGCGAAGCCTGGGTAAGGAGATCTTCAGCGACGGGCCGGGATTCCAACTGGCCGACCAGTTCGCGGCCGAGAAGTCGGCGCCGCCCGCCAAGCACACGGGCAGTTCGTGGCTCTGCGAACATGCGATCAACCGATACGTGCCGGCCTGGCATCAGCCGCTCGGCAACGGCCATACCGACGCCGCCATCGCCACCGCCGGCCTCTCGCGATGGCACAACTACTACGTCGAGGGGCTGAGCTGGCTGATCCGCAAGGTGGGAGTCGACGGGCTGTATCTTGACGGAATCGGCTACGATCGCGAGATTATGAAGCGGGTCCGTAAGGTGATGCAACGTACACGGCCGGGCTGCTTGATCGACTTCCACTCGGGCAACCATTTCCACCCCCAATACGGACTGAACAACTGCGCCAACCTGTACATGGAGCTGTTCCCGCTGATCGACAGTCTCTGGTTTGGCGAGGGGTTCAATTACGACGAATCGCCCGACTTCTGGATGGTCGAAATGGCGGGCATCCCCTATGGGCTGTTCGGCGAGATGCTACACGGCGGGGGCAACCCCTGGCGCGGCATGCTCTACGGCATGACGAATCGACTCGGCTGGGGCGGCGACCCGCGCCACCTTTGGAAGCTCTGGGACGAGTTCGGCATCCAGGATGCCCGGATGATCGGGTATTGGGATGCGACTTGCCCGGCGAAAACGAATCACGACGACGTGCTGGCAACCGCATACGTCCGCGAGGAGAAAACCCTGGTGGCGCTGGCCAGTTGGGCGAAGGAACGGGTTCGCTGCGCCTTGGACATCAACTTCGAGTCGCTTGGCCTGGATGCGGCAAAAACAACGCTCTACGCGCCGCCTATTCCGGGCATTCAGCCGGAGATGGTTTTCAGGCCGACCGATCTGATTCCGGTCCTGCCCGGCCGTGGCTGGATGCTGATCGCCGACCATACGGCCCGCACGCTGCCACCGGCCGTCGATGTTTTTTCCGGGCGGAACCCCCTGCTCGAAGACGACTTTCCGGGTGACACGCCGGCCAAACCATGGACCGTCACGCTCTCGAAGCAGCCGGGGACGTCGTTGAAAGTGGCCCAGGGCGAGCTGCGCATCGAAGGAGCCGCCAACGTCGCCGCGTTTGCCGAACGGCCGATTCCCGCCGGTGCGGCGATGGTTACGTGCTCGGTGAACCAACAAACCGACGGCGGCGCATCCTGGGGCCCCGGCATGACGCTGCTCTGGACCGGCGGAAAGGTGCTGCGCGTGAATCTTCGGGCCGAGGGGCGTTTCGGCGTCGACGATGGGCGGCGGCAGCTCCTCGAGGGGCTCGCGTTTCCCAACACGTGGACCCAGTTCGTCATCCGGCTGGAAGAGAAGCAAATCGTGGTGCAAGCCTCTCAAGATGGCCGCACCTGGCAGGATCTGGCCCGTTTTCCGCGTGCGGAATTCCCCGGCGACCCAACGGCCATTCGCCTGGGCAAGATGAGCCCCGGCTCGCGGGCCGAAGATTTCTCGATACTCGGCCCTGGCGGCGGGTGCGCGATCCGAAGCTTTCGCGTCCTGGGTTCCGTCCAAGAATAGCCCGGCCTATCGGCCCAGCGACTTTCGCCGCGAACGGCATTGTGCTGAGCCGGCAGGTTAGAAAGCCTTCGGGCACATACGGACCCACGATTGACACGACCGGCGCGCCTGGTTTACGCTACTTGGTATCCGTAAGAGCATTACTTGGGAGTTTACCGGGGCGTGCTTCGCGACGCCCCTGCCGTCGTATGTCAACAATCAGTGAGTTGAAGTCCTTTCACCGATCTGGAGGAGAGAAAGATGACCGACGCCGCGGACCGAAAAGACGAAGCTGTTTGTCAACACGATCAAGAAACCCATTGCCACTGTTGCCCGGACAGCCCGTGGCGCCGGGAACTCAACGTCTCGCGCCGGACCTTCCTGGGATCGGCCGCAGTGGGCGGCACCGTTCTAGGCGGGATGAGTTGGACGAGTCTGGCGGCGGCGGCCGACACCGAACTGCCTATGCCCGGCCAGCGGACCCCGCTGAAGGTACTGCCCATCCTGGTCTGGAATCATCCCCGGCGGGCACCTATGCGGTCGTGGCGAAACTGGGGCGGGATCGAGACTCCAGAACAGGCCGCCGAAGAAGTAGCTCGAATCAAGAAGGAGTTGACGGGCATCGCTCGGAACGCCGATTTCCCGGTCGAATTCGCCGAGGTCGCGTCGGTCAACAACGTGAACCAAATGGCGAACTCGCCGAAACTGCAAGCGGCCGATGTCGTCGTGGTCTATGGTGCCGGAAGTGCCGTCGACGGTTGCCGCAATTTCGGCAAGGACGTCATTCTTTTCCAGCGTCACCGCAGCGGGCCCGTCTACTTGCAGTATGAAGTCATCAGCCCACGATTCCTCCGCCAACACAAGGACGAACTGGCACTGCAACACATCACGTTCGACGACGTGGTGACCGACAGCCTCGACGAATTGACCTGGCGGCTGCGGTCCCTTTGTGGACTGAAGAACACCAAGGGCACGAAAATCCTCTGCGTTGGCGGACCCGCCGGTTGGGCGCAACCGAGCGGCGTGATTCCCGAACTGGTCAAGAAGGTCTGGAACCTCGACATGCCGACCGTCACGTACGACGAACTCGGCCGGTTGGTCCAAGAGGCCCGCGCCGACGGCAAGGCCGTCGCACTGGCCAAGAAGCGAGCCGGTGATTACCTGGGGGACAAAGGTACCACGCTGGAAACCAAGCGCGATTTCGTCGACAACTGTTTTCTGCTCGATCAGGTGTTTCGCGGTCTGATGGCCGAAGCCGACTGCCAGGCAATTACGATCAATGGTTGTATGGGCACGATCATGCCGATTGCCCAAACGTCGGCCTGTCTGACTCTCAGCACGCTGAATGACGACGGCTATTTGGCCTTCTGCGAATCCGACTTCGTGGTCATTCCTTCAGGGATTCTGCTGGCCAACATCAGCGGCCTGCCCGTCTTCCTGAACGATCCTACCTACCCGCACGACGGCATGATCACGCTTGCCCATTGCACCGGCCCCCGCAAGATGGACGGCAAGAAGATCGAGCAGGCACGGATCGTCACGCACTTCGAATCCGATTACGGGGCCGCACCGAAAGTCGAGATGCCCAAGGGCCAGGTGGTGACGAACATCGCACCGGACTTCAAGTCGGAGCGTTGGATGGGGTTGCTCGGCACGATCGTCGATGCCCCTTTCCTGCCGATCTGCCGCGATCAGATCGACGTGGCCTACGACGTGCCCGACCAATTGGTGGCCGAACGCATGCCCGGTTTCCACTGGATGACGAGCTACGGCGACCACATGAAAGAGCTCGGATACGCTCTGCGACGTGCCGGCATCGCCTGGGACAATTTGAACAGAGTTCCCACGGCGTAGGGAACCTGAAATGCCGGGCGTCGCCGATCACTTAATGCCCAAGGCGCTGAGCTTCTCGTCGGGGACGACCCCGTCGTTCCAGCCTCGCTCGGCGTAGTATTCCTCGAGCATCCGCGGCAGTTCGCAGATATGGCCCTCGGAGCCCGGCGCGGTGGAAGGTTCCTTGAGGAACCGGTCGGGGAGCGTATCGCTGCCCTCGCGGAAGCCGGCCAGATTGTTGTAGTGGCGTTCGAGGTTGTAGATGCGTTCACCCGCTTCGAGCACATCTTCGGCGGTGAAGGGCTGGCCGATGAACGCCGCGTACTGGGCGGCGTAGTTTTCGGCCGACTCGGCGAAGGCGGAGAACTTGCAGACGTCCAAGCTGTCGGAAAATGCCATCACGTCTTGCAGCACTTTGGTAAGCTTGCCTTTTCCTTCCCAGTCGAGCGGATCGGTCTTCCCTCCGACCCCGAGGACTTCGCTGGCCGGGGTATACGCCCGAAGATGGCAAGCGCCGCGGTTCGACGTGGCATAGCCCAGGCCCATCCCCTTGAGGCCGCGGGGATCGTAGGCCGGAATGCCCTGGTCTTTGGCCGTCATGGCGACCTCCGGCGCGTCGAAGTGCCGGGCGATACGGGCCGTTCCCTCGGCCAGCACGTCGCCCACGCCCTCGCGCCGAGCCATCTTGTCGACCAGCGCGACCATGGCGGCCGTGTCACCCCAGTTCAACCCCTCACCGTCGGGCGCCAAGCCGCGTTCGGACACTTCCATGTAGCAGGCCAGGGACTGGCCCAATTCGATCGCGTCGAACCCATACTCGTTGGCCTGATCGATCATCTTGATCACGGCTTTGACATCGGCGTTGTCGCAGTTGGCTCCCAGCGACCACACCGACTCGTACTCGACGCTTTCCATGTGCAGACCGGCGTAGGGTCCGTCCTTGATCTCCACTTCCTTCTTGCAGGCTACCGGACAAGCGTGGCAGGTGGGATTCTTCACCACGTAGTTGTCCTTGACCGTCTCGCCGGACAGGGCTTCGGCGTCGGCGAAGGCGCAGAGTTGCGAGTTCTTGGCGGGCAGGGCGCCGATGTGATTGACCACGTTCATCAAGACGTTGGTGCCG
The DNA here is from genome assembly GCA_964444795.1 of uncultured Planctomycetaceae bacterium. Lineage (GTDB taxonomy): Bacteria > Planctomycetota > Planctomycetia > Pirellulales > Thermoguttaceae > JABMRP01. The sequence continues at coordinate 37,531 of CAYUIQ010000016.1, forward strand.
TAGACCGACAGACCGCCCTTCTTCGGCGAGGTGACGTTGCTCTCATCGCAAATGCGCTCCAGGGCGTCCTTGTTCGCCGGTTCCCAGGCCTCGGGATCGGCGGGCCGCACCCGGCTCTTATTGCTGCCGCGAATGACCAGTGCCTTGAGTCGCTTGAATCCGCCCACGGCGCCGGTGCCGCTACGGCCGAAGGATCGGGTGTTCTCGTCGATCCAGGCGGCCATGCGGGAAAGTTTCTCGCCCGCCTCGCCGATAGTCACCACGCTGAGGTCCGGCTTGCGCTCGCCGTCGCTGTAACGCTCGGTAAGGACGCGGATCGTTTCGGAGGTGCTCTTGCCCCAGAGATCCGAGGCGTCGCGGATCTCGACGGTGCCGTCGGCGATGTAAAGATAGACCGGTTTGCTGCTCTGGCCGCGAACGACCAACGCGTCGAGTCCCGACCAGCGGAAACGCGATCCCGACCAGCCGCCCATGTGCGAGTCGGCAACCGTTCCGGTCAGCGGGCTCTTCGTGACGCAAGCCCAGCGGCCGCTCATTTTCATATGGGTGCCGGTCATCGGGCCGACGGCGAAGGCGATGACATTCTCGGCCGAAAACGGCTCCACCTCCGGACCGTTGTCAAAGACGTACTTGACACCCAGTCCCCGAGCCCCGATGTAGAGCCGGGCGTCTTCGTCGCTGACCTTGTCGTAATCGATCTGGCCCGTGCTCAAGTCGACCCTAGCCACCTTGCCCTGGAATACGTTGGCGCTCATGAGATTCTCCTGCAGAGAGATGCCATTTGTTCTGGCAACTACTTGGTTGGTCCAAACCGACGCCCCATTGTGCCACAGTGCGAAGGGGTTCGGCAACTACCCCCCGAAGCAATGTCGTATGGTTTCGCGCTCCCGCGGTGCGGTCGTATTGCGAAGCACGGGCCTCTGCTCGCGGGCAAGCGCGATGCTGCGCCCAACGATAGCCATTTGCTCAATCGTATGCCCCCTGGCAAGGGAGGGCTCGGAGGCGGCGTGAAGTCGGCAGAGCCAATGCGCTTTACCAGCGGCTCGCACGCAGTCCCCAGTCGAGCCGATTTGCCGGTGGGGCTGGCGATACGGGATTGCCGCCGACCCGAAATATCCCTCACTCGGGGGTGTTGGGACATTTGTTCCGTCACCGGCTGGCATGCCGTGACGTCGGAGATTTCGCCTGACTTCAGAAAGGGGCAAATGTTCCGCTTGGATCCCTTCTCTCTTGACACGCCCCCCTATTGTGCGAGATGCTAGCTTATGAGCCGAAGTAGAGGCTATCCGGGCAAATGCATAACGGAAAGGACCATGTGATGTCGCGTATATTTGTAGTCGCACTGGCACTGACGGCGCTGCTGGGCGCCCCCTCATCTTCATCCGCGGCAAAGTTGCCGGCGACCGATCCCGCTTGGTACCATCACCAGGCGACGTGGCCGGAGACGCTGCGGCTGTCGCGCGAGGCGCTCGCCCGCCATCTCGAAGAAGTGCCCGGGACGGTTCTGCCCGGCGCGCCGCAAGGCGTGCGATTTGCTCCCTGGCAAGCGATTGGGCCATTTTCCGCGCCGGCGGGTAAGGACGGCTTCGAACACGCCTACCCGCCGGAGACGGAAATCGACTTCACCAAGACATACGACGGACGCCGCTGGCGCCGCGAGACCCGGCCGGACGGGCAATTTCACACCGACATCGATCTGCCCGATCACCGTTCGATGTACCTCTACCGCACGGTCACCACACCCACCGCGGCCAAGATCACCGTCTATTTCGGCTGCGACGATCGGGCGAAGGTCTGGCTCAACGGCAAGCTCGTGCAGACGATCCCCGGCGTTTCCCGCGGCACGGCAACCAGCCTTTCGCTTCAAGAGGGCGAGAACCGGCTGCTGGCGAAGATCCACAACAACACCGGCGGCAAGGGCTATTCGTTTGCCCTCACGCCCAACGCCGGCAACGCTCAGTCCAAGGAGAACAGTCTCACGGCCATCCTCTGGGGGCTGATCGAGCGGGACTTCCGCGACGCGCCCCAACGGCGTCGCATGCAATGGGAACGCGAGGACGGCATCTGGACCGGCGACTGGAAGGCCGGTGACTTCAGCGAGATTGCAGAGCGTTACGCGTCGGCCGTGCGGATCGAGGGAGATCTTCCGGCCAAGGCGAAGCAACTGGCCGGTCAGACGAAAAACGCCCGCGACCTGGACACCGTTCGCCAGTTGTATTACGGCGCCCGGGCCGTGGAAGAAGCAACCAAACTGGCCGGCGGGCTCGACTTCGCGCCTTTGCGTCGGGCAATCGACGACCTGACCGAAACCTTCGGCCACGACTATCCGAACGGGAAAGAGTATCTCGACCGGTTGGACCAAATCGAAAAGCTCCGCGACGCCGGCATTGCCGAAGGCGCCGCGGGCGTGCAGAAACTCGTGCAAGCGGGCGACCGGTTCGGTACGCTTCAGCAAGAAGCCCTGTTTGCCAACCCGCTGTTGGATTTCGACAAGCTTCTGGTCATTCGCCGCCGCGGTAATCTGGGGCTGCCACAGAACTGGCAGGGCAATTGCGTGATGCGGGGGCATTCGTTCGACAATGAGATCGCCGTGCTCTCGCCCGTTCGGCCGGATGGCGAACTGACAACGCTTTACCGCCCCGAGGGCAACCGTTTCGTGGGCGACGTCGACCTGCACTTCGATGGCCGGAAAATGCTCTTCTCGATGCCCGACGCGAACAAGCGGTTTCAGATCTATGAGATGGATACCGCCGGCGAGAACCTGCGGCAGATCACGCCCGACGAGCCGGACATCGACAACTACGACGCCTGTTATCTGCCCAGCGACAAGATCATCTACGGTTCGACCGGCTGTTTCCAGGGCGTGCCGTGCGTGGGAGGTGGCAACCAGGTGGCCAATCTGTACGTCATCAACCCCGACGGGACCGGGATCCGCCGCCTCTGTTTCGATCAGGACCACGACTGGTGCCCGGCGGTAACCAACGACGGTCGCGTGATGTTCCCCCGTTGGGAGTACAGCGACACGCCGCACTATTTCACCCGCGTGATGATGCGAATGAACCCCGACGGCACCAACCAGACGGCCCTTTACGGGAGCAACTCGTATTGGCCCAATTCGACGTTTTACCCCCGGGCGATTCCCGGCCATCCGTCGAAGTTCGTGGCCGTCATTTCCGGCCACCACGGCGTGCCGCGGATGGGTGAGCTAATCATCTTCGACCCGTCGCAGGGCCAACACGAGGCCGACGGGGTCGTACAGCGGATCCCGGGCTACGGCGAGAAGGTCGAGCCGATCATCCGCGATCAACTGGTCAACAGTTCCTGGCCGCGGTTCCTGCATCCTTTCCCCCTGAGCGAGAAGTACTTCCTCACTGCCTGCCAGCCCGACGCCAAGTCGGCTTGGGGGATCTACCTGGTCGACGTGTTCGACAATATCGTGCCGGTTTGCATCGAGCCGGGCGTTGCCATGCTGGAACCCGTGCCGCTGCGTCCGACGGTGCGGCCGCCGGTTATTCCCGAGAGAGTCGACACGCGAGTCAAGAACGCCGTCGTTTATCTCTCCGACGTATACACCGGCGACGGGCTCAAAGGCGTTGCTCGGGGTACGGTGAAGGAGTTGCGGCTGTTTGCGTTCGATTACGGTTACCAAGGACTGGCCAACCACACGTACATCGGCATCGAAGGGCCGTGGGACGTGCATCGTATTTTGGGCACGGTCAAGGTCGAGCCGGACGGCTCGTCGGTGTTCCGCATCCCGGCCAACACGCCCATCGCCGTGCAACCGCTGGACGCCGACGGCAAGGCCGTGCAACTGATGCGTAGCTGGTTCGTGGCCATGCCCGGCGAGAACATCTCCTGCGTCGGTTGCCACGAAAAGCTGACCGACGCCCCGCCAACCCACAAGACGCTGGCGGTAAGAAAGCCGCCGCAGTCGATCCGGCCCTGGTTCGGACCGGCGCGGGGTTTCAGCTTCGATCGCGAAGTGCAACCGGTGCTCGACAGGCATTGCGTTGGCTGCCACAACGACAAGCCGCACAACGGCCGACAGCTTTCCGATCTGCGGCAAGACAACGTGCAGACGTTCAGCCGGGCGTATAAGACGTTGCAGCAACACGTTCGCCGACCCGGTCCGGAAAGCGATTACCACATGTTCCCGGCCGCCGAGTATCATGCCGACACCAGCCCGCTCATCCAGATGTTGGCCAAGGGACACCACGGCGTGAAGCTCGACCGCGAGGCGAACGAGCGGCTTTACACGTGGATCGATCTGAATGTTCCCTACTACGGCACCTGGGGCGAATTTCGCGCCATCCCCAACGGTCAGCGCGAGCGTCGGGCGGCACTTCGCGAGTTGTACGCGGGCGTTACCGAAGACTACGAGGACATCCCCGAAGTTTCCACCGAGCCGATCACGCCGATCATTCCGCCCGCGCCAAGGGTGGTTGAACCGGTCGACGTGAAATGTCCCGATTGGCCGTTCGACGCCGCCGAAGCGCGTCGCCGACAAGGCGAGGACAACCAGCGAACGATCTCGCTGGGCACGTCCGGCGAGAAGCAACTGGAGCTTACGCTGATGCGTATCCCGGCGGGCCAATTCGTCATGGGCGACTCGGCCGGCGCGGCCGACCAGCGCCCGCCCTGCCGCGTGCGGATCGAACGGCCGTTCTGGATCGGCAAGACGGTGATCACCAACGAACAGTTCGCGGCGTTCGATCCGGATCACGACAGCCGCTATCTCGACCGCGGCGGGAAGGACCACTCGAATCGCGGCAACCCGCTGAATCGTCCGGAGCAACCGGTCATTCGCGTCTCCTGGGAGCGGGCAACGGCCTACTGCCGCTGGCTCTCCGAGCAGACCGGACGTCGGTATCGGCTGCCCACCGAAGCGGAATGGGAGTTCGTCTGCCGCGGCGGCGCGACGGCCGATCAGAACGGCGACGGCCGCGTCTGGGGTGTCGATGCCATGACATCCAGCGTGGCCGAGTGGACCCGGTCGGACTATCGTCCCTATCCATACCAGGGGGACGACGGCCGCGACGAGGGTACACGGCGAGGCCGCAAGGTGGTCCGCGGCGCCGGGGCGATCGGTCTGGCGGCCGACCGGCGCGACACGTACCGCCTCAGCTATCAGTCGTGGCAGGGCGTCTGGAACGTCGGTTTCCGCATCGTCTGCGAAGACAACGAACCGGCGCCCGAAACGATCGCCAACGCGGAGTAATCCGCCCCTCACTCGGCGCGGCCCCGCGCTGGAGCGCGGGTCTTCCCACCCCTTGCGGTCATTCCGCTGAAAGGATGTCTTCCGATGCAATTGGCCAAGCGGTATCTGTATCTCTGCGTTGCGTCTTTAGTTGTCGTCACCATTGCCGGCCAAAAAGCCCGGTCCGCCGACTGGCCCATGTGGCGACATGATGCCCAGCGTAGCGGGGCGTCTCCCGACGAGACGCTTCCTGGCGAGCTTCACCCGCAATGGTCGCGCGATTGCGGGCCCGTGCAGCCGGCCTGGGCAGACGCGAGGCTGAGGTTCGATGCATCGCATGAACCCGTGGTACTTGGCCGGACGATGTTCGTCGGTTCCGCTGCAACCGAGTCGGTCACGGCCATCGACACGCGCACGGGCGATCGCAAGTGGCAGTTCTTCGCCGAGGGTCCCGTGCGATTTGCCCCCGTGGCCTTTGAGGGTCGAATCTACTTCGGCTCGGACGACGGGTGCCTTTATTGCGTGGATGCGGAATCGGGCGAGCTTGTGTGGAAATACAACGCGGCCCCCCGCGCTCGAAAGGTCATCGGGAACGACCATCTGATCTCCGTCTGGCCCGTACGCGGCGGTCCCGTCATGGCCGACGGGAAGCTCTACTTCACCGCCGGTGTCTGGCCGTTCGAGGGAGTCTTTCTGCATGCCATCGACGTCGACGGCACGGAAACCGAGCCGGTGGCCAGCGTCAGCAAATTGCCCGGCGAAGTGGTCGCCCAGGGATACGCCGTGGCAAGCCCCAGCGGCGTCCTGATTCCGTGTGGTCGTAAACCGGCGCTACAATTTGATAGATCAAGCGAGACGTTTGGCCGGCCGGGAAGCGGCACGGGCTATCACGTGACCGCCTCGGGGCCTTGGGTGTTTCACGGCGGCGGAGTCTACAACTCGGTAAACCGTCAGAAAATCTCGTTGCGAGCCCACCGCCCGGTCACCAGGGGCGACCGCGTTTTCACGGTCCTCTCGAACAACGCCGTCGCCTGTTTCGACGTCGAACAATTCGAGTGGATAGAAGTTAAGGATCGCCAAGGCAAACCGACCAAGAAGCAGGTCTTTCCCGTACAGTGGCAAGTGGACGGACGAGCGATTCTGGCCGCCGCCGCGGAATGCGACGGAACGATCCCCGAAAAGAGTCGTCCGACCGTTTCGATCCAGGCCGGCAACCGCCTTTACGGCCATTGGGGCAATGTTCTGTTTGCCGTCGATATCCCCGCGGCAAAGTCTTCGGTGGCCGCCGTGTCGTGGTCGACAACCGTACCCGGCGAGCCGGCCTCCATGCTTGCCGCCGACGGAAGGCTCTTTGTCGCCACGGGCGATGGTCTGATCCATTGCTTCGGCCCGGAGAAGAAAGAGCCGGCAGTCCATACCCTTGCGCAAGCGAAGCTCCAAAGCACTCCGTCGGCCGACAAGGTGGCACGGTTGCTCGATTGCACGAAGGCCAAGCAGGGATACGGCCTGGTGTTGGGCATCGGAACGGGCCAGATTCTCGACGAGCTTGTGCGGCAGTCCGACCTGCGACTGGTCGCGATCGACCCGGACGCGAAGAAGATCGCGCGGATTCGCCGCCGGTTCTCGGATGCCGGGCAGTACGGCTCGCGCGTGGTGGCCCGTACCGGCGATCCGGTCACTTTTTCCCTGCCACCTTACATGGCCAACCTGATCGTTTCGGGAGACCTTGAAGCAGCGGGTGTCGAGCGCGGCGAACCGTTGGTCGAGGCGGTCTACGAGGCGCTGCGCCCGTATGGCGGCGTGGCATGCGCGGAGCTTACCGACGGGGCACACGAAGATCTCGGAGAACTGGCCAAGCAATTGTCGAAGGCCCGGGTCCAGCGCGAGGGACCGTTCACGCTTCTTACCCGGGCCGGCGCCTTGGAGGGAGCGGCCGACTGGACCGACGAGTATGCCGATCCGGCAAACACGATGATGTCGAAGGACCAACGGGTGAAAGCCCCGTTGGGCGTCCTCTGGTTCGGCGGTCCGGCGGCGCGTCCCGATCTGTTTTACGACCGTCACCAGTGGTCGCCCAGTTTGGCCGTCATCGAAGGCCGGATGTTTATCGAGGGGCCACGGAAGTTGACCGCCGTCGACATCTACACCGGGCGCATTCTCTGGCAGGTGCCTTTGAAAGACGGCTTGAGCCCGGGACGACGGGCCAACTGGGCGTCGACGGGCTTCCACTTCGTGGCGGCCACCGACGGCATCTACCTGACGTACGAGAAGGTGTGTCTGGTGTACGACCCGGCTACCGGTGAGAAAATCGACGAATTGAGACTGCCCGAGGAAGAGGACCGGTTCGGCAGGATACGAATTTCCAATGACCTGCTCATTGTTCCTGTCTTTGGAACGGTGGAGAAGTACGGCGATGTTCCCGTGAAAATCGTCGCCATGGATCGTCACGACGGCAGGATCGTTTGGACCAAGAAGTCCGAGCTGAGTTTTCCGTTCCTGGCCGTCAGCGATAGTCGAGTGTTCGCCTTCGAGGGATTGATGGCCCGGCTGTACGAAAACCGGGAGCGCAAAGGTCTGGTTCCCAGCGCCGAGCCGTTCTGCAACCTGAAGGCCCTGGACGCTGCTACCGGCGAGGAACTATGGGATCGCACGACCGATCAGGTCGTCACCTGGCTGGCCTATTCCCGGGAAACCGACGTGCTGGTGACCTCGAACAAACACGGCGTGAAAGGTTGGCGCGGGAAAGACGGCGCCGAGCTGTGGAGCAAGATAGCGGAGGGCCGGGGCTTTCGCGGCCATCCGGAGAATCTGTGGGACAAGGTGATTCTCTGGAAAGACCGGGTGATCGACCAGCGCGGCCCCGGACACGCCTACGACTTGCAAAGCGGCGACCGGGTGATGTGCGAGCATCCGGTGACCGGCGAAAGCGTGCCCTGGGAATTCACGAAGAACGGCCACCATTGCGGCTACGTTATCGCCAGCGAACACCTGTTGACCTTCCGCGCCGCCACGGCGGGTTACACCGACATGGCCACCGGCGGGACGACGCATCTGCACGGGTTCCGCTCCGGATGCCGCAACAGTCTGATCCCGGCGGGCGGTGTCCTGTCGGCGCCCAACTTCGCCAACGGATGCACGTGCGACTTTCAGGTGTTCACCTCGCTGGCCCTGGTTCACGTACCCCAGGCCGACCAGTGGGCGTATAGCGCGTTCGGGCGTCCCGGTGCGCGGGTGCGCCGCGTGGGTATCAACTTCGGCGCTCCGGGTAGCCGTCAAGTGGCCGATGGGTCGCTTTGGCTCAACTATCCCGGTAAGAGCGGGCCGGCAGGTGACCTGCAAGTGACCGTCGAAGGGGAGCAGCCAAAATGGTTCTGCGGCCACGCCTCGCAGATCCAGGGCAACGACCTCACGTGGGTCGCCGCCTCCGGCGTGGAAGGCATCTCGTCCGTGACCGTCCCGCTCGGGGCCGCGACAAGCGAAAACCGTCACTACACGCTACGGATGGTCTTCGCCGAGCCCAATAACCACCAAGTGGGCCAGCGAGTGTTTGACGTTTGCCTTGGCGAGAAGAAGTTGCTGGCCGACTTTGACGTGGTCAAGGAATCGGCGGGGCACAACCGTATGGTCGTCAAGGAGTTCCAAGGGGTCCGCGGCGCCGACACACTGCAACTGTCCTTCGAGGCGTCGGTGGGAGAGCCCGTGCTCTGCGGATTGGAGCTTGTCGAGGAGTAGCGCCGAGCTCTGTCGCGGAGTCACTCGCGCAAGATCGAAACGGTCTCGCTGGTGGCGCGGTGGCAACTTTTCGGTTCCGTTCTTCGCCCCGGCGGCCAAAACCATCCGGTACGTTGACCCGCCGCCGCCAGGAACCGATACTGGGGCTTGAAGTCGACCTGGATTGTGTCCGACAACCATGCCCCCCATATCCTCAGGAGCTACCAAGATGCCACGGATTTCCGCCACCGACGAACGCAACCCTTCTTATTCCTCGGGCCATTTGTTACACGGAACGGCTACACTCATTCTCGCCAGCTTTGCGGCATTCCTCTCCGTAGGCGCTGAGAACAAAGGGGTATGCGACGACACGCCACCCAACATCGTGCTCATCCTGGTCGACGATCTGGGCTGGACCGATCTGACTTGCCAGGGGAGCAAGTACTTCGAAACACCGCACGTCGATCGGCTGGCTGCCGGGGGGATGCGGTTTACCGACGGGTATGCCGCCTGTGCCGTCTGTTCGCCGACACGGGCCGCGGTGCAGACGGGCCGGTATCCGGCGCGGCTGGGAGTGACCGATTGGATTCGGGCGAAGTTTCAAGGCGGCCGGATCGGTCCCGACGGCAAGAACCCGACCGGCTACGTCGGTAGCCCCGCCAAGCCGGTCCTCTGCCCGAAAAATGCCCTGTTCATGGAATCGGACGAGATCACCCTGGCCGAGGCACTGAAGCCGGCCGGTTACGTTTCCTGTCACATCGGCAAGTGGCACCTCGGACAGGAGAACCACTTTCCCGAGCGCCAGGGCTACGATTTCAACCACGGCGGATGCGATCTGGGCCAGCCGCCCCACTATTTCGACCCCTACGAATCGGGCCGCAAAGACTACTTGATGCCCAACCTGCCGCCGCGCAAAAAGGGCGAGTATCTGACCGACCGCGAGGCCGACGAGGCGGTCGCCTTCATCCGGGCGCATCACGACAAGCCCTTCTTCCTCAACATGGACCACTACTGTGTTCACACGCCGTTGCAGGCAAAGAAGGACGTGACGGCCAAGTACGAGGCCAAGCCGAAGACGAATCAGAAGAACGCGGTCTACGCGGCGATGGTCGAAAGCGTCGACGATTCGACCGGCCGAATCATGGCCGTGCTGGAGGAACTCGACCTGACCGACAACACGATCGTAATCTTCACCTCCGACAACGGCGGCCTGATGGGCCCGACGAACAACGCCCCGCTCCGCTCGGGCAAGGGTTTTCCTTATGAAGGCGGCATCCGCGTACCGCTAATCGTGCGCTGGCCCGGCGTGGTCAGACCGGCCAGCACCAGCGACGTGCCGGCGTGCAGCGTCGATTTCTTCCCCACGCTGATGGAGATCGTCGGCGTGGATCTTCCCACTGATCGGGCCATCGACGGCGAGAGCCTCGTTCCACTGCTGCGAGGAACCGGCAAGCCGAAGCGCGACGCCCTCTACTGGCATTTCCCCCATTACCGCGGCGGTCTCGGGCCGCACAGCATCATCCGCCGTGGCGATTGGAAGATGATCAAGCGTTACGCCGAGAAGAAGAGCGAACTCTACAATCTGGCCGACGACCTGAGCGAGACTACCGATCTGGCCGAGGCGAATCCCGAGAAGGTCAAAGAACTCGACGCCAAGTTGGCCGTCTGGCTCAAAGAGACGGGCGCCAAAATGCCCGTACCCAATCCCGACTATCGCCCGAAAAGGTAGCTGACGTGCTCCCTCTGCCTTCGGGAGAGGGGCAGGGGGTGAGGGCCGTTTGCGTGACGGGAAATGCCTACTCCGAACGGCCGTAATCCACTCACGTCATCGCTCATCGTCCGCCGGATCGGTAGGATTCGCTCTCGGTATCGCACGCCAGGCAGGCACGCGACGTTCGACGCGGATGGAGACGGGAGTCCCGAAATAGGGTGGTTTCTTGGCACAGCCGTGGCGGACGCGCGTAGTGTGATTGGCCGTTTGCGTGATCGAGCGGATGGTGGCCTAGTGTTCCACGTAGAGCATCGGTAGCCCGGTCCAACCGCCGCCCCAGCACTCGGCATTCCTGCGCCCCGACCCGGTGATGATCAGCACCAGGGCGTTGCCTTTCCGCCAATCCGGCTGGTCGACCACTTCCTGAATCAGCGAAGACAGATCGGGGGTGCGCTGTTTCTCCGACCGCTCACCTCCGGTGGTCCACGGCTCGGGCGACCACGCGACCGAAGCGGCCGTTTTTCGGCGCGAGCTCACATTGTGCTCGACGTTGGCAAGCTGCTCGGCATCGGCTGCCAATTCCGCGAGCAGCACCAGATCGGTCTTCTCGGAACCGGGATCTTCCCGGTGGGCCGTGAATTGCACAAAGGCCCGTTTGACTCGGGTGCCTTGTGGAACCGGAATGTCAGGGAAACGTATGCCGACAATCTGATCTGTGTTGTTGTCCGGGTCGGTATCGCGAATCAAGTCAAGATCATAGCTCCGCCGAGGGACAGACCCATCCTCCACGTCTTCTTCCACGTCGTCGAGAGAGAACCTTAGCCTTGGCACGTCCGCCAAAAACTCCCTGGCTGCCCGGTCCTCGGGATGCTCCTTGAGGTAGGTTTTGAGGAACCTCGTCAACGCGACGTCATCCTCCAGAAGACATTGGAACCGCTGCAAATCGTAGCGTTGGGGCCAGGCGTCGGGCTCCGACTGCATCGCCGACTTCAACTGGCTCAGGAGTCCGGCTTTCGCCGTAGGAGATTTCAGCCAACTCCAGTAGTATTCTTCGCCGTCATAGATCTCGCCGTCATAACTCAAGCACAACGGACCATCGTGATATTGGGCGCACATCGCGATAGGCACCACCGGGCCGTAGTATTCCATTTGCAGCTTTCTAGCCTCGGTCCAGGTCATGCCTTCTCGATCCGGGAAGTCCGCCGGAATCGGTACGTTGCGTCCCGATACACCTTCTGCCTCGGAGCCAAACGGATACGTGTAGCAGCACGGCAGCTTGGGCCCCTTGGCTTCCTTATGAAAGAGATGTCTGTTCAAGCGGGCAGGGCAGCGAAGCAGATTCGGATCCCGGAGATAGTCCGGGTACAGATCGTCAAATTCATCGGGTACGTCGCCGTGTTCCTGCTTATACTGTTCGATCGCCGATCCTATCGTTCTCAGATTCGCCGTGCATGTCTCCTTAGCCAATTCGTCCAACCCGATGATCTGCAACATGCGGATGTTGTTCGTGGTGACCGATCGGCCCCTTGTGAAGGCGACCTGTTTGCCGCTCGGATGAAGTCGCAGGCCAAAGCTCCTGGTCTTCGACTCCCAGGCGAGTTTCTCAGGTTGGCCGCCGTCGGCCGATATCCGCCACAACTCGTAGGTTGGCGGCGCCTGCCCCTCCGCATCGCCGCCGGTGACCTTCCAGAAGAGCAGGTGGCTTCCGTCAGGCGACCAGCCCACCGTGTACCCGATTTTCTCTTCGGCCGGCACGCTGAATAGTTCGCGCGGCTCGCCTCCGGCTGTCGGCACGAGCATCAGGGACCTGCCCATGGACATGGGAGCGGGATAGGCGATCTGGGAGCCGTCCGGCGAGAGGTGACAGTTAAAGACTCCGTTCTCTTCCTCGCGATAGAGTTCCGTCTCTTGCCCCGTGTCCAGATTGTGCATCAGGATCTGGCCGTTGCGGTATCCCTTTCCTTGTTCGTAGCGGTAGCGACGCGCGTAAACCGCTTTCCCGTCGGGGGACCAACCGATAGGTACTTGTTCACTTCCAGGTGTGACGTGGCCCGTAGACTGTCCGATGGTCGTGATGGCGCCGCTTTCCACGTCGAGCCGAAGCAGCGGACCGAGATGTCCAAACTCGGCCGAAAGCAGGATCGAGCGTCCATCCGGGGACCACACCGGTTCGCGGGCGGGGATGACGTACTCCCCAAGTTCGATAGCCCGCTCATGACCCGTCTGCATGGACCGAATGACAAGGAAGGCGGGATTCCGAGGCCAACGCAAGATCCTCGAGCCGGTATGGTAAGCCAGGTACTGCCCGTCTGGAGACCAGCTCGCGACACGACAGGTGTCGCCCCGGAATCGCTCGGACGCCGGGCGCGGTTCTCCCACAATCCGACCCTCTTCCAGATCAAAGTCGGCGATGTACACATCGGGATGGTTGCCCTTCTGAGCCTTTGAATAGTCGGAGTAGTAGTACACCCAGCCGCGGGTGGGCGTTTGCACGGGACCGAGGCAGTATTTCGCCTCGGCGCGGGGCAGCCCCGTCCTTACCAGGCGCGGGCTACCCTGAGGCTTTCCGTCCACGACGCGGATCATCCAGATCTCGTCATCCCACCGGCCCTCGGGGTTGTGGTCGCTACGATAGAGAAAGTTTTGGCCGTCCGGCAGCCAGCCGAACACATCATCGTCGGCCGGGCTTTCGACCACCGGCGTCTCCGGTCCGCCGGCCGACGGAATCAGGAAAACGTCCTTCTGTTTGGATGCCGTGTCCACCACTCGGCTATAGGCCACATGGCGGCCGTCCGGGGAGAACCGCGGTCCGGGGATGTCGGTATCCTCCGCGGTGAGCGACTTGAGCACTTGGGTCGAACCATCGGCAACCGAGATCGTGGCAATACGAACCGGAACCGAAGTCGGGCTACCGTTATCCCCAACCGTCTCGAAAAGCGCGACCAGGACGTGTTGGCCATCCGGAGACCATCCGCCAAGTCGGATGCCGCTCTTCTCCCCATATGGGTAAAGAGTCCGCTCCCCGCTGCCGTCGACGCCCACAATCCTCAGGTCATACCCCTTGTCAGGATCTCTTCCTGCATAGGCCACCCATTTGCCGTCGTACGAAATGCATGCTTCATATCCCGTGAGAATCCTCTGGCTGAGGAGTTGGTCTTCTCTCGTTCTCAGATTGCGCACCGCCAGTCCGGTACGGCCGGCGAACGCGCAGTATCGGCCGCCCGGCGAAATGCTCAGCACATCAAGCAGCTCCAAACCTCCATAGGGCCAAGTCTCCTGGAGCTCGATCAGCGCCGAGGCTTCGGACTCCGGCGCCGAAGGCGCCTTAGCGAGTTCGTCCGGCGGCAACGGTTTGACGTGCATCTTGACCACCTGCCTACCATCCCGAGTGATGGTGACCGATTCCGTGTACACCGGCTTTCCGTCCTTCACGGCCTTCAGCTCGTGTTGGCCTACCGCGAGCCGTATCTCCTTGGCGCCGGCTCCGGTAATCACCAACTGCTCACCATCGATCGAAACGCCGACCTCGGGATCGTCGACGTGAATCACCAGCGTGCCGTCGCCGCGCACAATGCGGATCACGGTGCCGGCCACGTCGGTCAGGCCCGTGGCTTCCGTCAAGCTCAGTCCGCCGAGCGCGACGAGCAGTACGGCGGCAGCAGCAGCCAGCCAGCCGCGACGGCGCGTCGTCCGCCGCCGCCGAGCAAATCGGCCGAATTTCCGCCCTTGGAGCCGATCAGGCAAAGGATTGACCGACGGCTCCTGCAAATGCGCCAGGCACTGGCCCAGCAGTTCGGCCAACTCCGCGGCCGATTGAAAGCGGTCGGCCGACGATTTGGCGAGCAACTCCTTGATGATCTGGATCAGCCAGCCGGGGATATCAGAGTTGACGTCTTCGATCGGTCGCGGCGTGTCCTCGCAAACGCGGCGGATCATCGCCGGGGTGTTCTCGGCGCGGAACGGCGACCGGCCCGTACACATGGCGTACATCACGCTCCCCAGGCTAAACAGGTCGGTCCGGTGATCCACCGATTCGCCCCGTGCCTGTTCTGGAGACATGTATTCCGGGGTACCGGTAACGACGCCGGGCTTCGTCATCCGCACATCGTCAACCGCCCGGGCTAACCCGAAGTCGGTGATCTTGACCTTCTCGACGCCGTTTTCCAGCAGGATGTTGGCGGGTTTGATGTCACGATGCACCAGTCCTTGCGCATGGGCGGCGGCCAGGCCAGACGCAATTTGCATTCCGATCCGAAGAATCTCCGTTAACTCCAGCGGGCCCTCACCCTTGATGCGGTCTTCGAGCGACGGGCCCGAGATGTATTCCATCGCAATGAACGGCAACCGCCCGCTGTCGTCGATCCCGTAGACGGTCACCACATGGTCGTGGCTAACCGCGGCAGCCGCCCGGCCTTCGCGAAGGAACCGTTTGCAGGCCGACGCATTAGAAGCAAGCTCCGGCGCCAGAACCTTGACCGCGACGACACGGTTGAGTTTCGGGTCGTTCCCCTTCAGCACGATCCCCATGCCCCCACGGCCGACGACTTCGTCTACCTCGTACTGCCCAAGCCGCCCGAGCGAGTCCGGCGCGTCGGACGGTTCAAGGAAGTCAAGGGAGACCTCATCGAGTCGAGGAACCAAGTAGTCGTCATCGGACTTTGACTTGGCGGTCTTCTCCGCATCTTCAAGGAACTGCGTGGCGGCATCCTCAACGGCTGGATGCTCCAAAAGGCTCCCACACTTGGCATGGGACTCCAGAAGCGTATCCACGCGCCGGCGGAGCGGAGTGTCTTTTTCGCACGCCTTGTCGAGATAGGCCTCCCTCTCATCGGGGGAGTCGATCTCCAGGGCTGCCATGAAAATGTCGCATTCGTTCATCGCTATCACCTTGAAACGAACGGTCTGAAGAGATCAGGCTCTATTCTGCAATGCGACGTTTCATCCAAAAGTTCGCCAAGATTCCGCAAAACTTTTCTCTCGACGAGTGCCTTCGGGTCACGACTCTAGTTCCGCGTGCAGCCAGGCCTTCGCATAAGACCAAAGACGGTCAGCAGTTCGGGGCGAGACGCCGAGTGCCTCGCCTGCCTGAGCAAGCGTGAGGCCGGCAAAATACCGTAGCTTCACCAACTCCGCCGCCTGAGCATTCTGCTCGGCGAGGGCGTCGAGCGACTGGTCGACGGCCACCACCAAATCGCCTGACGGGGAGGTTTGCAGTTCGCCCTCGTCGAACTCGACCCGCGCGTGCCCGCCTCCGCGCTTGGCGCGTCTTTTTCGACGAGCGTTTTCGACTAGAATCCGTCGCATGGCTTCGGCGGCGGCAGAAAAGAAGTGTCCGCGACTGTCCCAATGCTGGGCCTTCTCGACATCAACCAGCCGGACGTACGCCTCGTGGACGAGTGCCGTGGCCTGGAGGGTCTGGCCGGTAGCCTCTCGGGCCATCTTCTGGGCGGCCAACCTCCGCAACTCGTCGTAGACCACGGGCAGGAGTTGCTCGGCGGCCGAGCGGTCGCCCTGTTCGATGGCCGATAAGATGCGGGTGACGTCAGTCATGGGCAGCCCCGGGAAAGATTGCGTCCCAAATGTCCAGGATCATACCAGCATCGGCGATGCCAAGCCACCGGCTCCCCGCACATCGGGCTCATTGCCCGTACGTCAGAAAACCTCCCTTTTCCGATGCAAACGCCGCAATCCTCTTCCGACACGTAAATTCTGCCCTGGGCGTCCGAGATCGCCATGTCAAAATCAAAACCCCATAAAGCCGTGCCGTCAGGAGGTTCTCAATGCTGCTTTCTTCGCCACGAACCCGCCAGCGAGTCCCTCCGCTGTGGGTGGGCGAGAAAAACGGACAGGCGCGCTTATGGACGATCTTCGACCACCCCATCGTCTACGAAAGAAACAGCTCGCCTGCCCCCTTTTGCTCCGCGGTAGCCGGATTCGTAAGAATTCGGGCGATTTGTGGTATCCCCCGAAAAATGGCGACAATCGCCGGAGACCTTCCTTGACACGAAAGGCTCTTTCAGGGAGGGGACACGATACATATCTACTGGGTATGGTGTCCCGAAACTCCGGAATTTCTAATTGCAGCATCTTCCTGCGCGGGTGGCCCCGACGTTCTTCCGCGGCGTGACGAAGTCACAGGAGGAGCGGTGTTTCTGCCCGGCCTCGTGCGACTGCGTCCCCCAGACGATTCCCCGAACAAGTGGAAGGAAATGGCCTGCCCTCCCGCGGGGAATCATCCGGGCCTCCCGCGCTGATTCAAAGAACGAATCAGGATCTACCCGGTACGACTTGGATTTCCACTTTGTCCGACGGATCAAATGGCGTTCCTTTGACGTCAGCGGTGACCTCCACGTAGTATTTGATCGTTGCGTCTTTCTCGGCGGTCAGTTTGTTGGCGAGCATGCCGACTTTGCCGACGGCGCCCAGAACGCCCCCCTTTTTCGCCATGCGCCCCAGAGTTCCTTCGCAGTCGACATCGATAATCAGAAAGCTCAGTTCGCGCGTCTCGCCCGCGGCCAATTCAAAGGGGTAGTCTAAGTTGACCGCGTAATCTTCCGTGCTTTGTTCGCCCAGAACGGACTTTTCCGTCTCTTTCTCCTCTCCCTTGCCGGTGGTTGTCTCTACGTAGAATTCGACACTCGTGCTGAGAATTGTCTTGTCCGTTTTTGTTGACAATTCGAACTTCCCCTTCATGACCGTGTCGTCGCGAGGGAACGGGTTCTCGACACCCATGATGCGCACGGATACGCCGCCCACGTTGAACCAACCTTTGATTGTGCTCCACAAACCCATGTTTCGTCTCCTTCTCATGTGATAGGGACCGGCAGGGACTCCAATTCGCGTTCACGGCCGAGATCCGACCGCGCGAGAGCCATTATTGCCGGAATGACGGCGCTCGTCAAATAGGGGGGAAGGGGGAGAAAGAGGTCAGAACGCCCCTACGCAAACATGAAAGAGATGATGCCTGTCCGTTTCCACTTTTCCACGCCGGTGGCCCCGACGTTCTACATCTCTCGCCGTCTGCCCAACAGGCGGTAGATGTTGTGCGGGCGTTTGACGATCAGGCGCAGTTCATCTTCCAGCACTTCATAGCTGAAGAACTCACCGGCGATCTCGTAGTTCTCCTCGACCATCTCCTCGCGATACGCCCCGTCGCCCAGTACGCGATGGATCTCGTCGACCGTCTCGTCGGTGGGAAAGCCGTCGAACAAGATAGGTCGCAGCCCGCAGGGCTCGATGTCGGTGCGGTAGATCGCGTACCGGTTGCAGACGATCGGGCACTTGAAATAGACCGCCTCGAGAAACGCGTTGCCAAACCCTTCGTAGGTCGAAGGGTACATGACCAGATCGGCCTGGGGGAAGGCGTCGCCGATGGTGAACAGCCGCCGGCCGTCGGAGCCGGTGCCTCGGGTGTCGGCGATCCAGCGGTTGGCGAAGATCACGTCGACCTTCATCAACTCGGCAAACTCGCGGATCCGTTTGGCGTACGCGTCTCCTTCGTCGCCCGAGGCGTGCGTGATGACCAGCTTGGCCCGATCGGGAGCCAAACGGCGAGCCAATTCGATCGCGTGTTCGATCCCCTTGCGAGCCACCACGCGGGTCGGTTGCAGCAGGAGCAGGTCGTCGTCGCTTAGGCCGATTTCCCGGCGGAAGGACTTGGCGTACTCGTCGGGCTCATTCGGCGGGTTGGCGAAGTCCATCACGTTGGGAATGATCCGGCACGACTGGCCTGTCCGCCGGCTGAATTCCGCGCCGGCGATGCTATTGATCACCACATGCTGGATCTGCTCCAAGGCGGGCGGAAACGCGAACCGGATGATGTCGTCGACGCAGTTGATGAGGAACCGCTCGCGCTCCCAATGGAAATCGTGATGGTGGGCGAGACAGCCGACGGCCTGTTCTTGAATCTCTTGGACCAGAGCGATACCCAGCGGCAGGTTCATGGGAATGGTCAGCGCGTTTTCGGCAATGATCCCGTCGATCTCGAAATCCTGAATCGCCGCGGACAGTTTATCGCGAATCACCCGCGTGAGGGCCGTGATCTCGTTGGTCAACTCGGGCGAGCGCAACTCCCGGCCGAAGGCGCGGCGGGAAACGTCCCGCACGGCCGGGTGATTGAAATGGGTTTCCTCGATCAGCGCCGTCCGCTCGTCGGGCCGGTCCGACTCGCCGGTAATGTAGAAGCACTCCATGCCCATCCGCCGCAACACCTGATCCCATTTCTCGATCTCCAGCGACACGCCGTCGGTGCCGGCAATCCGCGTCGAGACAAAAGCCACCCGTTTCAATTCGCGTCGGATTCGAGCCGTCATCGCTTGACTCCTGGGAGGTTTGGGGATGATCCAAGAACTCGTACGATGGCCCTCCGAGGCCGTCGGAAAGGTTGGCATTTTCGACAGCGACGGCCTCGCAGGGCCATCGTACAATTCCTCCGAATCTCTTTTCCGACAGAGCCCGGAAGTTTCCGCCATTGTAGACGCTCCCGGTTGCGAGAGTAGGGACCGTCTGGAGAGGGGGGTACGGCCGCTTCCCGGTCACGTCGACTCGATTTGCCTGTCAAGGCCATCCGGCTGACTGCGCTGGTGTTTGTGGCGAGGTCTCCGCATCTTCATGCGGGCCGAGCCCTCGTACCCCTGTTTGCCCTGGCCGGGCTCGGGTTCGTGGCCCTGTTGGGCTGGCGTCGTCGCCGACGGTAAAACGGCCGTTGAAAAAGTTGATCTTGCCATTTCGGGTGCCATGGGCGGCTTGCCCGGTCATGCTCTTGACCGCCGCGGCTCCACAGCGACAATGGCAGCCGGTGCTCTCCGCGTCGGGCTGGTGTGGACCGGCCGGCGATGGGGAGCCGATCGAGTGCCGACGGGAGGAACCCAACCGTGTCAAGCGAACCACCGCGACGGCGAATTCCCCTTTGGGTGAAACTTCTTTACACGGCCTTTCTGTGCGTGCTGGTGCCGTGTTACTGGTATATGTACGGGCCGACCAATTTCCTCTACTTCTGCGACGTGGCCCTGTTCATGACCCTGGCGGCCGTGTGGCTCGAAAGCCCGCTGTTGGCTTCGATGCCCGCCGTCGGTATCTTGATGCCGCAGACGCTCTGGATCGTCGACTTTCTCGGCTCGCTGGTCGGGCTGCCGGTCACCGGAATGACCGCCTATATGTTCGAGTTCGACGATGCCCGCACGATGTTCATCCGCGGACTCTCGTTCTTCCACTTCTGGCTGCCGTTGTTTCTGCTGTGGCTCGTCTACCGGCTGGGTTACGATCGCCGGGCGTTACGCTATTGGACTGTATTGGCCTGGGTGCTGGTGACGGTCTGCTACGTTTGGATGCCGCCGCCCCCGGCCCCAGTGGATCATCCCGAGTTGCCGGTTAATATCAACTACGTGCATGGCCTGAACGAAGAAGCCCCGCAAGAATGGCTGCCGCCGCATCAATACTTTGCCCTGGTGGTGGTCGCGTTGCCGCTGGTCCTCTTTCTGCCCACCCACTGGCTGCTGCGAACCGTTTTCCGCAATGCACGGCCATCGGGCTTACCCGACCACTAGCTTCGCGATCTTTCGCCCGGTGGTGCAGAGCGGATAGTCGGCCAATTCGGCCGGTTTGACCCAGCGTTGTTGACCGGAGGCATCTTGGTTGGCAGCGGCGGAAACGTAGCGAGCCCGGTAGCAATCCAGCGTGATGCGGAAGCGGGTGACGCCGTGCTTGATGGTCGTCAGATGGTCGCCCCGTTCGATGATCAGGCCGGTTTGCAGGCGGACCTTTTCGATCAATTCCTCGCCGGCGGCGGCCGGATTCTCCGCTTCGATACAGACCCGAGAAAAGTCCCACAATCCGGCCCAGCGCTCGTTCGGGAGACACTGCCGCAGAAGAATACGGCCCCGGCGACGCACGACCAGCGCGACCTCGCGGCGAAATTCGAAATCGGGTTTGCTCTTCACCGCGGGTATCTCGGCCTGGATGCCCTCGACCGCCGCGCGACAGAGCGGCCCGACCGGACACGACCGGCAATCGGGCGTCCGGGGCGTGCAGACTTGACTGCCCAGTTCCATCAGGGCCTGATTAAAAGTACCCACTTCGCGGCGGGGCAATACGGCTTCGGCCATGGCCCAGAGGAGTCGCCCGGCGGCGGCGGTGGTCGTCGCAGCCGCAAAGGCGAGCAACCGGCTGAAGAGCCGCACGGTATTGGCTTCGAGGATCGGCTCGCGCCGGTCGAAGGCGATCGAAAGGATGGCCCCGGCCGTATAGCGCCCGATGCCCGGCAGGCCGCGGAGGATCTCTCGATCGCGGGGAAACCGGCCGTGGTGCTCCCTTACGATCAGGTCCGCGGCGCGGTGCATCTGTCGCGCGCGGCGGTAGTATCCGAGCCCTTCCCAGAGTCGGAGTACCTCATGTTCCTCGGCCGCGGCCAAGGCGGCGACGTTGGGAAACGCTTGGAGAAACCGCGAGAAGTACGCTTCGACCGTGGCGACCTGCGTCTGCTGGAGCATGATCTCGCTGACCCAGATTGCGTAGGCGTCGCCGCGCCGCCGCCAGGGCAGATCGCGCCGGTTTCGCGCATACCAGCGACGCAAACGGCCACGGAATCGCCGCCGCCACGAGGCATCGGGCAACTCGATCGGGGATTTGTCGGGGTGTTTTGGCGTGGCCCGCTTGTGTTTCTTGGCCATGCTACGAGCCGCTGGAAGTGACCATGACAATGAGGCCGATAATCCCGCTGACCACGACCACGGCCATGGCGATGGCCCAGAACAGCCAGGTCTTGCCCAACTGACGCTCCCGCCGATCGAGCGTCTCCTCTTTCTGTCGCTTGTACTCGACGCTGTTCTTCATGCTCAGGCGGAACTCCGCCTGGCAGTGGGGGCACATGACGTCCTGACCGATCATTTCTCGTGGGGTCTCCAGTTCGTGACCGTTGGGGCACGGGATATGCACCATGCTGCCGCCGGTACCGGTGACGTCCAATTCGGCCGGCCCGTCGCCGGAGACGGCGAAACGACCGCGGGCGTGAACGCCGGTAAACGCGGCGGCGTCACCCTCGGCCGGTGCGGTCGGGAAGGAGTCCTGCTGGTTGGGCGTCTGAAACGGATCGAATGCTTGCGGAGCTTCCGCCGGCGCATCGGCCGCCTGCTGAAAAACGGCCCCCGACGCGGTCGGCTGGCCAGTGATATTGAGATCGGCCACACCCGGACCGGCCGGACCCTGCATCGGCGCCGGGGCGTCGGGCGCCGGTGGGGCGGGTACGTCGGGAATCAGAAAAAGCGTCTGGCAGTACGGACACGTACATTGCTGACCGGCCTGCGATTCGTCCCCCTGGAGCAGATGCCCTTGGGGGCAAAGGAATTGGAAAGCCATGGACTACCTCGCGGAACGCACTCGTGGGGGGGAGAATCGTTTCTCCCTCTCTATTGTGACCGAGAAAAGGGGATTCGTCCAACGCCAGTCGGCCAGAGATCGAAGGTCATGCTCCAGATCGGGGCGCTACCCCTACCCCCCCAAAGGCATGGATGAGTGGCGTTTCGGCGACTTTTCTTCCGTTGCCACAGCGTTTAGAATAGGGGGTTCGGGATTCCTCCCGTGCCGGTTCTGTTCGTTGCGCGTGCCGGTTTGCCTGTTGATAGTATGCGGAAATCCGATCCATGAGTGCCGATTCCAGCCATCACGCCGACCCGAACCAAGACCCGCCCCACAATGCCTCCGCGCCGACCGATGATCCGACGCGCGAAGCCATCGCACCCGATTCGCCGGCGACCGAATCGTCCGCCGACCAGCCCGACGAGCGCGCCAACGAATCGGCCGCGGCCAAGGCACGGATTCTGATCGGATCGCAGCGCGACGTGGCTGCCCGCCCGAAGAGGCAGCGCGACTGGATTCCGGCGGTGCCCCCGGAATCCCCGAAGCGGCAAGAAAAGGAAGCTCCTGCCGAACCTCCCCTTTCGAAGAAAGCCCCGGTTGTGGCAACCGTTGCCGCGCCGCTCGAAACAGCGCCGCTCGAAACAGCGCCAACCGATGCCGCGCCAACCGATGCCGCGCCAACCGATGCCGCGCCAACCGAAACAGCGCCAATCGATGCCGCGCCAACCGAGACTGCGCCAACCGAGACTGCGCCAACCGAGACTGCGCCAACCGATATCGTGCCAATCGATGTCGCGGAGAAATCGCCAGAGACTTCGCAAGACGATACGAGCCAAGACACTGCCCAGCGAGACACGAGTCCGACCGAAGCCCCCGCGGCAACCGCCGAGCGGCAAGTCCCGATACCGCCGCAACCGGCTATCCCCGTGGCAGACGCCGCGGTGGATGAAATGGAGCGGATTTCCCTGGGACCGCTGTTTCCACCGCCGAACACGCGCGGCCGTCTGTCCGACGACATGGAGGATGAATTCGAGCGGGCGATGGCCGAGTTCTCCCCCGACGACACGATGACCGCCGAGACCACGGTGACCAGCACGCCGGAGTTGGAGCCCGAGTCGCGGCGGACCGGTCGCATCGTGGCCGTTCATCGGGACGACGTGTTCGTCGAGCTGGGTAGCCGGGAACAGGGCGTCGTGTCGCTGAAGCTCTTCGCCGAACCGCCCGAGGTGGACACCGAGATCGAGGTCATCGTCAACCGGTTGGACCGAGAAGATGGACTTTATGAACTGACCGTTCCCAACGCCACGGTGGACGTCAGCGATTGGTCGGACATCGCCGCGGGAATGCTCGTCGACGCGCACATCACGGGCCACAACACGGGCGGGCTGGAATGCGAGGTGAATAACCTGCGAGGTTTCATTCCGGTGAGCCAGATCGCGTTGTACCGCGTCGACGATCTCGAACAATTCCTCGACGAGAGGTTTACCTGCCTGATCACCGAGGCCAATCCCGGGCGCCGCAATCTCGTCCTCAGCCGGCGGGCCGTTTTGGAAAAGGAGCAGGAAGAAGCCCGGCAGGAACTGCTCGAGTCGCTGGCCATCGGCGATGTCCGCGAGGGGACCGTGCGGCGGATCCTCGACTTCGGCGCGTTTGTCGACATCGGCGGGATCGACGGCCTGATCCACATCAGCAAGCTCAGTTGGGCTCGCGTGGAGCATCCCAGCGAGGTGCTCGAGGAGAACCAGGCGGTCCAGGTTCGGGTGGAGAAGATCGACAAGCAGACCGGTCGCATCGGCCTGTCGTATCGCGATCTTCTGGAAAACCCCTGGGACACCGCGGCGGTGAAATACCCGGTCAACACGCAGATCACCGGCACCGTCTCGAAGCTGATGGATTTCGGCGCGTTTGTGCAGTTGGAGCCGGGGATCGAGGGGTTGGTCCATGTTTCCGAACTTTCGCACAAGCGGATCTGGCGCCCCAGCGACGTGGTGAAGGAGGGCGAAGAAATCGAGGCGCTGGTTCTCTCGGTCGACACGGAAGCCCAGCGTATCGGCCTCTCGATGAAGGCCGTGTCGGTCCCCGAGCCGGATAAGAAGGAGACCGAGTCGGACGAACCCGGCGCGCCGGCCAAGCAGACTGCCCAGCGAAAAGTGCCGCTGCAGGGCGGTATCGGACGACGATCCGGCGGCGAGCAGTTCGGCCTGAAGTGGTAGGCCGAACTTGTGTCCTTCGTCCACGGGTTTCGCTACAACCGT
>CAYUIQ010000017.1:0-60873 GCA_964444795.1 uncultured Planctomycetaceae bacterium
CCCCAGTTCGTCGCGTTCTGGGGGCTCGCTGCGCTCGACCCCAGGCACCCTCCCGGAAATTCTGTATGAACCCGATTTTCCCCCCATTTTCAACCGGAGGATTCCCCATGCAACGCACCTCGTCCCGACGGCAATTCCTCAAGACGGCATCGGTCGGCACGGCCGCCTTGACGTGGACCGCATCCAGCTACGCCCGAGTGGTCGGCGCCAACGACCGCATTTCGATCGGGCTCGTCGGCTGCGGCCGCCGGGGGATCGATGCGCACATGCGGGGTGTGCATGCACATCGCCAGGTGCAGAATCACGAGGTGACGGCCGTCTGCGACCCGTGGCGCGTCGCCCGTGACCGGGCGGTGGCCAAGGCGACCGAGTTTTACGGCCGGGCGCCGCGCGCGGTCGTCTCTTACCGCGATGTGCTGGCAATGGACGACGTCGATGCGGTGATGATCGCCTCCTGCGACCACCAGCACACGGTCCACCTGGAAGCCACGGCCAAGGCCGGCAAGGACGTCTACTGCGAGAAGCCCTTGGGGATGGAGCTGGAGAAGCTCAAGAGTGCGTGCGACGCGGTGAAGCAAGCCGGCATCGTCTGCCAGATCGGCACTCAGGTGCGCAGTTGGCCGACCAGTACCGGTTGCCGCGAGGTCTTCGGTAGCGGAGTGCTGGGGACCGTTTCGCGGATCGAGCAAGTCCGCAACGGCGCGAAGCCCTACTGGTACTCGCGTCTGGCCGAGGCGAAGCCGGAGGACGTCGACTGGAAGGAGTTCCTGACCGACCGGCCGATGCGTCCCTTCCGTGCCGATCATTTCACCGGCTGGTACGGCTACAACGACTTCTCGCACGGTCCGATCCCCGGGCTGGCCAGCCACTTCATCGATCTGATCAACTACATCACCGGCTCGAAGTTTCCCACCAGCGTGGTCGGCCAGGCGGGCACCTTCATCTGGAAGGACGAACACGGTTTCACTTGTCCCGATCAGGTGCAGGCCGCATGGACCTATCCCGAAGGATTCATGGTCAGCTACTCGACCAACTTCGGCAACGCCAGCGGCAGCCGGCTGGAGTTCTATGGAGACCAGGGCGTCATGCGGCTAAATCCCTGGAACCGTCCCACGGTATCCCGAGACGGCGCCGGCCGGCAATCCACACTTGGCGAGGAGACGCCGGTCGAACCGATCGACACGCCGGACCATTTCCTCGACTGGCTTCAGTGCATTCGTACTCGCGACACGTGCAACGCGCCGATCGAAGCCGGTTACCGGCACGCCGTGGCCGTGATCATGGCCGTCGAGGCCTGCAACTCGGGCCGTCGGCAAGTCTACGACGTCGAGAAGCGGCAAATCTCGCCGGGGTGAGGCGCGGGGGCTCGCTTGTCGATCGGCGCACATCGGCGCATAATGCAACTATGCGATACCACCGCACCGTCATCCGGCCGCCTAGCGAGGCGCGAAGCTACATCTCGCAGGTTACGTACGGTTGTTCACTCATCCGGTGGCTCGCAAGGGGGCTCTTGCCATTCGAAAAGGGCCCCGACGACTGCGCAGAGTAGCAACCAAATCGGCAACGTGACAGGCCAGGCTTCTCGGTAACTTGACTTGAAGAAAAGAAAGAACACAATCGCTCCCACGACCGCGCTGAGAAAGCCATGTCTCAGCACACTGCCAATGGTTGCCTTCGGGTTGTTCTTGTCCAGCAGGCCCATGAGAGATGCCTTTGCGGCTATTGGGTATTTGCCAACAAGTCATCGGATGTCTGGTAAACATCGGGCGTTGCGGCCCGCGTTGCCCCAAGCAGGTGCCAAACTCGCCGTTCTTTGCCGCTTGCCTTCTTTCCGGGCCGGCCGCCGGGATGCCATTCAGAATACCATCGCCAATGACGAAGTCAATCCATTCCATCAATTGGCAAGGGAATGGTGGGCCAATACGGGAGTGAATTGACGGGGGTTGATGCGAGCATGCGATACCACGGCACCGTGATCCGCCCTCCCAGCGAGGCGCGAAGCTACATCCTGCAAGTCACATACGGTTGTTCACACAACCAGTGTACTTTCTGCGGCACCTACCCGGACAAACCTTTCCAAACGCGGCCCACCGCCGAAGTGCTCGAAGACATCGCCACCGCCGGGCGGCGGATGCCCGATACGCGGCGCGTGTTTCTGGCCGACGGCAATGCCATGGCGCTGAGCACGCGGCGGCTGGTCGTCGTTCTCGATGCGCTGGCCGCGGTGTTCCCGCTGCTGCGACGCGTGGGGATTTATGCAAATGCCCGCGATCTGGCGGGCAAGAGCGATGCCGATCTGGAGTTACTGCGATCCAAGAAGCTCGATCTGGCCTATCTGGGCCTGGAGAGCGGAAGTGACGAAGTGTTGTGCCGCATCCAAAAGGGTGCCACCTCCGAAGAAATGATCGCCGGTGTACGGAAGGCCCAGCGTGCCGACATGCGGGTCTCGGTGATCGCCCTGTTGGGCATCGGTGGCGTCGAGCTTTCGGCCGAACATGCCGAGCAGACGGGCCGGGTGGTCAGCGCGATGGACCCGCGGTATCTCTCGCTGCTCACGCTGATGCTCGTACCCGGCACCGAACTACACCGGCAATGGCAGGCGGGCGATTTCCAAATGTTGGAGCCCGAGCAACTGCTCGCCGAGATGCGCGGGGTGGTCACGCATCTCGACGGCCTATCGCGGTGCATCTTCCGCACCAACCACGCCTCGAATTATCTGCCCCTGGCCGGAACTCTCTCGCGAGACAAAGACCGCCTGCTGGCCACGCTCGACGCGGCACTGGCCGAAGGCCGCTTGGCGTGGCGCCCGGAAGAGTGGCGGGCGCTGTAGGCGCCGCCCCCGTCGATGGTCCTCCGAGGCCGTCGCCCCTTAGAACACACGGGCCTTAGAACACACGGGGTTTCGACGGCCTCGGAGGGCCATCGTACAACGCCTTGCACGGCCCACTTCGGCCGTCAGGAGCCCACGATTTGCAGCGACGGGTCCCCTCGGGTAGAATTGTCTCTGTGCAATCCAATGGTCCAAGGGTCCACTTTTTTTGGGAAAAAATCATGCAGAGCCGATCGAATGTTAGTCGTCGTGATTTTCTGAAGGTGTCCGGTGCCGCCGCCCTCTCGGCCGGTGTGTGGAGCGAGGTGGCCGCCCAGGACTCCAACTCGCCCAACGAGAAACTCAACATCGCCTGCGTGGGCACGGCCAATCGGGCGATGGCCGACATCAACGGCGTGGCCGGCGAAAACATCGCCGCGTTGTGCGACGTCGACAAGAACTACCTTGACCGGGCGGCCGGGCGTTTCACCGACGCGCGAACCTATGCCGACTATCGCGAGATGATCGTCAAGGAAGGCGACAAGATCGACGCGGTGGTGGTCGGCACGGCCGATCACCATCACGCCCCGGCCTCGATCCGCGCGATCCGCGCCGGCAAGCACTGCTACTGCGAGAAGCCGCTGACCCACACCGTCCACGAAGCGCGGGTGATCATCGAGGCGACGAAAAAGGCGGGCGTGGCTACGCAGATGGGCACCCAGATTCACGCCGGCGAGAACTATCGCCGCGTGGTCGAGATCATCCAGGCAGGCACGATCGGCGACGTGAATGAAGTTCACGTCTGGGTCGGCAAGGGCTGGGGCGGCGGCGATCGTCCCGAGGGTGGCCAAGAGCCGCCGGCCACGCTCGATTGGGACCTCTGGCTGGGACCCGCGCCCGTGCGTCCGTTCTGGCCGGGCCGTTACCATCCCGGCCAATGGCGTCGCTGGTGGGACTTCGGCAACGGCACGCTGGGCGACATGGCCTGCCACTACATGGACCTGCCGTTCTGGGCGCTGAAGCTGCGTCACCCGACCCATTGCGAAGCGGAAGGGCCCGAGGTGCATCCGGAAACCTGTCCGTTGGGACTGATCGTTCGTTACCAGTTCCCCGGGCGAGACGGTATGCCGCCGGTGAAGTTTACTTGGTCCGACGGCAATCTGATCCCCCGCGAAGTGGCCGGCGAGCGCGTGCCGGGCAGCGGTGTGATGTTCATCGGCGACAAGGGTAAGATGTTTGCCGACTACGGCGGATATAAGCTCTTCCCGGCCGACAAGTTCGCCGGCTTCAAGCCGCCCGCACCGACCATCCCGCGGTCCATCGGCCATCATGCCGAATGGATCAAGGCCTGTAAGGACGGTTCGCCGACGACCTGCAACTTCGACTACTCCGGAACGCTCAGCGAAGCCGTGCTGCTGGGCAACGTGGCCTTCCGCACGGGCGAAGCGTTGGAGTGGGACGCGAAGAACCTGAAGGCCACCAATTGTCCCGCCGCCGACAAGTACATCCGCAAGGAATACCGCAAGGGCTGGGAAGTGGCATAGCACGCGTAATGGCTACCCATCGCCCAGATAGAGCAACTGAATCTTGGTGTCGGGCAGACTCTTCTTGAGCTGCTCGACACCGGCTTCGGTTACGGCCGTTCGGGTGACGATGAGTTCCTTCAGTGCCTTGAGCCCTTCGAGTTGCTTCAGCCCTGTATCGGAAGTGGCCGTCGAGCCGAGGTGCAGGAAGCTCAGTTTTTTCATCCCGCTGAGCGATTCGAGGGCGACGTCGGTCAACATCGAGTTGTCCAGATTGAGCCACTGCATATTGACCAGCGGCGCCAGATGCGCGACGCCCACGTCGCCGATCTGCACCCGCCAGAGATTCAGCCGCGTAAGCTGCGTCATCTTGCCCAGCGGGGCCAGCGCGTCGTCGGTCAGTTGCACGCACTCGCTGATGTCGAGATCGACCAGTGTGGGAATCTCCGCCAAATGGGCAAGTCCCTCGCCGGTGACCGTCGTTTGGGAGATGCGCAGTTTCTTCAGCTTGGGAAACTTCTTCAGCACGGCCATCGCCTCGTCGCCGACCAGCGTCTTGGCCAGGTACAGCTCTTCGAGCTTCTCCAGCCCGGCGAGTTCGGCCAGCCCCTCTTCGCTGATCCAGAGGAAATCCAAGGGCAGCGCTTTGAGGTTCTTTAGCTTCGCCACGCTGGCCATCCCCGCATCGTCGACGCTGGTGCGGCCTTCTTGACCGTTGAACCGCAGCGCCTTGAGGTTGACCAACCCGGTCAGGTGCGCAACGCCCGCGTTGCCGATCTGGCAGCCGCGCAAGTCAAGGTTTTGCAGCGTGGTGATTTTTCCCAGCGTAGCCATGCCCGCGTCGGTCACCGCCGTGTCGTTGAGCAACACCGACCGCAGTTTCGGCAGATCGGCCAGATGGACCAGGGCACCATCGTCGATGTCCGTGCCGCGAAAATTCACCTCAATGACGAAGCCATCGTCGTCGCGAGTGACCATGCTCGCCAGCGCCGCGAGTTTTTCCAGGGCATCCGCCGTGATCGGTCCGGGAGTTTCTGGCTCCGTCGGTTCTGGCTCGGTCGGCTCTGGCTCCGTCGGCTCTGGCTCCGTCGGCTCTGGCTCCGTCGGCTCTGGCTCGGTTGGCTCCGGCTCAGTGGCTTCCGGCTCAGTGGCTTCCGGTTCGGTGGCTTCCGGTTCGGTGGCTTCCGGTTTGGCCGGCTCGGCAGCCTTTATCTGCTTGCCACCTTTGGTGGATTGCTTGGTGGGGGCTTCGCTGCTGAGATCCACCGGGCCGCAAGCGGGCAGGAACAGCAGGCCGAGAAGGAGGGAGCCTAGTATGCAGGTAGATTTCATCGGGGGGTCCTTTGTGTGGATGTTCCGGGAGTGCCGTCATTTTTCCCCATTATAGCGGCTATCTCGCCGGCTTTCCACGGGACGGTTCGGTCGAGCCCGGCGTTGGATTCCGCGGTGCCGTGAAACGCCGGGCACAAGTACCCGGGCTAAACTGCGCGAAACGTCTCCAGCATCGGATCGCCGTCGGCGGCCATCACCTCCAGCAGACGTTCGTGCATACGACGCCGGGTCACCCGGTGTGCCGGATTGGCGGCCAGATTGACGTCTTCGTGCGGATCGTTTTCCAGGTCGTACAGCCCGACGATCGCGCCCCGCGGATCGCGGAAATACTTGTAGCGCTCGGTCCGCAACATCCGCAACCGGCCGGCTCGCTGGCAAAACGCGTGATCGCGCCAGGCGACGTCCCGTCCCTCGACCAGAGGGCGCATCGAGGAACCGTGAATCTTCCCCGGCACGGGAAAACCGGCGTAGTCGAGAATCGTCGGCATCAGATCGATCAGGCTGACCGGCTGCTCGACGACCGTGCCCGGGCGGATCGTTCCCGGCAGTCGGGCCAAGAGCGGGATGCGCAACAGGTCGTCGTAGAAACTGGTGATCGACTTGCCAATGCATCCGTGGGCACCGGCCATGTCGCCGTGATCGGAGGTGAATAGCACGAGCGTATTGTCGGCCAGTCCCAACTCGTCGAGCTTGGCCAACACCCGCCCCACCTGATCGTCGATGTACTTGACCATCCCGTGATAAATGGCCGTGTACTCGCGGATGCCCTCGCGGCGCATGACGTTGCCGAGCCGTTTGCTCGGTCCGCGGCGGTCCCACTCGGGCATGTCGAAACTGCCGGGCAGCTCGATCTTCTCTCGATCGACCATGCTGTAATACGGCTCGGGGATCACCCAGAGGTCGTGCGGCGGGCTCCACGAGGCGGTGATCATGAAGTTCTCGTTGGCGTGCCGGTCGAGCAACTCCAAAGTCTGATCGGTGATCCGCGTCTCGGGGAGCAGCTTTGGCGGGATGACCGAGCGGCCGATGATCGAAATGTAGGCCAGGCGGTTGTCCGGCAGGGCGTGAAATTCGTGAAACCCCTTCTCGACCGCCGGGGTCATTTCGACCGGGCGGCCCTGGTACTTCGCCGGGCTGGGATGATCGGCGAACCGCGACTGGGGCAGGTGCTCTTCGAGATACTCGCGATACCCCCGCCCCGTCTTCGATGCGTAGGACCACGACTCGTAGCAATCGAAATCGCCTTTGTCGCCCAAGTGCCACTTTCCGCGATGCCCCGCGCCGTACCCGTTCCGGTGGAGGATCGTTTCGGTATTGGCAAAGGCGTCCTGTGCCAGCGGCTTCTGCGCACCTCGTCTCGGACTGACGTTCTGGAGGATGCCGTGCGTATGTGGATACACGCCCGTGAGCATCGACGCCCGGGAAGGCGAGCAGTAGGGCGTCACACAGGTGGCGTTGTCGAACCGCGCCCCCTCGCGGCCGATGCGGTCCATGTGGGGCGTTTCGATGTACGAATTCCCGGTCGACGAGAGGGATCGATAGTGCTGCTCGTCGGTCATCAGAAGCAGCACGTTGGGCCGATCGCTCTGTTTGGGCCGCGTGGCACAACGAACGATCGAAGGGGCCGCCACCATTGCCGCGGCCGCCGCCGATCGCTTGAGAAATTCCCGCCGGTTGGTTTCGTGCATGAGGATCTCCTCTGTCGTTCTCTCGTTCCCATGCTTTGCGTGGGAACGCACGCTTGGGACGCTTCGCGTCCTCGAATCCCAACTCAGTGTAGCAAACCACTTGCCCCGAGTCACGGACGCGAAGCGTCCGGCCGTGCGTTACGACGCGGAAGCGTCGTAACGAGGCTCGAAAGTACCCGGACCTGCAAGCTAGAGCACAAATTCCCGTACCGCTTCGAGCCGAGTGAACTGATCGTCCATCTCGACCAAAGTCAGCCTATCCAACATGCACGGGTAGTCGAAGTTCGCCGCTTCGGCCTCTTGTAGAGCCTCCGCGTAACGAGCCTCATCGAGCGGGACGGCCGTGGGATCGTTTGGATTGTACTCCTGCGCGCCAAAATAGCCGAGCCCGATGTGGGGAATGAACTCGATGTCGTGGCGGCGATGCGGAGCGAGCAAGCCGGTGTAGAAGTCCTCGAACAGTCTCGTGACGCGGTCCTTGCCCTCGCTGATGCCCAAGAACAGCCACCGGTCGAACGAAAGAACCAGACCGGCCAGACGGATCGCAAATGGGCTCCATCGTTGCAGGACGGCTTCGATGTGCTCTTCCAGAGCCTGCCGGTCCACCGGGACCGGGAAGATAACCGTCAAGTGTACGTCGATCAGATCACGATACGGGTCGTATTGGTCCCTAAGCTCGTTGATGCCGGTTTTGTCAATGTCCGGGTAATAGACAAGTCCGTAGGCTGCCATGGACTTTCTCCCGACTGCTTTCCGGGATTCGGCAAGGGCGGACAAACCGCCCATGGCACCCGTGAGCTGCTGAAGTCTCGCGAATTCAACTACCTCAGCTTCAACGCCAAAATCGCCAGGAGTTGCTCGGGGTCGATCGGTTTCTGGAACATGCCGGAGAGTCCCAGGGCCGTGTAATCGGCGGTCATACTGAAGTTGTCGCCGACCGAACTGAGCATGTAGACCGGGGCCG
The DNA here is from genome assembly GCA_964444795.1 of uncultured Planctomycetaceae bacterium. Lineage (GTDB taxonomy): Bacteria > Planctomycetota > Planctomycetia > Pirellulales > Thermoguttaceae > JABMRP01. Next base: position 8,317 of record CAYUIQ010000017.1, read on the forward strand.
TGTTGCCCAGCAGTTTTAATTCCTTGACGAAATGCGTGCCGGCGTCGACTTCCTCCATCATCAAGTCGACGATCATCAGGTCCGGCGTGTTTTTCTTGTAGGCCTTGAGCCCCGATTCGGCCGTGCTGGCGGTGGCCACGACGTACTCTTTCGATTCCAGTACGGTCCGCAGGAAGAACAGTATGTCGTCATCGTCGTCGATACAGAGAATGACGTGTTTTCCGTCTTGCATGGTCTATCCTCGGCCGTTGATACCTTCTTCGTTAGGCGCTTTATCCCGCCGTCTGGCGACAAATGATGCGATCGAGAAACGACGCCACGTGGTCCACCGCCGCTTCGAGATTCGCTTGGGCTTCTGCCGACAATCGTTCTTCCAAGACGTCGAACTCGTATCCGCGGATGGTCAACAAGTACGCCTCGGGCCGGGCGGAAAAAAGCTCGGCGGCCAACGTCAGCACGGCTCGCGGGTCGAGATGGTGGCTGGTGAAACTGGCCCACTCGGCCGCCGGTTCGATTCGTTCCAGAGCAAACGGTTCGGTCCCAGTGATTGCCGCGTCGGCGAAGACGACCACGTCACACCGGGCTACTTCCGCCGCGTCTTCGACGGTCAACTGGTAGTTCGACTCGACGGTCACGCCGGGCAGGCCGCGGCGCTCGATCGCCTCGGCCAACGCGGGACCCAGGCCATCGTCTTGCCGGCCGGGATTGCCGTAGCCGAGGATCAGCACTTGCACTTTGCCGTCGTTCATCCCTTGCACTTCCGATCCACGAGGTTTCCCTGGTGATCGACCAAGCTCACTTCTAGCGGCATCTGGCCGAAGGCATGGGTGGCGCACGACAGGCACGGGTCGTACGCCCGGATGGCCACCTCGACGCGGTTGAGCAGCCCCTCGGTAATCTCCGCCTTGCCCGAGAGGTGATCGGCGGCCACTTTGCCCACGGCCCGGTTCATCGGCTCGTTGTTGCTGGTCGTGGAGACGATCAGGTTGGCCATGGTGATCTGGTCGTTGGCGTCGACCCGATAATGATGAAAAAGCGTTCCGCGGGGCGCTTCGAGGATGGCTACTGCTTCATCGCGGCGCTGGCCCTTAACGACCAGATCGGTGCCTTGCAGGTCGGGATCCTCGAGCAGCTCGCGGATTTTCTCGCCCGAGTGCAATAGCTCGATCATCCGGGCCCAATGATAGGCCATGGTCACGTTGCACGGCTTGCCGTCGCTCAGTTTCAGCAGTTCTTTCCGCGCGGCGTCGGCCTCGGGGGTGTCGATGAAATCACACGTATTGATCCGGGCCAGCGGGCCGACGCGATACCAGCCGTCTTTCGGACCGATCGACCGGATGAACGGAAACTTCATGTACGTCCAGGACCGCACTTCCTCGGCGATTGTTTTGTCGTAATCCTGCGGATCGACGCCGTCGAAGATCGGGCCACCGGCCGAGTCGATCGCCCGCAGATCGCCGTGGTAGAGGTCCATCGCTCCGTCGGCACGAACGATCGACAGATGGTTCGAGTCGAAGGAGCCGAAGGGGGCCACCGCCGCGAGATTGTCGACGGTGTAGTCGGCGGCGATCTTCACGGCATCGCGACACCACTGGAGCATCTGCTCGATTTCCGCTAGAAACCGATCCCGCTCGGCGATGGACAGGTTCTTGTTCACCCCGCCGGGAATGGCCCCCGTGCCGTGGATCTTCTTGCCCGCGGTGGCTTCGATGATCTCCTGCCCGTACTTGCGCATCATCACGCCTTGCACGGCCAGATCGGGGAATTTCCTCGCCACGCCGATCACGTTGCGCACCGCCACGTCGGCGTCGAACCCGAAGAGCAAGTCGGGCGAAGCGAGGTGGAAGAAATGCAGGGCGTGTGACTGAAACATCTGCGCATAATGCATCAGGCGACGGATCTTCTCCGCCGTGAAGGTGAGATGCTCGCCGCCGACGATCCGGTCCATCGCCTTCGCCGCACACAGATGGTGACTGACCGGGCAGATGCCGCAGAGCCGCTGCACCAACACGGGCACCTCCCAGAAGGGGCGCCCCTGGATGAACCGCTCGAAGCCGCGAAACTCGACGATGTGTAGCCGCGTCTGCGTGACCCGGTTCGATTCGTCCAGCAGGATCGTTACCTTGCCGTGTCCCTCGACCCGGGTGACGGGCTCGATGACGATTCGTTTCTCTCCGGCGGATTTCACCACTTCTCCAACTCCCCCCGATGTCAGTCGTATTTGATCAGATCGTAAGGCAACTCGATCGGCTCACCGGCCAACAGCGCCGAGAGCGCCGCCCAGATCGTGTCGGCCGACGGCGGGCAACCCGGCAGATGGTAGTCGATCCGGACCACTTCGTGGCAAGGGTAGACCTTATTCAGCAGAAGCGGAATCTCCGGATCGTCGGGCAACTGGTCGCTCGGATTGTAGACGGTCGGCCCGTCACGATAGGCTTCGTCGAAGCACTCCTCCAGCGGGATGTTGTTGCGCATCGCCGGGATGCCGCCCATGGTGGCACAATCGCCGGTGGAGATGAGGATTTCGCAGTGCTCGCGAAACTCGTGCAGCACACGGACATTTTCCTCGTTGCAGCAGCCGCCCTCGATGAGGCCGACGGTCACCGGGCCGGTCAGTTCCTTGATGTCGTCGATGGGCGAACGGTCGAAGTCGACCAGTTGGATCAGGTCGAGGATTCGCTCGTCGATATCCAACAGCGACATGTGGCAGCCGAAGCACCCGGCCAGCGAGGTGGTGGCCACTTTCGGTTTGGTCATGGGGCAGGGTTCCTTGGCTTCTCAATACCTGATCCGATCGGTTCGGCGTCGTACGGTCGCTGCCCGATGGGCACTTTGAACCCAACTCGCTTGGGCATCAGCGAACCGACCGGGCAAACGTCCATCGCCCGATCGGTCGTTGCAATGTCGGTGTCGGCCAGACCCGACTGGGCGCCGACGGCCAGCGATCGCTCGGGGCCGCGGCCAACCATGCCGAAGACGCTCTTGCCGTCGACGTCGCGCGAAGCACGGAGGCACCGGGCACACAACACGCAACGGTTGCGGTCGAGGATCACGTCGCCGTGCGAGGCGTCGATCTCCCGTTCGGGCCAGAGGTAAGGGTATTTCGGTGCGGTGATCCCGAACCGGTAGGCCAGGGCTTGCAGTTCGCAATTGCCGCTTTTCTCGCAATACATGCAATAGTGATTGCCTTCGATCAGCAGCATCTCGATCAGGTCGCGACGCACGGCGGCGAGTTTCGGCGTGTCGTTCTCGACGATCATGCCGTCGGCGATCGGCTGGATGCAGGCCGATTGCGGCCGGCCGCTGACCATCACCGTGCAGACGCGGCAGCTACCGTACGGAGCCAGCCCCTTGAGGAAGCAGAGCCGGGGGATGTAGATGCCGGCCGCTTCGGCCGCCTGAAGAATCGTCTGCCCGGGACGACCTTGCACCTCAACACCGTCGATCAACAAAGTGATGGGTTTGCTCATGTCGCGATCTCGTTTTCGCCGGTGACGTTGCTAATCCGTAAAACAAACCGATTTGCGGCCGACGATCGTTTCGGCCCCGGCCAGCGCGGCGCGAATATCGAACGACGGGTCTCGGCCGTCGTCCGGCGTCTTGGCCGCGGCTTCGTAAAGCGGCCGGAAGTTTTTCAGCGTTGAGAGCACGGGGTTGGGCGACGTCTGTCCCAGCCCACACCGGCTGGCCGTCTTCACCGACTGGCCAAGCGTCTGGAGATAGTCAATGTCGTCGATGGTGGCCGTACCGGCGAGAAACCGCTCGAGGCGTTCTCTCAAGAGCACGTTACCCACCCGGCAGGGTGTGCAATAGCCGCAACTCTCCTCGATGAAGAAATCGAGGAACTCCGCGGCAATCTCCAGCAGGTTGCGGCGGGAGTTGAACACCATCACCGCCCCGCCGGTGGCCAGATGATCGTAGCAGACGGGTCGGTCGAAGTCGGCCGGGCCGACCATCTGCCCGCTGGGACCGCCCATCTGCACCGCGGCGGTGTCCTCGGCTCCGCAGAGCGAGAGCACCTTGGTCAAGGTCACGCCGAACGGTATTTCGTAAACCCCCGGCTTGGAACAGTCGCCGGAGATGCTCAACAGCTTGGTGCCGGCCGATCCCCGGCTCCCCATCTTGGCAAACCAGCCGGGGCCTTTCTCAAGAATGCGGGCGACCTTACAGAACGTCTCGACGTTGTTGACCACCGTCGGGCAGTCCATGAATCCCTGTTGGGCGGGAAACGGCGGCCGGTTCTTCGGATCGCCGCGCACGCCTTCGCAACTTGTGATCAGGGCCGTTTCTTCCCCGCAAATGTAGGAGCCGGCGCCCATCTGAATACGCACGTCGAAGCAGAACCCCTTACGGCCGGCGATGTTCTTGCCCAACAGGCCCGCTTTGCGCCGCTGGGCGATGGTGTCTTCGAGGAAATGCCGCAAGTAGGCGTATTCGCCTCGCAGGTAAAGGATGCCCGTGTCGGAGCCGACCGCGTAGCCGGCAATCGCCATGCCCGCCAACAGCAGACCGGGGCGTTCGGTAAGGATGACGCGGTCCTTAAAGGTCCCCGGCTCGCCCTCGTCGGCATTGCAGATAACGTACTTCTTCTCGCCCTCGGCGGCTCGGGCAAACTCCCACTTCATGCCGGTGGGAAAACCGGCCCCACCCCGGCCTCGCAACCGCGACGTCTTCACCGCGTTGATCACCTCGACCGGGCTCATGGCCAAGGCGGCACGCACGCCGGCGCCCGGTTTTTTCGCCGTGAAGACCACCTTGCCGGGAAGCCGAATGTTGTTGTGGACCATTGCCCTGACGCGGTCGTCGGCATTGTTGCCGTCGCCCAAACGGCCGACCAGCTTCGTCGGGTCGGGATCTTCCCGCAACCGCCGGACTATCGCACGCGCCTGGTCGCTGCTGAGATCGGTCACCACCACGTCGTTGACCAGCGCGGCCGGCGCCTGATCGCTCATGCCGATACAGGGAGTAAACTCCAGGGAAATCTTGCCGTCGGGAGTCGTTTGGCCAAAGTCGATCCCCGTTTCCACGCGCAAGGCCGCGGCGACTTCGTCCACCCCTTTCAGCCGGTCGATCACGTCGTTGCACAGACGGATCACCACCTGCCCCCGCGGTTTGTCGTTGAGAAACGCGTAGAACGAAACGATGCCCTCCACCTCCACGCGCGGGCAGCCAAGTTGGCCGGCAATTTGGTCGACGGCCTCCAGGCCGACACAGCCGAGCCGCTCCTGCACGGCCAGAGCAATATCCAACAGCCGCGTGCGATCGTTGTCGTGTACCTGGCAGGCTTCCCGAATCACGTCTTGCGATGAGGCATTCATGGGCGAAACCGACTGCTGGTGTTGGCGGGCGTGACCGTCTCCTTTTCCCACGGCGATACTCTGGTGTATCGACGATCGGACGTCAAGGGGCTCGGAGGACGAATTCCACGGAGATTTCTGAAGAAGCAGGCCAAGTGGCAGCCGATCAGACGCACTTCGGACCTGCATCCCCCCCAACAGGAGATGGTATGCCGCAGTCGATACGCTTCAAACCCCCATCGCGGCAGGGGGCCCGGTGCTGATCCGGGTGCCCGGCCCGGTCTTCAAGACCGCCGAATCGGAGGAAAAACGCCTCCGCGGATCCGGAAAACAGACGTCTCCGCGGCGCACGCGATTACAGGGTCCGCAGCGCGCGGTGACGGAGTCCGTGGACCGTCATTGTCCGGGCGCGGAGAGATCAGAGGATACGCTCTCGTGGAACACGATGCGCTCGTCGGAAGAATCCGATTCGCTTGGGAAGACGGCTTCAATTCTTAGTCGTCACAACCGCAGTCGGCGTCTTCTCCGCCCCAGGTCGTTGCCGTGGTCACGCCGGAGGTTTCGGACAATCCGGCCGTCTCCTTCTTCACCAGCGAACTGGCCTTGAAGGTTCGGCCCGTGAAGTCGATGCAGATCCATTTCAGGGCGTTGAGAAACGGCTTCTGGCTCAACTCGACGCATACGGTCACGCGGACTTCCTCCTCGTCGACCACGGGCGTGGCCGGCGGGCAGCAAGACCACTCGCCCCTTTGCGCGGGCGGGTCCTGAGGGTCGTCGCCGTCTTCGAGCACGAAACTCGCGCACGAGCCGATGGTGATACCGTGTGGAGAGAGCACCTTGTTGATGACGCATTCCAGCTCGTCCATGTCGGCGCCTTTGCCGGCTTCCCGGGCGGCCACGGTTGCGGCGTGGGAAACGGCCTGTTCGATCACCAGAGCAACCGCGAACTGGAAGGCCGCCAGGATCACGACCAGCAGGATCGGGATGATGAGAATCGCCTGAAGCGCGGCGGAGCCTCGGCGGAGGTTGCGCGGGCGTGTGTGACGTCGTCTTGGCGTAGCGGATCGTTGCATGTTGATTTCCTCAGTTTCCGGCAGGTCCGCCGGCGCTGACACCGGGCGGAGTGATCGGGCCGTCGGCAGTCCGATCATGCACTTCCCGTACCACTTTGCCCCGACGTACTCGGTCATCCGGTTTTCGCGGCGGCAGTCGAGGTGAATTGCTGCTTGCGGCCGTGGTCCCGGCGGTAAAACCCTCGTGGTCGTGATGCTTTTGGGCAACACGAGTCGCGTCGGGGCAACGGTAGACGGGTGCGACCGCATCACCCTGGGCCGGCGCCCGTGGCGTTGCATCCGGCCACAGGGCGTTGCATTCGGTCAACACGGGGTGCAGGCGACGGCGGAGAGGATTCGCGTTAAAGCCTTTAGACACGGTGCTTTGCCTCGGGGCCGTCTATTTCGGCACGCCATCTGCTGCTTCGAGCGGTACGCAAGAACACCGCTGGACAGAAACACTTCTGGCAGAACCCGTCGAGTGCAAACCATGCAAACACCATCGCACGTTACCATTGCCCGACGCCGATCGCGACGCCCGAGAGGCCCGCTGGGCAAACCCCGGCGCGGGACCGCCGTGTTGGAGCTCGTTCTGGCCCTGCCGATCATGCTGATCGCCTTGCTGGCCGTGATCGAGTTCGGGATCTACTTCGTCAACGTGCAGCAGGTTACCCTGGCATCTCGCGTCGGTGCCGAGGAAGCCTCGCAAACCGAAGGCCTGCTCGCCTACGCCGGCACCACGGTCCCGGGCAATGTCGTCCATATGGTCGACCAGCAGTTGCAGAGCTCGGGCATCTATTTGCGCCGGATCCGCCTGGAATACGTCAACGAAGACAATGAGGTCGTCGAACTGCTCGACCCGGATAGAGAGGATTGTCCCTGCCCGGCGCCTTGTACGTTTGCCACGCCTCCGCCGGGTCATTACGTTCGCCTCAGCGTCTGCGTTCCGATGAAAGAACTGATGCCGAACTGCCTTACGCTGATCGGTTTCGACATCTGCGACACATCGCACGTGATCCAGTCGACGACGACTTTCCGTTACGAGATGGACTGAATCGAGTTTTGATCATCCTTTCTTCCGGCTAACCGACTGATAAAGGTCAATCCATGCTCACCGCCACTTCGCATCTCGCCGGGTCCGCTTCTCCCACCCTGCCACAAAGCGATCCCACCCCGCGCCAGCCGCGCAGGCGCGCCGGTATTGCGGCGCTTTGGATCGTGTTGGTGCTCCCCTTGCTCGTCCTCTTGATCTTTTTCGCGGTCAACATCGGCAACCAGTGGAACGCCCGGGTGGAGTTGGAAAACTCCCTCGAAGCGGCCGCCCTGGCGGCGGTGAAGGAATGGGCCGAGGGCGACGGCGACTCGACGCTGCCGGCGCGCCTGGTGGGTCAGCAGTACGCGGCGGCCAACTACATCGGCCGCTGTCCGGTGGAGATCGGCTTGAATTACGACCCCGACGACGGGGGCGTCAACGAGAATGCCGAGTGCTGTCTGCCCGACGGAAATTTCGTCTTCGGCGCCGTGTTCGAGGATGAGAACGATCCGGACCGCCTCATCTTCAACGCCGGTGAGCGTCCCAGTTGTGGCATCGGCGAAGTCCTGTTTGATGCCTCGGCACAAGGTGGCGGCGGCGGTGGCGGCGGTAAACCCGACGATGATGGCGCCGTTTCCGACAATAACTGGTGGGGTATCTCCTTTCAGTACATCGAAGACGACGTGCTTCGCGAGGATGTGAGAATCACGAAAATCGAAATCGACCTGCGGGCCAAGCCGGGAACGATCGGTAGGTTCTCGGGTCCCGTCGAGCTGTCCGATAACTGGGTCGGCGACACAGGTACGAATTTCAAGGTCAATTGCCCCGGAAAGGGCCAAAACCCCGATCTGGAACAGGACGACATCAGCGGCTTCTCCGATCCCGACAACCAGATCCAATTCTCAATTGGCGGTGTCGACAACTCGGTGCTGACGATCGAGTTTTTCCCGGATGACGATGGCGACGATGACGGCTTCGCGTCGTGCGATCGCTTCCGATTCGGCCTCGAACTCGTCGACGTCGGGCTCGACGGTGGCGGTAACACGAGCAACGACGGAGACGGTGTCGGTTACGATAGCGTCGGAGTCAAGGTCTATTTCAACGACAGCGACGAACCGGGGGCCGAAGGCGCCTTTGTCAATGAGGATGAAAAGAAGAACGACTGCTGTAAGGCTGCCCAATTGCCGAATGGATGCGATTCGCTGACGCCTAATCCGGCGGGGATCCCCGATTTGCCCTGTCCACCCAGTTCGAGTGCGAAAAACAACGGCCAATCGTACGTGCTCACCGGCGGGACGGGCGGTTCCGGCAAGTTCGCCGTGCGAGCGCAGGCGAAAGTCCCGGTGCCCAACCTGATGTCTAATTTCTGCGGCATCGGCTGCGGACCGAGTTATGTGACCGCCTGCACCACCGCGATCTACGACTGCACCGAAGGCCGCCCGCGACTGGTCCGCATCGACAAGTACATCTGTCCGGGGCCGGAAGAGGACGACGAATAGTCGCACATGTTTAGCACTTGTGCCCGGGCTAAACGCCGACATGGGACTACTCACGACTCCCTCCTGGGGGGTTCTTGCGGACCGGGCCGCTTTGGCGCACAATGACCGCCTGTCCCCGCTGGACGGATCGAACTCTAAGAAAACCTCTACCGCCTGCGGAAAGGATTATCCGATGAGCGGAATCCCCGTGCTGGTTGCCCAGGGTGACTGTATCGCCCGGGCGTGGGAAAACTCGCTGTTGACCCTGATCGAGTCGGGCTGTCGCCTTCAGACGGAGTACGACAAGGCCGACGACCCCCCCAGCCGTGACGCCACGATGGTGTTGACGGTCACCGACCCGACCGCCGAGCCGATGATCCACCGCGATTTTCCCGGCGGATTCGAGGAGCTGCAGGAATACGTGATGGAGGTCTGCGACGGGATCAAGGACCATTGCGTTCGCGATCCCGACGACCCGACGGACACGCGTTGGGAGTACACGTACCATCAGCGACTGTTCGGCTACACGGTCCCCTCGCTGCCGGCGGTGGACCAGATCGAGGCGGTCTGCCGCCAGTTGGCCGACGTGCCCCATACGCGTCGCGCCCAGGCGATCACCTGGAAGGTTTGGGAAGACGCCACCTGTTACGACCCGGCCTGTTTGCAGAGCGTCTGGTGCCGGATCATTGAGGAAGAGGGCCGGCCGTTGTTGAGCATGAACGTCCGCTTTCGCTCCAACGACGCGTATAAAGCGGCCTTCATGAACATCTTCGCCTTGGTGCAATTGCAGAAGCGCATCGCGGCACGCATCAGCGAGCTTTCCGGGCGGACGGTGGAACTGGGCCGTTACTGCCACATGGCCGACAGTTACCACATCTACGGCTCGAATCTGGCGGAATTCCAGGCTCGCTTTCTGGGAGCCGTCGAGAAACGCACGTTCGAGCAGCGCACGATGCGTTACGAAGACGTTCGCGACATCATGGAAGAAGCCCAGCCGGCGATTTTGGAAAAGGCGCGGAAGATGGGACGCGGGAAGAAATAGTTTTCGTACTTTAGCCCCCGGCTCTGCCGGGGGGCCGCTCGGCCGTCGGCGTTCCACGCAAGTCTCGCCAAATCCGCCCCCCGGCAGAGCCGGGGGCTGGAGGATCATGCGGTCGCTTGCCCCTTGGCGATCATCTCCTGAAACACCTCGCGCTGCTCGACCAGCGCGGCGACGCGGTCTTTCGGATTCGTACGGCATTCCAACAGCACCCAGCCGTCGTAGTCCATGCCCACCAGCAAGTTCATCAACTGCTGATAGGGATAATCGCCGACGTTCAGCTCGCGAACGTGGGCCGTGGCGCCGAAACGGTCCTTGACGAGATTGAAGTTGTACTCCAGGCCGTCGCCTTGCAGGTCCTGGCCGTTGCAGTTCCAGCAGACGCCCACGTTGGGATGATCGGCGACGTCCATGATCTCTTTCATGATCGGCAGCAGACAACACCCGCCGTGGACTTCCAGGCGGATCTCCTGATTGTATTCGGCGCCGTAAGCGGCCAACGTATTGAGGGATTGGCCGATCTGCTCGATGGTCTTCTCGCGGGATACGCCCTTGGGCAAGTCGTTCGGCTTGACCTTCACGCCGCTGCCGCCGCAATCGTGGCTCAGCCGGAGGAAGGCCTTGGTCGTTTCGATCGCTTTTTCCAACGCGGCCGGGTTGGTGTGATCGAAGCGTTCGTTGCTGCCCGGGCCGACGAACTCGACGGGACTGTCGGCGAACCGTTTCTTCACTTCCTGTCGCTCTTTCAGATTCAACCCCGGCTCGACCCCGTGGGCGTGCGTCGTACGCGTTTCGACGCCCAGCACCTTGCTCTTCTCGCAGTTGGCGATCAGCGTGGGCAGGTCCCAGTCGCGTCCCCAGAGATAGGTCACCAGCCCAAGTTTCATCTTCGAGCCCGGCTTTTCCGCGGCCAGCGCGAGCGACTCGCAAAGTGGCCCCGAGGCCAGCGCGGCGGATCCCAAGGCGAGCGAATGTTTGAGAAAATCACGGCGACTGGACTGGGACATCGGATGGTTCCTTTTGTTATTCCGTGGGGGGACTTCGGAGTGTTGTGGATGGGCCACGGGCATTAAGTTACCACAGTTGACGGTGATTTGCACGGACAAGGTGACAAATCGGGTGCCACTGGCGCCGGCGCCAGTGCTTCTTGGGTCCGTAGCTTGCATCTTACACACCCACGACAAGCTCCCTGCGGCAATCGACCCCACAGCCGGGAATCCGACACGGGATGGCCCGGCCTCTTTGGGAACCGTGGAGCACCACATCGCTTCAAGACCATCAACTCGCGGAGTCTGTTTGGGTTGCTTCCAAGTGCAAGCGGCGGTTGAAGAAGCACTGGCAAAATGCCAGTGGCACCCGAGCCCCTCGCATCTCGACCCCGCCCTCCCCATCACTCTTGTAGTCACTGACTTGAAAACGCCGTCCGATTGGTTCACAATAGTCGGCACGTGTTCACCGCCCATGTCAGGCCTATCCGGGAGAACCGGCCATGATGCCACGCCGAGTGCTTGCCGTCTGCATGATCGTTATGCTGACCGCCTCCGTCGCACGTTGCAAACCACCGGCACCCGAGACCGGCCCGGGCGATCGGATGCTTGCCGAGTATTTCACCACCGAGACGGCACGACTGCGCGATGCGTGTTTGGCCGACGTCGATACGCTGGGCGATTGGGAGCGGCAACGGGAAACTCGCCGGCGTGAACTGCTGGAAATGCTGGGCCTCGATCCGTTGCCCGAGCGGACCGATCTGAAAGCCACCGTCACCGGCACGCTCGACCAAGAGACGTTCACCGTCGAGAAACTCCACTTCCAAAGCCGGCCCGGGCTGTACGTGACGGGTAATCTGTACGTTCCCAAGGGGCTCGAAAAGCCGGCCCCGGCGATCCTCTACGTCTGCGGCGACGGCCCGTGCAAGGTCGACGGGGTGAGCTACGGCAACAAAGTCTCCTACCATCATCACGGCTGCTGGTTCGCCCGACACGGCTATGTGTGTCTGGTGATCGACAGCCTGCAGATGGGCGAGATCGAGGCGACCCATCATGGCACCTATCGCTACGACATGTGGTGGTGGAACAACCGCGGCTACACACCGGCCGGCGTCGAAGCATGGAACTGCGTTCGGGCGATCGACTATCTCCAGTCGCGCGGCGAGGTCGACCCCCAGCGGATCGGCGTTACCGGGCGAAGCGGCGGAGGGGCCTACAGTTGGTGGATCGCGGCCATCGACGAGCGCATCAAGGCGGCCGTGCCCGTGGCGGGAATCACCGACCTGGAGAACCATGTGGTCGACGGCTGCGTTGAGGGCCACTGCGACTGCATGTTTTTCGTCAACACCCACCGCTGGGATTATCCGATGGTCGCCGCACTGGTCGCGCCCCGGCCGCTGCTGATCGCCAATTCCGACGCCGACGGGATCTTTCCGTTGGACGGCGTTCGTCGGACGTATGAGAAGGCGAGGCGCGTCTATGCTCTGCACGACGCGGAAGACAAGATCGGCCTGGTGATTACCGAAGGCCCGCATAAGGACACGCGCGAGTTGCGCGTGCCGGCCTTTCGCTGGTTCGACAAGCACCTGATGGGCGTCGAGCGAAAGGAATACGCACCGGCGGAGAAGAGCCTCGAGCCGCAACAGCTCAAGGTATTCGCCGAACTGCCGGCCGACCAGATCAACACGAAGATCCACGAGACGTTCGTGCCCGCTGCCACTGATTCGCCCCTTCCGAAACAGGCAACGGGGTGGGGAAAGGAGTGGACGAAGATGCGCACAGCATGGCGGAAGGCCCTGGAGGAAAAGGTCTTTGCCGGTTGGCCGAAAGAGTTGGTGCCGCTGGATGTCGAGGAGGAGTTTTTGCTGAAATCGGAGTACGTGATCGCTACGGCTTACGACTTCACAAGCCAGGAGAACGTGCGGTTGCGGATGTTGGTGGTGCGAGCGGCCGATGCCAACACCCCGGCCGTTCACGTCGAGTTGTACGACGCGGAAGTTTGGGGGAAAATGGAAGCCGCCTATGGCAAAGGGCTCACCGAAGGCCTCGTTCATGGGGAAGCGACCGAAGAACTTCGGAGATTCGCTCACGACGCGTGCAGTACGCATCGGGCCCAACAGGTTGCATACGTGATTCCCCGGGGCATCGGACCGACCGCTTGGAACCCCAACCCCCGCAAACAGATTCAGATTCGTCGACGATTCATGCTTCTGGGACAGACGTTGGACGGGATGCGTATTTGGGACGTGCGCCGTGCGATCGCCGCGCTGCGAACACTTCCACAATTCCACGACGCGCCCATAACGTTGAACGGCCGGGGCCAAGCGGCCGGTTGGGCGGTTTACGCGGCGCTGTTCGAACCGCGGATCGTAGAACTGGAGTTGCGTCGGCTGGCCCGTATTCATCGTGAGGGCCCTATCCTGCTGAACGTCAATCGGTATCTGGATCTACCTCAGGCCCTCGCCATGGCTCTCGGCCAAAAGCGTTCGGTCAGGGTATATGGCGATGGCCTGGCGATGAAGTGGGCCTTTCCGACGACCGTGGCTCGGTTACTCGGTCTGGGGCAAGAGCATCTGGAACTGATCGAGAAGAAGCCCGTCTTGCCGGGACCCTATTAACAGGCTCCGCATAGAGCGACTCGAAGAAGATCTTACCCAAGAGGACGTTTCCCATGAATCGCCGCCGATTCCTGTTGCTGACCCTCATCCTCTGTCTGCGGCCGCCCGTGATTGCCGGTGCCGAAGAACCGCGCCAACTCCGCGTGCTGACCTACAACATCCATCACGGCGAGGGGACCGACGGCAAGTTCGACCTGCCGCGATTGGCCGGGGTGATCAAACAAACGAAGTCCGATCTCGTGGCGTTACAGGAAGTCGACCGGAAGACGCGCCGGGCCGGGGGCGTCGATCAGGCGGCCGAACTGGGGCGGCTGACGGGCATGCACGCCGTGTTCGGCAACGCAATGGACTACTCCGGCGGGCAATACGGCGAGGCGATCCTCTCGCGGTTTCCTTTTGTCGCGACGAAGAACCACGCCCTGCCACACACGGCCGGCCACGAAACTCGCGCGGCGATTACCGCGAGCGTGAAACCCTGGGAGAACGGCCCGGAGATCCTCTTCGTCGGCACGCATCTGGAACACGCCGACCGCCCCTTGCGGTTGAAGCAGGCCGAGGGGCTCAACGGGCTGTTTGTCGAAGAAGGCGATCGGCCGGTGATTCTGGCCGGCGATCTCAATGCCGTGCCCGACAGCCCACCGATGCGTGCGTTGCTGCCGAAATGGCACGACGCGGCCGGAGCCGACTCCGCCGCAACATGGCCTTCCGACTCGCCGAGCCAGCGGATCGACTACATACTGTTACGGCCGGCCGGCGCATGGCGTGTCGTCGAGAGTAAGGTAATCGACGAGCCGGTCGCCTCCGACCACCGGCCGCTGTTGGTTGTGCTGGAGTACGTTGGACGTTAGGACATGTTCTGAAATCCGTACGATGGCCCTCCGAGGCCGTCGATCCACTTCGGGCACGTCGGGAATTCGACGGGCTTGGAAGCCCATCGTACAAGCCGCAAAACGCCGGGCGCAAGTGCTTGGGCTAGATTGTGTAACCATCCACCGGAGGAGTTGTTCATGTTCTCAACCTTTCGTCGTTCGATCGGCCCGATGATTGTCGCGATGTTGGCGATAACCGCCCCTTGCGTGGCCAAGGAAACACCGCGGCCCAATGTCGTGATCATTTATACCGACGATCAGGGCTCGGTCGACTTGAACTGTTACGGGGCGAAGGACCTGATTACCCCGAATCTCGACAAACTGGCCGCCCGGGGTGTGCGGTTTACGCAGATGTACGCCCCCTCGGCCATCTGCTCGGCATCGCGGGCCGGGTTGAATACCGGGCGGATCCCGCCTCGGGCCGGTGTTCCGGGCAATGTTTCTTCGACCCACGGCGTGGCCGGCATGCCGACCGAGGAAGTCACTATCGCCGAGATGCTCAAGGCGGCCGGTTACACCACGGGCCACGTGGGCAAGTGGCATCTAGGGTATACGCCCGAGACCATGCCGAACGGCCAGGGGTTCGACTACTCGTTCGGCCACATGGGCGGCTGTATCGACAACTACTCGCATTTCTTCTACTGGCAGGGCCCCAACCGGCACGACCTGTGGCGCAACGGCGAGGAGATTTGGGAAGACGGCCGATTCTTTCCCGACCTGATGGCCGAGGAGTGTATCGCCTTTATCGAGAAGAACCGCCAGCGCCCGTTCTTCCTCTACTGGGCGATCAACGTGCCGCACTATCCGTTGCAGGGGACCGAAAAGTGGCGCAAGGCCTACAAGGATATGCCCGCCCCGCGGAACATGTACGCGGCGTTCGTATCGACGATGGACGAGCGGATCGGCTGGGTGCTGGATAAGCTCGACGAACTGGGACTGAGCGACCAGACGCTGGTCATCTTCCAATCGGACCACGGCCACTCGACCGAGGACCGAACCTTCGGCGGCGGCGGCAGCGCCGGCCCGTATCGCGGGGCCAAGGGTTGTCTGTTCGAGGGCGGGTTGCGCATCCCGTCGATCGTGTCGTTGCCCGGTGTGATTCCTCAGGGTGAAGTCCGCGGGCAATTGGCCGTCGGCTGCGATTGGATGCCCACGATCGGCCAGTTTTGCGATGTCTCCTTGCCGAAACGAAAACTCGACGGGAAGAGCCTCCACGGGGTGATCCTTTCGCCGGAAGCCCCGTCGCCCCATGAACAGTTCTATTGGCAACTCGGTCGCGGTGGCGGCGCTCAATGGGTCGTTCGCCAGGGCGACTGGAAGCTGTTGGGCAACCCCCGCGACAACAGCAGGCCGCGAGTCGGCGGCAAGCCAGCCAACCTGGGCCCCGACGACAAGCTCTTCCTGGTCAACCTGGCCGAAGACATCGGCGAAACGAAGAACCTGGCCAAGGAACAGCCCGAGGTGCTGCGGCGGCTGAAGAAGATCCGCGATCAGTACGCGGAGGAGATCGGGGGGTAGGTGTCGGGGGGCGAGGAAGATCCGCCCCCGAGTTGTCTCCGCCGCGAGTTGCGATGCTGGTCTATCGGTGCCAGGGGGGAGCGAAGAAACTGATCGCTTCTTCAAACGTCGGGCGGCGGCGGAAGTCGGCCGGGTCGTAGTCGGGACGCCCGGGATCCGGATTGACCCAATGCGGATGATGCCGGCCGTAGTAGCTGCCGTAGAACTGATAGTTGGTATCCACCCAGCGGCTGAGGATCATCAATTCCATCTTCGTGAGCATCTTGCTGTGGTCGTCCTTGGCGTTCTTCGGATGCTCGGCTTGGGTCAATAGGTCGATCATCGGGCTTTTGAAACAGCCCAGATTCTTCGGGGTCAGAAACGCGCCGTTGTAATTGCCCTGATCGCCTCGGCGGAACGAGGTGAATTCGGGGATGATGGGACCGGCCAATTCCTTCCGGGCAAGCTCTTCGTACGAGGTGTTGTAGTAGGTGGTGATTTCCCCGGTCAGCCGCAAGCCGCCCGCGGGCTCTTTGGGGCCGTGACACGAAACGCACTTGGCGTCGAACATCGGTTGAATATCCGTCGGGTAGTGGATGGCCTGTCCGGCAAGGCCGTCTCCGCCGTTGGCGACAAGATCACACGGTTGCGGTTGGAGTTTGCTCGGCGCGCGGGTCAAGGCCAGCGGCGTCGCCGAAGCGGCCGGCGATGCGGTACGGTTGGCCTGCCCATGACAACCGGTACAGGACCGAACCTCTCCGGGCCCGTAATTCACATAGGTTCTCTCGCGCTGGAGTTCCCTGAAATCTTCGTCCAGAGCCTGGAAGAAGATGGCCCGATTGGCGGGCACGAGGAAATGGGCCGAGCCGTCTTTCTCCACGGGCACCACACCCCATTGCACCCGGGGCCACAGGGCGGCCTTCCAACTCGAACTGCTCAGCGACGAGCCCCACCGTCTGCCGGTATCCCAATAACGCGGTATCGCCTCATTGATTCGCAGCCACTTGACTTCTCCCGGTTCGACTCCCGGCATCCCCTGGTAGATGTTGGTCAGTACGCAGAGCGCCTGATTGTTGGCGGCATATTGCGGGTGACGTGAAGATTGGATGCTCGGCGGAACGGATCGTGCGACCAGGGGAAGGGGGTGAAAGCATGAGAGAACATCGTCCCGATGCACGAGCCGATGGTTTCCTTCGGTATCGATCAGATACAAGGCGTAGGCATCGGCGACGTTCTTGTAATGATCCGCCGGGTCGACCTTGAAGGAGACCAGAAACTCGTGATCGCTGACCGGATACGGATGCGTATAAAGGTGGCCCTTCTGGCCTTCCCGATTGTGTACATAGCCTCCGTCGCCGGTGAGAAAATGCCATCCCGGTTCGGTTCGGCGTTCGACGAACACGTGGGGCGTGATATTGGTGACCGCGTATCGGTCGTCGTTTCGGATATACTCCGCTTCGTCCGGATCGGGGCCACGTGCGCGGACGCCCTTCTTGTAGTCGATCAGCATGACCGCTCCCACGCAACCTCCTTGCGGGAAGTGGCACGTTCCCACGCAGACAATGCGATGATCGCTGCCGGGAACGGCCTGGGGGTACATGTAGACGGTCGTCGTGTCGTCGGCCACTCCGTAGATCTCTTGCGGTGTGCTCCCGTCGGGATTCATGGACCAGATCGTCTTGCTGACGCGAGCGCCCCGGTCGATATACTCCCAGCGATGGTACATTACCCGACCGTCGTCCAGCACCACCGGGCAAAATTCGCTGACCGGACTATGGGTGAGTTGTTCGACGTTGCTGCCGTCGGCATCCATCCGGTGGAGCGCCGGAGCCACAAGATGTGAGGAACCGCCGCAGAGCACGGTGTGCTCGCAGCGCGTCGAGGAGAAGATAATCTTGCCGTCCGGCAGGTAACAGGGGTGGATATCGTCGGTATGCCAGGACGGGCGCCAGCGGGCCACTTTTTCCGCTTCGTCTTCCGGCGGAAACGAGACCTGACGCAAGCCCGTGCCATCGACGTGTACTTCCCAAATGCGAAACCCGGAGCCGGGATCCTGACGGACGTCGAAGACAACTTTCTTGGCGTCGAAGGAAAGGCTGATCTTGCCGATGAAGCCCTTGCCGCCGGGCAGGTCGGCGCCGGTGATCACGGTCCGTACCGCTTTGGTACGAAGGTTGTAGATGCAGATGGCGTTGTCCGCGCGGAACCGGTCGCCGCTGGTACCGTTGTTGATGTCCGTGTAGTAGTGATCCGACGAGTACTGCATGCGCTTGACAAAGATGATCTCGTCGAAGCCCAACGCGTCCGCATCGACCGCTGCCCCGGGTGAAGTCGGGTCAATCACGGGTAATGCCACGGCCTCGGCCGCGCGGGCGGCATTCGTTGCCATGGGGTCGGCGCCGATGGTCGCAATAGGCAGCGAACCAAGCAGAACCAGTACCGAAACCACGATCAGCGTTCTGGGAGCGTTGCGCATCCGAAAGTCCACCCTGTAAGTACATGCGTATGGTTGCGGACGAATGGGGAGTCCGAAATCCCCGACGGTGGTATTGAGTGTATCGGGCGAGCTATCGAAGGTCAAGACAATCGCCGCGGGCCGACCGCGTTTTGGCTCAACGGCCGATCTCCCGCACGACCACCTCGATCGGCCGCTACTTAATCGTCGCGCCCGGCACGCACTCGCGATCGGGTTGCAGCAGCACGACGGCGTCGCCGTCGCCGGCGGCCAGGAGCATGCCGTTGGATTCTTCGCCGCGGATGACCACCTCTTCGAGATTGGCGACCACGACGATCTGCCGGCCGACGAGTGCTTCGATCGTGTAGTGACCGCGGATCCCGGCCACGATCTGTTTTTCTTCGCCCGGGCCGACGCGAATTTGCAGCAGCAGCAGTTTGTCGGCGTTGGGATGCTCGCGGGCGGCCAGCACCGTGGCCACGCGGAGATCGAGATTGGCGAACGTCTCGTACGGTATTTGAGGTTTCATGATCGGCACGCCATGAGGGTTGGGGGGAGCGAGGGCCGGGGTGACTCCATTGCCGGATGATACGGCCCCAGGGCGAGGCTGTCAAACGGGGCGGCTCGTATGGGTTGCCGAACCGGCCGTCTTGCGATAACGTAAAGGTATACCAAGACATATCGCCCCGAGTGCCTGGTCGCTTTTTGACATGATTCGCTCGACACCCTTTCTTATTGCCTGCCTACTCCTTTGCCCGATCGTCGCTTCGGCGGCCGGCGAGGAACTGGCCAAAGCGAGGCAACTACTACTGGGGGGCAAGTACGACGAGGCCCGGGCGATCTATGCCTCGAAATCCCCGGAAGAACCGGCGGCCGCCGTGGGCCACGCCCGATGCCTGGCCGCCGTGGGAAAGCCCGACGAAGCCGTGGCCACCCTGCAACCGCTGGCCCAGCCACATGCCGAGGTCCAGGCCGAGTTGGCCTCCTTGGCGTTTCGGCGAGGTGATGACCGGGCGGTCGAGGCACACTGCGAGGCGGCCATCAAGCTCGATCGCGACCAACTCCAGGCGAGGTGGCTTCGAGCCGAGTCGGCCCGATTGGCCGGTCGCCCGGACGAAGCCCAGCGCGAGTATGCCTGGTTCCTGGAATACTACAACGGGCGCGACGTGGAAGACGCCGAATCGTTGCATTGGATCGGCCTGGCCGCGGCCCAGTATGCAAGGTGGAACCGGCTCCACGAACAGTTTCGTTTTCTCGTCAACGAATTGTATCCCGACGCGTTGGCGGCCCAACCGGCGTATTGGCCGGCCCATTACGAGTCGGGGTTGCTGTTGCTGGAGAAGTACAATCTCCCCGACTCCGCCGACGAATTCGAGGCGGCGCTGGCAATCAACCCGGCCGCGGCGGAAGTCCATGCCGCGTTGGGACGTCTGGCTCTGGAAAAGCGCGATATCGAAAAGGCCCGGGCGTCGGCCGATCGGGCGCTGGAGATCAACCCCAGGCTGCTCGACGCGTGGCTGTTGAAAGCCGATTTGGCATGGGCCAACTTCCAGCCCCGAGAGGCTGCCCGATTACTCCGCGAGGAGGCGCTGTCGATCAATCCGCGTTCCCAGGAAGCCTTGGGCCGATTGGGCGCCTACCTGATGTTGCACGAGAACACCGGCGGCCAGCATTCGGCGCCGGCGACCGACCCGCCCGCCGAGCAAACCGCCGGCCATGCCCGCGGCGGGACTTTCTCCTTGGCCAAGGCCCATTGGCTCCAAGACCGGCATCGCTTCGATCTGGCCCAGAAGTGCTTCCGCCGCGCAATCGAGCAGTCGCCACGGCGGATCGGGCCGCGCGCCGAACTGGGCCTTTTGTACATGCGCGTGGGCCGCGAGGCCGACGCCCGTGTGTTGCTGGAGAAAGCGTTCGAGGTCGATCCGTTCAACGTGCGCGTCAACAATATGCTTGAGGTATTGGAGGTACTCGACGGATACCAGACTCTACAAACGCCCCATTTTCTCATTCGTTTCGATCCCGGCAAGGACCGCGTGCTGGCCGACTACGCGGGACTCTACCTGGAGGAGTTGTATCCGCAATTCTGCCGGCAATTCGGTTACGAGCCGTCGAAGAAGTTTCTCATCGAGATTTTCAATTCGGCCGACGGTCAGACCGGCCACAATTGGTTTAGCACGCGAATGACCGGGCTGCCCTACATCGGCACGGTGGGAGCGTGTGCCGGGCGCATGGTGGCCATCGTCTCGCCCGGCGACGAAGACGACGAGCACAAGCGCCGCTTCAATTGGGGCGAGGTGCTCAAGCACGAGACGGTCCACCTCTTCACGCTGGAGCAGACACATTTCAATATCCCCCACTGGTACACCGAGGCGCTGGCCGTGTTGGCCGAGGATTGTCCCCGTTCGGCTCGGTGGAACACCCTGCTGGAGGATCGTGTGCCCGAGGGAGAACTTTTCGATCTGGAGACGATCAACTTCGGTTTTACCCGGCCCAATTCCAGCGACGACTGGCAGATGGCCTATTGCCAGGCGGAGTTGTATGCCCAGTACATGACCGTCGCGCACGGGGAGGAATCGCTCGGGAAACTCCTTCAGGCGTATGCCGATGGATTGGATACGCCGGAGGCGATCCGCCGGGCGATCGGTGTCGAGCAGGCCGATTTCGAGAAAGGATACGTTGCGTATCTCGAAGAAACGGTCGCTGGTCTGAGCCGTTTGGCGACCCCGGAGCCGCGCAAGTTTGCCGAGCTACAGGAAGCCCACCGTACCGATCCCGCCGACGTCGAGGTAGCCGCCCGGCTGGCCTTTTCGTTGTTGCGGCGTCGCGAGTTCGACGAGGCGTCGGCCATGGCCGAGAGTGCATTGAAACTACAGCCCCGGCATCCGCTGGCAACCTACGTGGCGGCTCGAATGAAGGTGCGCCAGGAGAAGACCGCCGAGGCCGTCGCCCTGCTCCAGCAGTGTCTCGACACGGACGCTCCGGAGCCCAACGGTTTGCAGTTGTTGGCCGAGTTGAAGTTGCAGGAGGAGGAATTCGACGAGGCGGCGCGGCTGTTTGCCCTGGGCCAGAAGCACGAAGAGGCCAACCTCCAGTGGACCAAGTCGCTGGTCGAAGTATACGAGGCTGCCGGGAACCGGCCGAAACTGATCGAGAACTTGACCCGGCTGGCCCGTGCCGAGTCGGCGGACGTCGACTGGCGAACCCGGCTGACCCAACTGGCGCTGGAGGAGAAAGACTTCGCCCATGCAGCCCAATGGGCGCGCCGGGCGCTGGAGATCGACGTGGCCGACGCCGCCTTGCACCGGATGTTTGCCGAGTCGCTGTCCGGCGGGAGCCATTTTGCCAGAGCGATCGAGGAGTTCGAGATTGCCGTGAATTTGGATCCCGAAGACTCGGCGGCACGGTTCGGTTGGGCGGAAGCCTGTCGCCAGGCCAAACGGCCGCGCGAGGCGATCAAGGTTTTGGAGGATTTGCTCCAGCGCGCTGCGGATTTCCCCGGGGCCGCACAAATGCTTGAAGAAATCGAGGAGGCCGCCACGCCGTGACCAACAGCACTGTAACCTTCGCGCAATTCCAGCAGTTGATTCGCGACATGTACCACGAGAAGGACGCTGCCCGAGGGGTCGACGGCACTTTCATGTGGCTGATGGAGGAGATCGGCGAACTGGCCGCCGCGCTGCGCGACGGGACCGATCAGGAGCGTGCGGCCGAATTCGCCGATGTCCTGGCCTGGCTCACCACGATCGCCAACGTCGTCGGCGTCGACCTATCGCGGGCGGTGGCCGAGAAATACGGATCGGGTTGCCCCGGTTGCGGGCAATTCGTTTGCACTTGTCCCGACGCCGGAAAACCATGACACGACCGCTCACACGACGCATGACGCGAAAGATTCTGCCCGGCCGGTTCGGCTGCCGGCGCCGGTGGCTTGCCGCGGTGATGGCTTGCCTGAGCCTGACGGCCGCAACGGGCGCGGTTCGTGCCGCCGAGCAACCGCCGGAGATTGTCGGCGTGCGTGTGGGAATCGCCGGCTATTACCGGGTCGGGCTGTGGACGCAGGTCGAAGTCACGCTTCGAGGCGGTAGCCAGAGCGTGACCGGTCGAGTCTCCGTCACCGTGCCCGACGGCGACAACGTTCCCAGCCGGGTGACGACTCCGGCGGAATCGCCGTGCCGTTTGGAACCGGGCAAGGAGTCGGTCGCGCGGCTCATCGCTCGATTCGGCCGGGTCCAAAGCGAGATGACCGTCGCGCTGCACGTCGACGATCAAATCGTCGTCCAGCGCCGCTTTCAGGCGGGCCACTCACCTCAGGGAAGTACGTTTCGCCCGGCGCTGCCCGCCGGACGCGAGTTGTTTGTCGTGGTCGGAACCGGGCCGGTCGGCATGAAGCAGGCGATCGCCCTGCAATATCCCGACGAGAGCCGGCAACCGGCCGTCGCCCGGATCGACGACTTCAGCCGATTGCCCGTGGCGCCGATCGGATATGAAGGGGTCGACGTCCTGGTGCTTTCCACCAGCGAGCCGAAGATTTACGCTCCCGTCAAGCCGGACTCACCGCGGATCGAAGCGATCGACCGCTGGATTGCCTCCGGCGGCAAGCTCATTTTCAGCGTGGGGTCGTCGTGCTCCACCGTCTTGGCCGAAGGCGCGCCGCTGGCCCGATTCGCGCCGGGCCGCTTCGACCCGAACCTTACCGATCGCCTGCGCCAGACGCGCGATCTGGAGATGTACTGCGCGAGTAAGATACGAATTCCCCCGCTGGCGGGAGATCAGATACCGCGGGTGCCTGGGCTGGCGGAGATCGACGGGGTGAACGAGACACCCAAGACCGCCGTGCCGTTGGTGGTTCGGTCGGTTCACGGCTTTGGCGAGGTCGTCTTCCTCGCGGCCGATCTCGACCAGCCACCGCTGCTGGGTTGGACGGATCGAGGGCGGCTCGTCGCCAAGTTGTTGGGCGGATCGGCCGAGCCGGAACAACTGCGGCAGCGGCAAGTGATGGTCTCCGAATTCGGTTTCGACGACATGGCCGGCCAGTTGCGCAGCGCGCTGGACCGCTACCCCGGCGTCACGGCCGTGCCCTTTTGGGCCGTGGTGGCGCTGATCGTCGTGTACATCCTCTGCATCGGACCGGGCGACTACTTTCTGCTGCGGAAATTCGGCCGCCGGATGTGCTTGACCTGGGTCACGTTTCCCTTGACGGTGCTCCTGTTCGGAGCCGGCGCCTATGTTCTTGCCCAGCGGACCAAGGACGACCGGATCCACGTCAGTCGGGCCGACCTGATCGACGTGGACGTTGCCGGCGGCCGCGTGCGGCAGACGACCTGGGCCGGCGTCTTCAGCCCCGAGACGGCAACCTACGACTTCTCGCTCCGACCCGGTCTGGCCGACGGAGCCGGGATTCGCCAGACCGAGATCCGCATGGCCTGGCTGGGATTGCCGGGCGGCGCGCTCGGGGGCATGAACCCCAAGACCACCGAACCGGCCATCTGGAACCTGCCTTACGATTTCACGCCGCGCCGGGATGCGCTGGAAAACGTGCCCATCCCCGTCTGTTCGTCCAAGAGTCTCGTGGCTCAGTGGACCGCCGCGACCGACATGACGCTCCAGTGCGATCTGACCGACAAAGACGGACGACCGGTCGGCCGGATCACCAACACGCTGGACTTCGCTCTGGAAGATTGCTGGCTGGTGTACAAGCATCGGGCGATCGAGTTGGGGACGGTCGCTCCCGGACAGATCGTGCAGCTTGAGCGGTTTGCCGACCGGCTCCGCCTCAAGACGTTGCTGACCGGTGCCACGCTCGTGCTCGACGAGTCGAAGGAGGCGATGCAAGAGGGCGTCTACCTGCCGTCGAGCGTTGACGTCAAGGACATTCTCCGGAAAATGTCGTTCTTCGAGGCGGCCGGGGGGCGCGCGTACACGGGCTTGGATAATCGCTATCAGCGTTTCGTCGACCTGACCCGCCCGCAGGAGGTCAATCGGGCCGTGCTGGTCGCCGACGGACCTCCCGCGCGGCAGTACACACAGTTGCTCGACCGCGGAACGCCCATCGGCACCGAGGACGACTACCACACAACGCAGTATCGCTTTCTTCTGCCGGTACGAGTAGGGACTGGGGACTAGGTAGCTACGCTCGCCAGAGCGTGGGAATCCCACCGTCTGGCGACGGTAGCTCCCCAAACATTTAGTGTCCAAAAAAACGAAAACGCATATGATCAAAACACAAGATCTGACGAAAGTCTACGGCGAACTACACGCCGTGAGCGACATTAGCCTGGAACTGGACAAGGGCGACGTGTTCGGCTACATCGGGCCCAACGGCTCGGGGAAAACGACGACCATGCGGATTCTCGCCACGCTCTTGAATCCCACCTGGGGCGAGGCCTACGTCTGCGGCTATTCGATCTATACGCATCCCAAGGAAATCCGCCGGGCCATCGGCTACATGCCCGACTTTTTCGGCGTCTACGACGACATGAAGGTGATCGAGTACCTCGAATTCTTCGCCGCCACCTACCGGATCAAAGGCCCCGCGCGGCGAGAGATCTGCGAGGATGTGCTCGCCCTGGTCGAATTGGGCTATAAGCGCGATGCCCCGGTCACCAGCCTCTCGCGCGGCATGACCCAGCGGCTCGGGTTGGCCCGGGTCTTGTTGCACGATCCGCAAGTCCTGCTGCTGGACGAACCGGCCAGCGGACTGGATCCCCGCGCGCGGATCGAGATCCGCCAATTGCTCAAAGACCTGCGCGACATGGGCAAGACGATCATGGTCTCCAGTCACATCCTGCCCGAGTTGGCCGACGTGTGCAACAAGATCGGGATCATCGAGAAAGGAAAACTGCTGTACAACACGACCGTGGCCGACGTGATCCAACAGGTGCGCCGCCGCACCCTGCTCGTGGTCGGCGTGATGGGTGATCGGGACGCCGCCGCCAAGCTGCTGGAGTCGCACGATCTGGTCCACGAGATCGATATCCGCCAGGAGCAACTCTTCGTCACGCTCGTCGAGGGCGCCGAGGATTACACCCCCCTGCCCTCCCTGCTGATCGAGGCCGGCTTCAAACTGACGCTCTTCAAGGAAGACGAGATCAATCTGGAAACCGCCTTCATGGCGCTGACCAAGGGGACAACGGCGTAATCACCGCACCTTCCGGTAACATGCCAGACTGCCGTCGGTCAGCGACAGAAACAGCCCCGCACGCGAGGCGATCATTCCGTCGAACACCGGCTCGACGTCGAGCTTCCGCTGGCCCAACACCTTGCCGTCGCCGGCCGAGACAATCGCCAGCCGGGCGCCGCGCCGGCCGTCGAACGCCGCGTAGGGATCCGCCTTCTCCAGCACGTCGGGCGGTCCGGCCACGAACAGCAACTCGCCCGCCTTGACCATGCCGCGAACGCGAATCGCGAGCGTGGAGGCCCAAAGCGGCGGTTCGGCGCGGGTGTAGCCGATCATCTTATCCAGCCCAAAAGCCGTGCTTTCCAGCTTCCGCACCTCGCTGCCGCGAGCCCGCGAGAAGTCCGACTGCGGCAGCCAGCGCACCGGGGTTCGCGATCCCGCCTCGCCGACGATCTGCGGTTCGGTCGTGTTCTTGTCGGCAAACAGCAGGTAGCCGTCGGTGGCCGGGAAGAACATCGGGCTATGGACGTTTCGGCGGGGAAAGTACTTCACGCCAAACGTCTCCTTATCGTCGAAGACCAGCAACTGGCCGGCTTTCGGCGCCTGATTGGCAAGCTGGAAGCCGGGCCAGCGCTTCGAATACATCCAAAACGTGCGATTGTAGCCCGAGCCGTCGAGAAGTCCCGCGGTCGAGAATAAGTGCAACCCCACGTCCACGGCCCCCTTGCTCGAAAGCACCGGCGTGTTGACCTGCTCTAGCTCGGGCGTGAGTTTCTTCTGCCGCATGTAGAGGAATCCGTCTTCGGCGACCAGCACATCGCAGTTGGCGCCGGTCGTATAGAACGAAACCTCGCGGCCGCCGGAGTCCTCGGGAAACGGTCCTTCAATCACCGTGCGATACTTGATCGCGCCGCTCGTGGGATCGAGCCCGTAGACACGGACGCCGCCGTCGAGATACGTTGAGCGACCGGCCGTGCAGTAGGCCACGCCGTCGTGCATGAGGATACTACCGTGGACGGGCCAGACCGATTCGAGTTGGTCGAACGCCCCGATGCGCCGATCGGCCGGCGCGGCCGTCAACCGCCAGACCAGCTCGCCGTCGGAAGCTCGAAGGCAGTAGACGCGTCCGTCGGCCGAGCCGAACAAAACGAGCCCGCGCCAGACGGTCGGCGGCGAATCGATCCGTCCGCCGGCCGTAAACTGCCAAAGCGGTTTCCCCGCCGCGGTGTCCAGGGCATGGACCGTGTGGGCATCGCTGGCGGCAACCAGTACCCGATCACCGGCCACCACCGGTTGGGTGAGTTTCCCGCCCAAATCGACGCGCCACGCTTGCGCGGCATCGGCGCCGACGGTGGCCGGCGTTGAACCGCTTCGTGCCGCGTCGTGCCGGTAGGTGGGCCAATTGCCCGGCTCGGCCGCTTCGCCGTCGAGTTCTACGCTACCGTAGGCGGGGCCCTTCTCGAGTCGCTTTTCATCGGCGAGCATCTCCACCGGCGAATCGGCTTTTACGGCCGTAAACCCGAGGATCTTCGAGCCGGGGTGACAGAAGCACTGGTCGGCCGGAACATAGATCATGCCGTTGCACGGCAGGATACCGTACTTGCAGGCTCCGCGAAGCCAGTTGTTCTGGGAATGGCCCTCTCCCGTGAGATCCACAAACTCGATCCCCTCCATCCCGGTCAGCAGGAACCGCTCGGTGGCCTTGTTTCGATAGCAGCGGTGATGGTGTTCCGGGCTGCGCAGCTCGCGAGCGATCACCTTCCGCTTCTCCTTGCCCGTGCGAAGATCCATGCCCACGGCCATCACATGGGCGCTCTTGCCGCCGATTTTAGGGCGTCCCTTCTCGTCGGTCTCGCCGGTGATCGACGCCACGCCGCGCCACACCAGTCCGTCGGACACGAACAGGTCGGAACTCTCGAACCCGCCAATCGAATAGCTCGGCTTCTGCCACAACGGGGCGCCGTCTTTGAGATCATAAGCCTCGATGAAGTTACCGCCGGAAAGGACCGCCACGCGATCGACCGTGACCATGGTCTTAGCGCTGGTCTTCTTCATTTCGGTCCGCCAAAGTTGCTCGCCCGTATCGAGACTTCGACAGACCAACTCGCGGCCCGACTGATGCACGATGCGGCCGGAGTCGATGGCCAAGAAGCTCGGCTTGATCGCCACAATCCCCTGGCTCCACAACACGCGGCCCGACTTTCCGTCGACTGCGACCAAGCGGCTGGGGCTCGGCTGATCCTCGCCACGGCGCTGGTCGGTCTCGGTTGCCATCTCATGGATGTAAACCACGACGACGCCGCCCGAGACGAGGATCTCTCGCGTGTTGTTTGTTTCTTCGACGACGTGCAACGTCTTGCCGGTAGCCGCGTCGAGAATCGATAGGGGATGCCGATATCCGGCCGTGACGTAAAGCCGATCGCCGTCGACGACCAACCGCCGCTGATTCTCGAGGGGG
Organism: uncultured Planctomycetaceae bacterium; assembly: GCA_964444795.1. Lineage (GTDB taxonomy): Bacteria > Planctomycetota > Planctomycetia > Pirellulales > Thermoguttaceae > JABMRP01. Next base: position 36,213 of record CAYUIQ010000017.1, read on the forward strand.
ACATCGGTACGTCCGGCTCGCAGCTTGGTCCAATCCTTGCCCGCCCAACGTTCGCGGTTCCACTGCCGCCATCCCCAACCTTCCAGCGGTCGCTTCCAGAGAAGTTTTCCGTTGAAGGCATCGCGGCAGACGAGCGACCATCGGTCGGGCAGACGTTCGTCGACGATGCCGATCAGCCCTTCGTCCAAGATATAGAAGATTCGCCCACCGCCGCAAACCGACGCCTGCACACCCGAGGGCGTTTCGTGGCTTCGCAGCCACAAGGGCGGGGCCAGCCATTGGAGTTGGCGCGGCGGACCGACGACCGTGTCTTGGGCCACGGCGTTGTTGTCCGGACCGTGGAGGAAGTGGGTCCACTCGTCGATTTCCGCCGGTCGTGGCTTGGGGTGCATCTTCATCGAGCCGTCATTGTGTTTCACGTAAGCCACGCCGCCGGGGGCGAGCACGCGCATCATCTCATCGAGCGAAACGTCGCCCGGCTCCTCGGCCACGACGAGGTTAATCAGGTTGTCGGTATAGGGGAGCGTCGCGCCCGACAGGTGCTCGACCGAGACGGGCCCGTAAAGCCCCAGCGACCGGATGTGTTCCCTGGCCGGCCGGACTTTCACCGCATCGGCCTGTAGGCCGTGAACCGTGTATCGGTCATCGGCCCTTAGCGCGGCGGTCAGCTTTCCGTCGCCGCATCCGAGGTGAACGATGATACCGCCCCGAATGCCGGTCGTTTCGAGAATGCCCGCGGCCTCGCTGGCCGCCTTGTCCGGTGCGGCGGCGTATGCCGACAGATGCCAGGACATGAGCAGTCCCAATAGTACGGAAGTACCGATGACGGTGTTTCGCATGTCAGTCTCCTCGGAAAAGTAGATTTCTGCTTTCGATGGTTTGCTATCGAGGCGGCCGGCGTCAAAGTTCTTCGCATCGGACCGCGGCGACGGGGAAAGGTCGGCCACAGTATACCGCACGGAGACACAAGGTGGAAACCCATGGGGGCCTTGCGATGGGCGGGGTCGGGAGACCCGCGCCCCAGCGCGGGCTCCCTTTGCATCCCTCCCCATGGGAGGTTATAATCGGGTCTTTGCTCCGTAGGAATCATTCATGCCGGTCAGTCTTCGACAATTCAGCCAGCGGCTTGCCCGAAGCGGGCTCTTTTCCGACGAAGAGTTATCCGCGTTTGCAGAGGGGCTTCCAGCGGACAAACAGCCCAGCGATGCCCAGGGGCTCGCTCGGGAATTGATTCTGGCCAAGAAGCTGACCGAGTATCAGGCACGAGGCCGATCACCGGCCCGACATCTACTCGCTGGGCTGTACGTTCTATCGCATTCTGACCGGCAAACCGGTCTACTCGGGCGAGACGCTGGTCAACGTGTTGATGGGCCATCGCGAGGGCCGGATTCCTTCGTTGCGGGAAGCCCGTGAGGGAGTATCCGAAGCCGCCATCCGTAAAGTACGCCTCCGTCGGCTTGAGCCCGAGGCCACCGGCGACGTGCTCAAGGACTCCTCCGGCAACGGTCACGACGGCAAGATCGTCGGCGCAAAATGGGTCAAGGTCGAGCCGCAAGCCGCGCCGTCTACTGTTGGGTCCGACGCCGAAGAATATCGTTGAATCGGAGGCAATGCCCGCAGGTAGCGTCCCACGGCCCAAACACTCCCAGAGGGAGAGGCGAGTGCTCTACGGTTCGCCTCGCGGCTCGACACCCAGCAGGTGGCGAACGAAGTAGTCCGCCCGGCGACGCTCGCCGTAGCGTCCACCCACGCCGTGGCCGGCGCCGGGGATGAAGAGGAGGTCGAAATCCTTGTCGGCCTTGATCAGCGCGTTGACCACTTGCAGGGTCGAGGCCGGGGGAACGTTGGTGTCCATCTCGCCGACGATCAGCAGCAGTTTGCCCTGGAGCTTGTGAGCGTAGGTCACGTTGGAGCACTCGGCGTAGTGTGGTCCCACGGGCCAGCCCATCCACTGCTCGTTCCACCAGATCTTGTCCATGCGATTGTCGTGACAACCGGCGTCGGAGACCGCCACCTTGTAGAAATCGGGATAGTCCAGCATCGCCCGGGTCGAACTCTGCCCGCCGGCCGAACCGCCGAAAATACCGATCCGCGTGAGGTCCATCTGAGGATACTTCGCGGCGGCCGCCTTGATCCAGAGTACCCGATCGGGAAACCCCGAGTCGGCCAGATTCTGGAAGCAGACGTCGTGAAAGGCCTTCGAGCGGTGCGACGTACCCATGCCGTCGATCTGCACCAGAATGAATCCCAACTCGGCCATCGACTGGGCCGAATGACAGGATTTGAATGACTTGGGTACAAACGCCCCCTGCGGCCCGGCGTAGATCTTCTCGATGATCGGGTACTTCTTCTCGGGATCGAAATTGGTCGGCCGGAAGATCACGCCGTGGATGTCGGTCTCCCCGTCGCGCCCCTTGGCCGTGAATCGTTCGGGTGTTTGCCATCCGGCCTCGGTCAGGGCGCTGCTGTCGGCCTTTTCCAACTGGCAGACCAGTGAGCCGTCGGCGGTGCGGCGCAACTCGGTGACCGGCGCCATGTCGACGCGCGAGTAGGTGTCGATCAAGAACTTGCCGTCGGGCGAGTAGCGGATCGAGTGCGTGCCGTCGCCCTCGGTGAGGATAATCAGGTCCGAGCCGTCGAAATTGACGCGGCAGTAGTGAATGTAGTACGGGTCTTGCCCGGGATGAATACCGCCGGCGCGGAACCAGATCCGCCGCTTCTCCGCATCGACCCGCTCCACGCCGCGCATCACCCACGGGCCCTTGGTGATCTGGTTCTTCACCTCGCCGGTTTTCGCGTCGTAGAGATAGAGATGATTCCAGCCGTCGCGTTCCGAAGCCCAGATGATTTCGTCGGTCTTGTCGGCGAAGTGGAGGAACTGTTTGCCGCTGTAGCAGATGAACGTCTTGCTCTGTTCGTCGACAATCGGCGTGGCTTTGCCGGTCTCCGCGTCGACGGCGATAATCCGCACCACCTGATGCCCGCGCTGGTTGTAGTAAAACGTGAACCGGCTGCCGTCACCGTCCCAGCGCACGCGGTCGAGGCTCCAGGGGTTGGAAAAGAGATTGTCGGCCAGCGGGATTTCCTGCTTCGATTGGACGTCGAACAAGTGCGGCTTGGATATCCTCACCGCATCGCCCGGCTTGGCATACTCGCGCGTATGCAACTTCGGCTGAACCTGATCCGCCGGCGACGACTCGATCAGATACACCTTGCGGTGTTGGCCGTCCTTGGTACGCAAGGCCACCAGTTTCCGTGAATCGGGCGACCAGTGGACTCTCCCCGAGTAACCGTCCTCGGGCGTACCATCGGTGGTTAGTACGCACTCTTCGGCGGTCTCCTTGCAGCGGAGGTGCAGATTGTCGTCGGTAATGAACGTCTCCCATTGGCCATCGGGCGAGGTGGTGCCCCGATGGTCGGAATGCCCGCGAGGCCCGTGCGCCCCGCGCCGGTGACGCCGCGACTCGGCCTCGGCGGTCGGCTCTGCCGACTTCTCCAGGGCATAGGTGTCGAGGTTACACTGCCAGTCGTCCTTGGCGCGGAAGCGGAGCGTGTGTTCGTCCTGGAGAAACTCGATCCGCTCGATTGGAAGCCGTGTCGGCTCGCACTGCTCACCGGTGGCCTTTGACAGGGCCTCGGCCATTCGCCGGTGATCGAACGCCGGGCGGCGCGTTGCCTGGCCGGTATCTACGACGACGAACTCCCGACCGCCGTCTCGCAAGTCGTTGCGATACCAGAATCGCGTCTTCTCGGCAAACCAATTCGGGGTGATTCCGGCCTTGAAGACCTTGTTCTGAAACCGTTTCTCCAACTCCGCGGCCCGCTGATAATCGGCACGAGTTCCCTGCGCCCGCGCCGACGCAGTAGAGGCGACAACCAGGGTAAAGAAGACAAACGTCCGAAACCTTGTCATGCGTGGAACCTCGCAAGCGCGGGACCAAGCCCGCCGGTAGCATCCGGTGGGTCATGGGGATGGTGGAGTTGGTAGCCCTGTTTCGATCAGGTGCCGGTTCAGAATACGCACGATCTCTTGAATTGTACAGGGATGATGGTGAAGATCCGCGTGCTTGGCATCGACGAGTCGCTCGGTGGCCACGCCGGGATGTCTCGCGCTGGACACGGGCACGACGCCGTCGGCCGGGCCGCCGGCCAGCATTCGCCGGCCGGTGCCGATGATCGAATGCAAGGTCACTTCGGAGGAGGCGGGAAGGCGACGGATTGCCTCCAGCAGCGGATTGTCCGGTTCCAGCATATCCACGCTGGCCGGAATCCTCCGATGCAGTTGCCGCGCGAAAACGCCCGGGTTGTTTCGCAGGAGCTGTTGTAGATCCGCGGTCCGGTCTTGCGGTTGCTTTACCATCCGCGAGGCGAGGCGTCCCAGAAGTCTCTTGGCCCAGGACGAGCCGCCGTGTGGCGTGCCGATGAAGATCACGCGTTTGACCGAAGGCTGCGGCTGGAAGAAGCAGAGCCTGGACAACGTCTCGCGTTGCTCCGGCGTTGCGCGAATTCGATCCAGCGGCACTCTGGCGATGGCATCCCACAAGAGAGTGTTGGCGTGGGTCACTTGGAGCTTGGCGACGAGGCCGCCCATGCTGTGGCCGATGAGCACCATCCGCGAAAGAGCCGGGTCTCGGCCTTCCGGATCCAACGTCTGTAATACGGCCTGGCATTCTTCCCGAAAAGACGCCGCGGACCTCAAGAACGGCTCGCCCGTGGGATATCGGAAAACCCAGATCTGATAGCGGTCGATCAGGTCCGCTCGGGCGCGGATCTCGTTGCCCACGTCGGCCCAAGTCAAGGGTTCGGACAACAATCCATGGACAACGATCAGGGGGATCTTACCCGGCTGGTACGGTTCGAGCATGGTCAGTTTCGCCGTGGCCGTCGAAAGGCCGGGCTGAAGAAAGGCGGCCAGGGCATCGCTCTTGGTCGTCTTCAGCAGATAGGCAATCGGCGCCGAAATATCGGTCGCCAGTCGAAGGTCGTGTCCACCGACCTTCGCGTTCTGGACACGCAGAGGGTCGTAGAGCACAAGCGTCATGGAGTGTGGATCATGGTCCTCGGTATCGTGGCTGCGTCGCAAAACGGCCGTCGCGGCGAAGAACTGTCGCGGAGCGTGGAACCGCTCCAAGGTGTCGTGTTGGCGCATAACGAGCAGAGGCACGCCGAGCCCCGCGCGCCGGTAAACGGTCGCCAAGCCGCTCTCATTGCCGCTTCCGGTGACCAGGAGTCGACTGAAGTCTTCCCGCTTCCAAGGGAACCCCTCGTGGATGACCGGAATCATCGTCGAACCGGTGCGCGTGTTAACCAAGAGGCCTGTTGCCGGGTCGAGCCGCCCAAAGTGTTGTCCGGCGCGGACGAGACGGGCGAGGCTCCGATGGTAGAGCGACCAGGCGCTTCGGTAGGGCTGTTCGTGCGTGCGTTTGGCGCCATGGGCCAGTTCAATGCAGCGCCAAGAAAGCTGCGTCGCGTCGAAATAGCCGTCAACACAGCGCTCGGAACCGTGCAACTGGCTTGCACCAGCGGAGGCATACGCTCGCCGGGCCGCATTCAGAACGTCTTCCACACCACGCGCACCGTCGGCAACCGCCCTCGACTCGTCGGGGGCCGCCGCAACTTGTCCACCGATGCCGATAGCCAATAGGCAACCGAACAGGACGGCTCCCCGTACCATTCGGCAACCGGGAAGTCTTTGTGCTTCGGTGGGACGTCCGGTTTGAAAGATCATGGCGATACTCTCCTGCCTTTCGTCCAGATGCTGCCTGGAGAACTTCGCCCGCGGGGATCAGCAACGGACGACAAGCAGGCTGAGTTCACGGTTCGAAGAAAGCCCGGTTACCCGAGCCCACTCAATGACCCGACCGCCGGTGCGAAAGGCGGCAACGGCGGTCGGGCGTTTGGCTGGGTTAGTCTTTCAGAAGGCTGACGTTTCGGCTCAGTCGAGCTTCCCCAGTGCTTCGGCCGCCGCTTTGCGAACCGTCGGGCTGGGGTCTTCCAGCGCGGCGATGAGCGCGGGCTTTGCGGATGCGGCCAACTTGCCGATGTCGCCCAAGGCAATGGCGCTTTCGATCCGCGCCACTTCGACTCCGGTGGTGAGCGCTTCGATTAGCATGGGAACCGCTCGGGCGGCAGCCGCCTCGTCGTCGGGCCGGATTCGCACGAGGGCCCAAATACTCGCCCGGGCCAGGCGAAGATCATCGCTGTCGTGAAGTTTCGCCAAAGTGTCCACTGCCCCCCCGGCGGCGGGTCCGATCTTAGCCAGGGCGAAACAGGCGCCCAGACAAACCTGGCCATCGGCGTCGGAAAGCGACTTAATCAACTCGGGCACGGCCGGTGCGGCGTCGGGGCCAATTTGCCCCAGCGTGAAGAAGACTTCGGTGCAATACGATGCATCGGCCCCTTCGAGCGACGCGACCAAGGCCGTTACGGCGTCTTTGGCCTCGGGACCGATTTGCCCCAGAATCGCCACGGCGCCGTCGCGCAATGCTTCGTTGCCCAGAGCTTTGACGAGCATCGGGACCGCTTTGGCACCGAGTTGAGTCACTGCTTCGCGAGCAATCGCCTTAACCTGGGGGTCGACGTCGTCCATCGCTCCCGCCATTGCCTCGGCGATGGCATCGGCCGACGCATCCAACTCACACAAGAGCCGGGCCGCGCCGAGCCGGGTGGTCAATTCCTCGCTTTCCAGGCTGGTTACGATCAGTTTCAACGCGGCGTCGACGACCTGTGCATCCTCGGGATGAATTCGGGCTTTGGCCCAGGCGGAGACGAGTTGCTGGAAGGCGTTGTCGCTCGCGCTGGCCTTCTCGACCGCCGCGGCACCCTCGGGCAGCCCGAGTTTTCCCAGCAAGTAAATCGCCGAGTAGCGCACGCCCGGGTGGCCGTCGTCGATCCGCTTGCTGATGGCTTCCACGGCAGCGCCGGCCGGTTCGCCGATGGCGGCCAGCGCCAGAACGGCTTCGCGACGGACATCCGGATTGGGATCTTCCAACAGGCCGGCCAACGCGGGCACGGCCTCGGCCGCATCGGGGCCGATCTCGGCCAATACGATGCATACCCAGTATCGGGCCGGTTCATCCTCCAAAGCGGCGATCAGCCTGGGCACCGATTCCTTGCCGCCACCGGCCAGCGATTCGATGATGTGGGCCGCGGCGGCCGGTTTGGCCTCGCTCAGCAGGTCGAGCAGGAGGGGACGGACCTGTTCGGGACTTGGGGCAATCGCCCGCAATGCGGAGACGGCCTGATGGCGGTTGACGGCGTAGGGATCGGCCAGCATGCCCACCACGTCGGGAACCGCCGACTCGGCCGCCTTGCCCATCCGACCCAACGCATGAATCATGTGGGCACGAACGCCCGGCACTTTGTCGCCAAGGCCCTTGACCAACGCGGGCACAGCCTCGGCAGCCGCGGGACCGATAGCCCCTAGAGCCCGAGCTGCGCGCCAGCGCATGTGTACGTCCTCCGAACCCAGAGCACCGGCCAGCGCGGCAACGGCCTCCGCCGAGTCGACACGTTCCCGGCCCAATGCATCGACTGCCTCGTGTCGAACCGCCGGATCGGCGTCGGCCATGGCCGCAATACGCCCGGCAGTGCCATCTGGCTGCGCGGCGGCCGGCTCCTCGCCCGAAGCGACCGTCGCGAGCCCGACCGCCAGCAACATCGCGAGTGTCCACCGCGCCGAAGCCCGACCGATGCCTGCCAAACCAGTATTCACACAACTCATGCGTCCGCTCCCTTGTCTCTTGTCTCTTGATGGGTCAGAATATAGGATTATAGGATATTGTAACAACCGCTGGGCCGCTGGCCACTTGCAAAACGAGAAGTTTCGACCCCGATTTACCCCCCCGATTGGGGAATTTTACTGGCAGGGTCTTCAGACTGGTCCTATACTAGTAGCGACGAAGATTGGATACAATGCCGCGATCTTCAGACCGCGTTACGTATTTGACTACACTCATCAACCTGTGGGGAGCCCGCGAAATGGGCTTCACGGGAGCACGACCATGAAATGTATCAGGATTCTCTCGATGGCGGTAGTGGCAGTGGGTATCAGTTCGGCCGACGCCCAATATGATCGCGGCGGCTGGGGCGGTAACAACTATTACCATTCCTCCACCGCGGCCGAAGGCGCGATGCGCGGGACGGCCGACGTGATGCGAGCGGCGGGAGATGCCAACATGAGCAACGCCGCTGCGCAGAACCTCTATCAGGAGGCCTACTCCAAGGAACTGGACAATCGCAAGAAGGCCACCAATACCTATTACGAAAACCGGGCCGCCTGGCAAACTCACCAGGATCAAGAGACCAAACTCCGTCAGGCCCGAGTCGCGGCCTACCAAACACGGATGCAGCCCGACCGTACGCACCCCTCGCAACTGGACCCGATCACGGGCACGATCCGCTGGTCGAAAGTGCTCGGGGCGTCGATCTTCGATTCCCAGCGGGAAACGATGGAGGAGTTTTTCACCCAGCGCGCCCGATATGGCAGCATGCCGCGATCGGAGGCGGATCGGGTTGGAGAGGCGGCGAGGCAAATGCGCCGAATCCTGGCCGACAACAAGGAATTTCTCGACGCCGCGGACTACACGGCCGCCGGTAAGGAGATCGCTCGCCTGCAATTCGAGGCAAAGCTCCCCGTCGGGTAGGTGGCGAGTTTCCCTCAGGCATCGCCGTTGACGTGCTGTTGGCAAACCGGCACGGCTTGATAGCCGCTGGTATCGTTCCGCGCACTCGTTCTATCGCGTGCGCCTTCGCTTGATTGTGTGTGCGCCGGCTCTCGGTGCGGCCCGCTCCGACGACATCCGTCTTCTCGCTGGTGATTGCCTTACGGCGAATTCACCCGTAGTATAGTGTGTCCGATCAGGGAACCGTCTCCCCACCGAAATTCTCCCAACCCGGTCCCAGGAGCCCCCCAATGACGTACCGATCCATCTTACCTGTCGCACTTATCGTTCTGGTTTCCCCCGCCATAGCCGCGCCGCCGGCAGACCGGCACGCTACGGACCGGCACGCTACAGACCGGCACGCTACAGACCGGCACGCTACGGATGAAGCGGCCATCCGCCAGGCAGTCGCCTCGTACGTCGCGGCCTTCAATCGGGGCGACGCGGAAGCCGTGGCTCGTCATTGGAGCGACCAGGGAGTCTATACAAATTCTTCGGGTCAGCAGTTCCAGGGACGCAAGGCCATCGAGAAAGAGTTTACGGGCTACTTTTCCGAAAGCACGGGGCAAATTGTCGAAGTGGGCCACCCCACGATTCGCTTCATGACGCCCAATGTGGCGGTCGAAGAAGGCAGAGCCCGTGTTAGCCGCCGTGGCGAACGGCCCGCGGAAACCGGCTACGTTGCCATCCACGTGAAGCAAGCCGGAACGTGGAAACTCGATAGCGTCCGCGAGACGGTCGCGCCTCCCGAGCCGTCGCACTACGGCCGGTTGAAGGGCCTGGAGTGGATGATCGGCCGCTGGGTCGATCGCGACGAAAGCTCGACGGTCGAAACCGTCTGCCAGTGGACCAAGAATAAGAATTTCATCACCCGGTCGTTCACCGTCTCGATCAAGGATCGTATCGACCTTGAGGGAACGCAGGTGATCGGCTGGGATCCGGCCGCTGGAGCCGTCCGCTCGTGGATGTTCGACTCGGAAGGCGGGTTCGGCGAGGCCCGCTGGTCACGAGAGGGAAACCGCTGGGTCATCAAGGCCTCCCGTACGTTGAAGGACGGGGAAAAGGCCTCCGCCGTCAACGTCCTGACCTACGTGGATCGCAATACGTTCACTTGGCAGTCGGTCGGTCGTGAGATCGACGGCCAACTGCAACCGAGTATCGACGAAGTCACGGTCGTGCGGAAACCATCGGACAACTGAACCAATAGGTCGCGAGGTGAAACTATGAAGACGTTTACGTATTCCGTCATTGCCCTTGGGCTGGCCGTACCCCTTGTCGCCAGCGACGCGTTTGCCCGGGGCGGACCCCGCGGTGGCGGTGGAGGAGCGCGGCCTTCGATGAGCCGCAGTCCGTCGATGAGCCGCAGCCCGTCGATGTCGCGCCCCAGCGCACCGTCGATGAGCCGTCCTTCGATGTCGCGTCCCAGCGCGCCGTCAATTAGTCGCCCGAGCACGCCGTCGTTTAGCCGTCCGAGCACGGGAGCGATCCAGCGGCCCAGCACACCGTCGATTAGTCGGCCCAGCGCGCCGTCGATTAGTCGCCCGAGTACGCCGTCGATTAGCCGTCCGAGCACGGGAGCAATCCAGCGGCCCAGCACGGGAGCGATCCAACGGCCTAGCGTCGGGCAACCGGGCACTCGCCCCGGATTGGGGTCGGGAACCCGGCCGGCAACGCAGCCTTCGCGGAACGACCTTCAGCAATTCCTGAAGTTGCCCAGCCAAGGCAGTCCCTCGCAGTTGCCCGCCGGCGGCCAACGATCCGGAGTCGGTGACCGACCTGGAACCGGTGCCCGCCCGGGGCAATTGCCCGCCGACCGCCCCGGAGTCGGCGATCGGCCCGGAGTCGGTGATCGTCCCGGAGTCGGCGATCGGCCCGGAGTTGGTGACCGGCCGGGGCAATTGCCCGCCGACCGCCAGCAACAGCGCCACGATCGGGCGCAGAACATCCGCAACGACTTCAAGCATCACCACAATAACTACTTCTCCAGCAACTGGTGGAACAATCATCCTCGAGCGAGACACGCCCGGTGGCACTACCATGGTGGTCACCATCCTCACGGCTACTGGTGGCGACGGGCAACCTGGCGGGCCGTGACTGGCTGGTTCGTCTTCCGGTGGGCCACTCCCGTTCATTACACCTATGGCTCGGGCGGTACCGTCTACTACCAGGGCGATACGGTTTACGTCAACGGGGAGGCGGCCGCCACGTCCACCGAATACGCCCAACAGGCCGGCGCGATCGCCGCCGCGGCTCCCGAGGTGGCCGAAGATCAGGTCGAATGGATGCCACTGGGTGTCTTCGCCTTAACGCACGAAGAGCAAGGCGCCGCCGACATGCTGATGCAACTGGTCGTCAGCAAGGAAGGCATTATCGCCGGAACCTACTTCAACACGCTCAACGACTCGTCGGAAGCCATCGAAGGCATGGTCGACCAGGAGACCCAGCGCGCCGCCTGGACGATCGGCGAAAACAAGAACACGGTTCTGGAGACGGGCATCTACAATCTGACCGAAGACGAAACGCCCGTGCTGATCCACTTCGGCACGGAGAAAACGCAAACCTGGTTGATGGTGCGTCTGGAAGAGCCCGAAGAGGAGCAGGCACAACCGTAGCGATCGGTTTTGGAAACCGCTCTCTTTTCGGGAGCCGGGCGGTCGCCCCGTAAGAATTGCCGCGAAAGTCATTTGGGCTTCGACGGCCCAGGTTCATTCTCTAGACAAAGGGAGAGTACGCGATGAGACTTACGGTTACCGCGCGTCGGCGCATCCCGGTGACGTTGCTCGGCGTTGCTGCGCTATTCATCTTGGCAGACAGCGCCCGGGCCATCCAGCCCGACGCTCCGTTTGTGGACATGGCCAAGAGGAACCGCGACACATGGATTGCCGAGGACAAGCAGATCGACGCCAAGCTGGCGGCGCTGCAGAAGCGATTCGGTAAACGGCCGAACATCATTTACATCCTCAGCGACGACGTCGGCTGGGGTGAACTCGGCTGGCAAGGCGGAGGGAAACACCGCGGTACGCCCACGCCCGAGTTGGACAAACTGGCGTTTGAGGGGATGCGATTCTGGACGGCCTATGCCGAGCCTTCGTGTACGCCCACGCGAATCGCCATCAACACGGGACGCCATCCCGTGCGCACCGGACTGCTGAGCGTGCTCTGGCCGGGCCAGACCGAGGGACTTTCTCCGGAGGAAGTGACCGTCGCCGAACTGCTCTCGCAGGCCGGCTACCACACGGCCACCTGGGGCAAGTGGCATCTGGGCGAAATGCCGCATCAGGCTCCCGAAAACCAGGGCTACGACTATTCGTACTACGGCCTCTGGAACGGCGCCCCCTACGCCTGGCCCGATGCGACCGAGATGTACCAGGGCAAGACGCCCGCGGGCAGGGCAATGTTCTGGGACTTTCCCGGCGCCAAAGCGTATGAAGAGAGAACGGGAATCAGTCTCAAACACGGCTTCTGCGAGGGGCGAAAGGGCCAGCCGCGCAAGCCCCTGTCCTTCCCCACGAGCCAGGCGGGGCTGCTGGACTTCGAAAAAGAGTGTGCCAGTCAGATTCGCGATTACATCAAAGAAAAGGCCAAATCGGACAAACCGTTCTTCATCTATTGGCCCACCTACACGCAACAAATCGCGGGCGATCCCGCGTCGCTAGGCAAACCCTTCGTCGACAAGCAGAACAATCAGGCCTCGTTCATGGCCATGCACAACGACCACGTGCGAAGTATCCTGGACACCTTGAAAGCGGAAGGCATCGCCGAGAACACGCTGGTCATCTGGTTCAGCGACAACGGCCCGATGTACGGCTTCTGGCCCACGGCCGGCTATACGTGGCTGCGGGGCGAGAAAGGCAAGGTCGAGGAAGGCGGCGTCCGTGTGCCCGCGATGGCCTGGTGGCCCGGCACGATCGCGGGAAATCAGGATCCGGTCGACATCATCCACGTAACGGACCTCTTCACGACCGCCGCCCGTCTTGGCGGAGCAATGAAGTCGATCCCCAATGACCGAGTCACCGATGGAATCGACCAGACGGCTCTTCTGCTGCTGGGCGAAGGACACGGCCGCCGGAATTTCATCTTCCACTACAGCGGCGGCATCCTCGGCGCGGTCCGCTGGGAAGAGTTCAAGGTGCATATCTTACCCGGCGGTGGCAGCCTTCCGCATATGGAGATGTACAACGTGATGCGCGATCCGGGAGAGAAGTACGGCGGGATGTATCACTACCTGTTTGCGGTGACGCCGCTGCAGAACCTCATTAAGAGCCACCAGCGATTGATCCAGAAGTTCCCGCATCGGGTATCGAAAACCATGCCCGAAGGCGCGGAGATCACACCGCACGACTGAGTGGTTCGCGTTGCTCCAGCAGGCACCTCGCCCGTGCGCTCACGGACAGTCGCTACAGCCCCCTTGAGAACACCCTGCCATGGAAAGCCTCTCGCGGATGGACGTCAAGGCTATTATCGACTCGCTGGGCGACGGCGTCTACGTCTGCGACTCGGACCGCAGAATCACCTACTGGAGCAAGTCGGCCGAAAGGATCACGGGTTGGACGGCGGAGGACGTCCTGGGAATCCAGTGTTTTGACAATGTTCTGTGCCACATCGACAAGGACGGCCATCCATTGTGTGGAGAGGAGTATTGCCCTCTGCATCGGGCCATGATCACCGACTCCAGCAGCAAAGGCTCGTTGCTGGTGTACGCCCAGGCAAAGAGCGGTGATCGGATACCGATGCACGTAGCGGTTGCCCCCATCCGCGACGGAGCAGGGCGAGTTATCGGCGGGGTGGAGACCTTCCGCGACGCTTCTGCCGAAGTGCATGACCTGGAGAAGGCAAAAACGATCCAACAACTCGCCCTGCAAAGCGATGTACCCACCGATGCCCGAGTTCGGTTTACCACACACTACGTCCCCCAGGGGATCGTCGGCGGCGACTACTATGGCATCAAGAAACTCGACGGCGACCGATACGGCCTGATGCTGGCCGATGTGATGGGGCATGGCATCGCGGCGGCCCTCTATACCATGCATCTCAGTTCCTTGTGGGAACGCTATCACCCCCTGCTGGCCAGTCCGGTCGAGTTTGCCGGCAAAGTGAACAACGATCTGGCTCGAGTCGTCCAAGGCGAGGGGTCCTTTGCCACGGCCGTGTGCGGACTGATCGATCTGGAAAACCGGGTCTTTCGCTTCACCAGCGCGGGAGCCCCACAGGTGCTGCTGATGCACGGCGACGGAACATACGAATGGCTGGAAAACCCGGGGTTGCCGCTGGCCGTTATGGAAGACGTTCCTTACGAGGAGGCAAGCGCGGAAATTCGCCAAGGCGACAGCATTCTGCTCTTCAGCGATGGCGCCCTGGAGATTGAAAACGCCGCCGGGGAACTCCTGGGGGTTGAAGGACTGATCGGCATACTCACAGAGCAGGGATATCCCCAGGCCGGCATCCGCATGGATGCCCTTGAAGAGGCGCTTTTGAAATATTCCAATTCGATCCGCCTCGATGACGACCTGAGCCTGATTGAAGTCCGTTTTGGCATTTTGTGACTCCTCACCAACCTCGGGGAAAAACCGATTCCAGCCGTTGTAAGCGTCGGCCGCGCGTGATATAGCGCCGTTCTCGCTTTCGCCCGGGAAACCTGTTCTTACAGAAGAAGGAGAGTAACATGAGGACGCTTTGTAGAGTGTGTGGTGTGAAAGTGGTTGCGGCGCTGCTGTCAATCGTACTGCTGGCCTTGGTCTCGAGTACTGCCCAAGCTCAGAAGAAGCCGAACATCCTCGTCATCTGGGGCGACGACATCGGCATGGACAATATTAGCGCCTATCACCGCGGTCTGATGGGTGGCCGCACGCCCAACATCGATCGCCTTGCTCGGGACGGGGTGATGTTTACCGACCACTACGCTCAGCAATCCTGCACGGCGGGACGCGCTTCGTTCATCATGGGGCAGCATCCATTCCGCACGGGGTTGCTGACGATCGGCATGCCCGGAGCCAAGCAGGGCATCCTTGCGAAGGACCCGACGATCGCCGAACTGCTCAAGCCCATGGGCTATGCGACCGCTCAGATCGGGAAGAACCATCTTGGCGATCGCAATGAGTATCTACCCACAGTCCACGGCTTCGATTACTTCTACGGCAATTTGTACCACCTCAACGCCGAGGAAGAGCCGGAAGATGCGGACTACCCCAAAGACCCCAAGTTTCACCAGATGTTTGGGCCGCGCGGCGTTCTGGAGTGTTATGCCACCGATCGCGACGACCCAACGGAGCACCCTCGCTGGGGCCGTGTGGGCAAGCAGACCGTCAAAGATACCGGCCCCATGACTCGCAAGCGCATGGAGACCGTCGAAGAAGATCTCTTGGCTCGAGCCCTCGGGTTCATCGACAAATCCCACAAGGAGGGCAAGCCGTTCTTTCTGTGGCACAACTCAACCCGCAACCACGTCTGGATCCGCCTCAGCGACAAGTGGGACAACAAGTCCGGCTACGGCATCTATGCCGACGGCATGATGGAACTCGATTACGTCGTCGGAAAATTGCTCGACAAGCTGGACGAATTGGGCATCGGCGACGATACGATTGTCGTCTTTTCGACGGACAACGGCGCCGAAATCTTTTCGTGGCCGGAGGGTGGCAACATGCCGTTCAAGGGAGAGAAGGGCACAACGTGGGAAGGCGGGTTCCGTGTCCCCTGCCTGGCGCGCTGGCCCGGCAAGTTCCTGAAAGGTCGGGTGGTCAACGACATCATGTCGCACGAAGATTGGTTGCCTACGCTATTGGCCGCCGCCGGTGAGCCCAACGTCAAGGAGAAGCTTCTGACAGGTTACAAGGCAGGCGACAAGACGTTCAAGGCGCACATCGACGGCTACAACCAGATGGACTTGCTCACCGGCAAAGGGCCCGGCAAACGCAATGAGATCATGTACTTCGATGCCGGCAGCAACCTGAACGCGGTGCGTTACAAGGACTGGAAGCTGCACTTCACCCTGATGGAAGGACCCATCAACGAAGCATATCGCAAAACGCCGAGTTGGCCGAAGGTCATCAATCTTCGCCAGGATCCGTATGAGCGGTTCCCCTTTGAATCGCAAATGTATTTGCGCTGGATGGCCGACAAGATGTGGACCTTCGTCCCGGCACAAGCATTGGTCGGAAAATTCCTGAAATCTTTCAAGGAATTTCCGCCAACGCGCGGTTCCAGCCTGAGTGTTGACCAAACTCTCAAGCAGATGCAGTCGCAAGGAGCGCGGCAGTAAGTAGATGGCTGAGCCTTTCTGCAGCGCGGGGCGACCCAAGAGAACGCCCCGCGCTGTGTTTCGGACCTTCTCCTGTACGTTCAGGCTGAGAGGTAAGCAGATGAAACGATTCGGCATATTGCTTGTGGCATGGGCCGCGAGTGCAGCGGCCTCCAATGGAGACGAGCCGCTCCCCTCCTGGAACGACGGGGCTGCGAAGACTGCCATTGTCGATTTCGTCGCCCGCGTGACCGATGAGTCGAGCCCCCATTACGTTCCGCCGCAAGCCCGGATCGCCACGTTCGACAACGACGGCACGCTCTGGTCGGAGAAGCCGGTCTATTTTCAATTGCTTTTCGCCATCGATCGGGTAAAGCAACTGGCGACGAAACATCCCCAGTGGCGGAACGAGCAGCCGTTCAAGGCGGCGCTGGAAAGTGATCTCAAGACGGTCATGGCCGGCGGCGAGCACGCATTGCTCGAACTCGTCATGGCCACTCACGCCGATACCACAACGGAAGAGTTTGCGCAAATCGTGGAAGATTGGCTGGCCACGGCGAAGCATCCCAGCACCGGCCGTCGCTACACGGACATGGTCTATCAGCCAATGCTCGAACTGCTTGCCTATCTGCGATCCAATGGCTTCAAGACCTACATTGTCTCCGGCGGCGGCATCGAGTTCATGCGCCCGTGGGCAGAACGAGTCTACGGAATCCCACCCGAGCAGGTCGTCGGCAGCAGTATCAAGACGAGGTTCGAAATCCGCGACGGCAGACCCGTGCTTGTCCGCCTGCCCGAAGTCAACTTCATCGACGACAAGGCGGGTAAGCCCGTGGGCATCAACCAACATATCGGCCGTAGACCGATCCTTGCGTTCGGCAACTCCGACGGCGACCTGCAGATGCTCCAATGGACCGCCGCGGGGCATGGCGCGAGTCTGATGCTTCTTGTGCATCACACCGACGCCCAGCGCGAATGGGCCTACGATCGCAAATCGACAATCGGCCGTCTCGACAAAGCACTGGACGAGGCGAATCGGCGCGGGTGGACCGTCGTTGACATGAAGAAGGACTGGAACGTCGTCTTTCCCTTTCAACTCAACCGGTAGAGTTTTCGGCATATCACGGTGCTGCGGCGAACCTTTTTGCCTCCTCAAACGGGCCGCATCATGATCCGTCGACTCGTACTCTTTACCCGATACCCTGCGCCGGGACGCACGAAAACCCGGATGATCCCCGCCCTGGGGGCCCAAGAAGCGGCCGATCTGCAGCGGCAGATGACTCGGCACGTGCTTGCCCGGATCCGGCATCTCGCCGAACCGGCCGGCGTCGAGTTCGAGGTCTGGCATGAAGGCGGCGGCGACAGCTCCATGCGGGCGTGTTATGGTAGTTCGTTCTTCTGCCGACCGCGGCCCGACGGCGACTTGGGGCAACGGCTGGCCGGGGCGTTTAACGTGGCTCGGCAGGCAGGCATCGACCGGACGGTGGTGATCGGCGCCGATTGTCCCGGTAGCGGGGCGGGATAGATCCCCGGCAATTCCGGTCAATTTGGCATGACCACTACGATCGGTAACTTGATCCATGGCGCGCGTCGGCAACCTATATTTGTGGCATGAGATGCCGTGTGATTCATGCGGGGTAACGCCGTGACGGTCTTTATTCTGTTTGTCGCTATTCTGAACCTGTCGATCGGCTACGCGCTGGCCGTGTACTTGGGGTACGGACCGGCGACCTTGCGCCAGGCGTGGGTCGCACTGACGGGAGGCTTGGGGCAGGTCGTCGCGCCCGAACGGAGCCTCGTCGAGCAACTGGCCGAGGTGCCGACGGAAGAGTACCTCGACACCATGCTGGACGACGCGTTGGACGACGCGTTGGACGACGCGCTGGAGGACGGCTGGAACGACGATCCGCACAACGAGGTCTACGCGGATCCGGACGACGAGGACATCGTTGAGGCGATGGACCCCGAGGCCGCGCAAGACTGGGACCTGAACGAGAAGTACGTAGAGACTTCGCTGCTGAAGCTGAACATCGCCATGATGAAGAGCGGTGCCCGAGCCACCGAACTCGATACCCGATTGCGGGGCATGGCCGGAAAGACCGATTTGGAGACCGTCCAGGCGTGCATGGCCGAGTTGCTGGAGGATTGCGAGACGTATCTCGGCGAACAGAGCGAGGCGGCCAACGAGTTTGCCAACCGGGTAGGCGAGTTGGGTGAACTCAGCGCGTTGGGTGAAGAGGTGGAAACGGCCAACCTGGAACAGGCGGCTCAGATCGAAACCACGATCAGCAATCTCAAGCACATGGACTTCATTTCCGATCTGGAGTTGGCCAACGGGCGACTGCTCGAGGAGATCGCCAATCTGCGCATTGCCCGGCACAAGTTGCGCGACAGCCAGGAGGTGGCCTTCCTGACCATCGCCCGCTACGAAAATCGACTCGCGAAGATCGAGAAGCAACTGTACAACGACGCGCTGACACGGTTGCGCAACCGCATCGGCCTGGAGACGACACTGCACGGGTGGTGGAAGGACGGCCGGCACAAGTCGCGGCAGATGAGCGCCGTGCTCTTGGGTGTCGACGCGTTCGGCGACCTCAACGAGGAGTATGGCCTGCTCGCCGGCAACCGGATCCTCTATCAACTTGGCCAGACCATTGGAGAGTTGATCGGCGATGCCGACATGGCGGCGCGATTCGCCGGCGACGAGTTCCTGATTATGATGCTCGACGTGGGGCCGCGCGCGGCGACCAAAACCGCCGAACTGATCCGCCAGACGGTCGAGAAGACATGTTTTGTCTTTGCCGGGAAACGAATTCGCACGACGTTTTGCGGTGGGATCACCGAGATCTCTCCGAAGGATACGGACCAGACGTTTATCGAACGACTCGAGCACGCGATCAAGAAGGCGAAGAAGGAAGGAGCCAATCAGGCCTTCTTCCACGACGGCCGTGACGTGCAGTTGATCGAGTCTCCCAATTTCGGTGCGGCATTGACGGACGTCACGATCTAGCACCCCGGCAATACCACTTCGCATGACGAACACGTAACGCGAACGAATCAGACAACGAAGCTATCTATCAGGCGACACGAAGGAGTCAATCATGTTGGACGCAGTCGAGGTTTTCAGCCGAGGCGTTGGTTTCCAGGAAAGCAGCGACTGGGATCAGGCAATCCGCGCCTTCGGCCAGGCGATCGAATTGAATCCGAAGTACACCGAGGCCTACTTCTGCCGTGGAAACGCCTTTGAGGCCAAAGGCCAGCACGACGCGGCCATTGCCGACTACAACGAAGTGCTCCGTTACAGTCCCAACGAGCCGGCCGCCTACTACAACCTGGGTACGGCCCGCGCCGAGATGGGCAATCGGGAAGAGGCCATCGCCGACTACGACAAGGCCATCGAACTCAATCCCAAGTACGCCAAGGCCTATTTCAACCGGGGACAGGCGTTCTTCCAGTTGGGAGATGCGTCCCGGGCGATCGCCGACTACTCCGAGGCGATCCGCCACGACCCGGAAGACGCCGAAGCCTACGTCTCCCGAGGACTCATCTATTCGGCCAAGGGCGATCATCAGCGGGCCATCGAAGATTGCACCGCAGCCATCGAAATCGATCCCAAGCTTGCCGTGGCCCATGGCAATCGAGGAAACGCGTACGAACAGATCGGCGAAATCGACAAAGCCATCGCCGACTACGGCCAGGTGATCAAGATCGACTCAAGGGACGCCAAAGCATACACTAATCGGGCGATTGCCCACTTTCGGCAGAATCTGTTCGACAAGAGCATTGCCGACTACAGCGAAGCGATTCGCATCACTCCCAAAGACGCAAAGCTCTACCACTCCCGGGGAATCGCCTACTCCCGAAGGCGAAAAACCGACAAGGCGATCGCCGATTACAGCGAAGCCATACGGCTGGAGCCGAAGAACGTGGATCCCTACGTTTGCCGCGCCTTGGCTCGCTCGGCCAAAGGCGACCGCGACGCCGCGTTGGAGGACCTCAATATGGCCGTCGAGGCCGATCCGCGGTATGCCAAGACCTATTACCATCGCGGCGTCCTGCACGGGCTGATGGGCAGCCTCGACGCGGCCTTGGCCGACTACTCCCAAGTGATCGAACTCGATCTGAAAAACGCCAAGGCCTATTGCCATCGTGGGGTCGTGTGCACCAGGAAAGGAGAATTCTCCGAGGCCATCGCCGACTATACCGAAGCAATTTCTCTTAGCCCGAAGTACGTTCGCGCCTACTTCAACCGCGGGCTGGTCCTGGGTATCTGCGGGAAGCTCCGGGAGAGTGTCGATGACTTGACCGAGACGATCCGCCTTGCCCCGGATCACGCCAAGGCCTATCAGAATCGAGCCCTGTCTTACGAGAAAATGGGGGAAAAAGGCAAAGCCCAGGCCGATATGGCCATGGCGAAGGAATTGGAGGCCGAAGCCTAAGCCTCTCGATCGCTTGCCACGCCGCCCCGGGGCTGCTACTCTGATGCGGAAAGATCCCGCTTCGGAGATAGCCTCATGGTCCCCTACGTTCTCGATCCCAACGATTGCTCGCGCTTGGATCCGTTCGACGGCGTGGCGATGCGGGTGACCGAAGCGAGTCGGATGACGCTCTCGGTCGTGGAAATGCGGCCCCATTCGGTCATTCCCGAACACAGCCACCCGCACGAGCAAGTCGGCTATCTCATCGAAGGCGAAGCCGTGTTGACCGTCGACGGTCAGTCCTACCCGGTGCGCGCCGGCCAGATGTGGCGTCTGCCCGGCGGTGTTCCGCACAAGGTGACCACCGGCGAGAAGCCGATGCGGGCCGTCGACGTCTTTTCTCCCGTGCGCGAAGATATGCGCCGCAGCAAGGATCAGCCATGATAAAACACACCGTGTCGGTCGTCATGTCGAGTGTTGCCCTTTTGTGGACCACCGCCGGTCTGCCGGGAGAAACGCTCTGGGTTGATGCCCAATCCCGCGCCGAACAACCCGATGGCTCGGCCGACTCGCCGTTTCCGGAGATCGCCCATGCCCTCCAACAGGCCCAGCCGGGCGATACGGTGACGGTCCGCCAGGGCGTGTATCGCCAACGCCTGCGGGTTCCCTCCGGCAAGCCCGGCAAACCGATTACCCTGCGGGCGGCGCCGGGCGAGCGGGTCGTTGTGTCCGGATGTATCCCACTCGAGGGTTGGCGAGAAGTCGGCGACGGCGTTTGGGTGACCACGCTCGACTGGAAGCCGCAACGGCTATTCCTGGACGGAAAACTCCAGCGTATCGCCCGGCGTCCGGCCGAGGGTTGGTGGCGATCGGCCGAAGCGACCGACTCCGGGCTGATCGATCCGGCGAACCTCCGGAATATCGAGGCGGCCGCCGCCGGCGGGGAAGTGCGCGTCTGGCTCCAGCGCGGCAATACGTTTGCCACCTTTCCCTTGAAGTCCCTCGACCGGGCCACCGGACGTCTCGCGTTGACGCTCGATCCGGTCAAGGACAAGGGGCGATTGAGCGACGGGGATAAGTACTACCTGCAACATCGCGCCGAGTTCATCCGGGCGGCTGGGCAATGGGCCGTCGAACCCGATGGCGAGAAGTTCAACGTCTTCTACAAACCGGCCGACGCGGCCGATCCGGGGCGGATCGAGGCTCCCTTCTTCGAGGGTTCGCTGATCACGGTACGCGACGCGAACCACGTGCGCATCGAGGGATTGCAGGTCGCCGGGAGCCGGCACATGGGCATCGAAATCCACGCTGCTACCGACGTGGCCGTGCGAAACTGCGTCGTGTATCACAACGCCTACACGGGCATTTCGATGCGCGAGGCGGTCCAGTCGGTCGTCGCGCGAAACATCGTCCGCCAAAACGAGTACGGTATCTCCGTCAGCTTTTCCCGGGGCGTAACGGTTGAAGAGAACGACGTCGGCTATAACGGTACCGACGGACTGCTGGTCACCTGGAAGTCGGACGACGTCTCGGTACGCCGGAATTACTCACATCATCATCTGCTCTGGGGCCATCCCGACAACCTGCAACTCTACCGCGGCGTGACCAACGTGCGATTCGAGGACAACCTGCTGCTGGCGGGCGGCCAGTCGGTCATGGCCGAGGAGACGACCGACGGCGAGTTTCGTGGCAACATGATCGTCGGCTGCGGTGCCTACATGCTCATCATGGGCCACCACAACGCCGGGCGGTACGAGATCCACGGCAATACGTTGGCCATGGCCGGCTATGGGCTGATGAGCCTTACCTGGGAAGATTACGACTTGCGCGAGAACGTGCTGATGGGCGGCCACGGCGGGGCGCTGTTCGGCGTCAAGGGTATCCGCGGCTATCGGGCCGACCGCAACGTGTTCTGGAATTCGGCTCGGGCCGTGAATCCGATGATCATCGCAACCGACGCCGGCTGGCATCGCGATTTCCCGGCCGTGCAAGAAGCGACCGGTCAGGACGAGCATTCGGTCTACGCCGACCCGAAGTTTCACAACGCCCCGGTCGCGTTTGCCGTGTTGGACAGCCGCCGGCTGCACGAGTCGACCCGCGATCGGTGGTACTTGCGGGGCGGTGCGGGGGCCTTTCGCCCGGGCGACTACATCGAGGTGAACTTCGACGGCCTGCGCCGCCGCGTGACCGAAGTCGAAGAAGCGTCGATCACCGTAACGCCCGGACTTGACGAGCGACCGGTCAAGGGCTGGCTGGTCGCCAACTGGGCCGCCAACACGAACTTTCAACTCGACTTACGGCTTTCCGCCGACAGCCCCGGAGCCAAGTTATCGGCCACCGGCGGTCCGGTCGGCTCGACGCTCGACATCGCTGCCTACCAACGCGGCGATTTCAACGGCGACGGCACCCGTGACATTCCGCCGCTGCCGAAGGAGTTGTCCGATTAGTTGAGCCCGCGGCCAATTGACCCCCGGCGTCACACTCTCTCCGTCCAGTGGCGAACGTGCGACATGTAGCTGCGACGCGAGTTATGGGTGCAGATAAACGTCAGGTAGGCGGCGTCCCGATACTTCAGCCGCGTGGCGATTTCGGCGGATAGCTGATCGAGCTTCTCTTTCCGCTCTGCCGACACCTGATCCAACTCGGCGACAATCTGCTGTACGTACGGACGAAGCGGTTCGATCAGATCCTCCCGCTCCTCTTCGGCAAGCGACGGCGGACATGCCAAGACGCACAACGCGATGGAGCATATCGAGAAGATGGCTTTCATGGGCGGCTTGTCCGCCCTTGCCGAATCCCTGGAAAACAAGGGCGGACAAGCCGTCCACGGCACCCCGGTGGCTCGTATTTCCCGGAAATCCCTGAAGGTCTTTTCTTGGCGAAGCGCCTTCAATAGCCCCCAAATCGGTGAACTGTCGTTCTTCAGCCGGCGGCCAATGTGAAAGACGCTGCTCTCGACGCTCTACCGCTTGCCGCCTAGCGAGAAGAGGTGGCCGTGGGTGCGCCAGTAGATCACGCCGCCGGCCACCGCGGGCGTGGCGAAACACGGCTCGCCCAACTCGACACGGGCGAGGATCTCGAACTTCCCCGCCGCCGCCAACACGACGATCTCGCCCTCGCGGTTGGCGCAATACAGCCGACCGTCGACACACACGGGCGAGCTATAGAAGGAACCGCCGACCCGCTCGCGCCAGACCGTGCCGCCGGTGGCCAACTCGATACAGGTCACCACGCCGTCGTCGGCCCAGAGAAACAGCCGGCCGCCGGTAACCAGCGGCGTAGGCACCAGGGGCACCGACGTGGTCACGTCGAAGGCCAGCGTTGGCTCGACTCCTTCGGCTCGCGAGCCGGGTCGCAGGGCCACGTAGCGCGTGCCGCGAAGCCCGCGGCCAAATCCGCCGATCACCAGCCCGGGGCCGAACACGGGGGAACCGACACACCGCTCGGGGAGCACGTCGGCGGCTTCCCAGCGAACCCGACCGGTGGCCAGATCGACCGCCGTGATGCCGTGGGCCGTGCTCGTGAAGATGGCATCGGCCGTTCCGTCGTCGCGGGGGAAGATGCAGGGCGTGGAATAGGCGGCAATGCCCGTGCGGCGATCGAGTTGCCAGCGGGTCTTGCCCGTGCGGCGATCCACGGCGATGAGGAAACTCTTGCCGACGTGCGGAATCGGTTCCGGCCGGTTCATATTCTCGGGCAGTTGATTGGGGTCTTCCTGGTCGTTGGCCAAGAGGACCAGGTCGCCGGCGATGATCGGCGAGGTGCCGCTACCCCGGGCGCCGACAAACGGCCCCAAGTCGCGCCGCCACATCGGGTGGCCGTCCGCATCCAGCGCCAGCAAGACGACCTGCTCGGGCGTTGTCCAGGTGACGACCACGCCCCGGGCGTCGGCCGCCGGAGTGGCGGAGGCGTAGTTGTTGTGGCCGTGCTGGCGGTACGCCTCCGACGGATAATCGCGCCGCCAGAGTGTTCGGCCGCTGGACGTATCCAGACAGAGAACGGTTCGCGTAGCCGTCGCGCGGTCGGCGGCCGTCAGGTAGATGCGGTGATCCCACACGACGGGCGAGGAATGACCCGCGCCGGGAATCGCGATCTTCCAGTTGTAATCCCCATCGGTCCACTCGACCGGCACGGTCGTTGCATGGCTAACGCCCGTGCCGTTGGGACCCCGAAAGCGGCCCCACTGAACGTCGTCGGCCGCGGTGTCGGCGAGTACGACAGCGCAAACGAGCGACGAGAAAATGACGATCGGCAGCGTGGGGCGGTTCATGGATCTCTCCGAATCGAAAACAGGTAAGTGTAGCCCCGGCACTTGTGCCCGGCGTCTTGAAGCACGATAGTCCGAT
>CAYUIQ010000018.1:0-57746 GCA_964444795.1 uncultured Planctomycetaceae bacterium
GAGTCGTCGAACTCGTCGGACCAAACCAACCGCCACGGCTCGGCGCCCGCGGGCGAAGCAAACGACACCAACAGCACAACGAAGACAAGCGTTTTCATCTGGTGCTCCTTGGCCGAAAGTCGAGATCGGCGGAAGTCTCGTCGGGAGACGGTCCTCTTTCCATTGCGGGCGCCACCCGCGTTTCCATCCTTTACTGGGGCTCGGCCTCTCCTGTTTCCGCCCCTTCAGCACAGTCCGCGTTGGCTTGGTTAGTAGGCGTTCCTACCCAGTCGTCGACGACCTTATTCCACTCGGCAGGTCGGGGCTCTTTGCCCGTCCATACGTCCCAGAAATCGGGGTCTTTTGATCGAGGCCTTTCTTTGGCGGGGAGTTCGTTCACCTCGACCAAAGTGGGTATTGGGGCAGCCCAGCCCAGCATGATGGCTCGTCGTGAAGGGAGACTAGATAGTTCACGGAGCAATCCGCCCAGACTATCGGGCACCAGACGGCCGACCAGTTCTTGGTCCTTGTCGTTGACGATCCTATGAAGAATGAACGTGTTGCATTGAGCCAGCACCGTCTGAGACAACTCCGACGGGCGTTGGGACGAAAGGACCAAGCCCAGCCCGAACTTGCGACCTTCTCTTGCGATTCGTTCAAACGTCTGTCGACACATCTGAGCGGCGGTCGTCACGTCGCTTTCTCGCTGTACGTCAAGAGCTACGAAGGTGTGGGCTTCCTCCAAGACGAGTACCGTGGGCAGAGTTTCCCGGTTAATTTTCATATACCTCTGGGTAGCCTCAAAGACGAGTCTGGCGATCACGGCGATTACGACGCTTATCACGTCAGAAGGTACCAGCGACAAATCGATGATAGTCAGTTCGGCGTTCTCGGTGCCATCATCTCCGACGTAGTCTGCCAGCCAATCCGGTAAGGAACTCCCCTCACGAGAGTCGATGATTGGGCGTAGCCTCTCATCGGTCAGCATCGTGCGAATGCGTGTCGTCATTGACGCCACGTATTGTGATGTTGCCCCGCCTTCCACAGCGGCCAGCACATCCACATGATCGGCGAGCTTGCCAACGTCAAATGGCGCCGGAGCATCTTCGGTGCGTGCGACGATACCGTAATCTGCCGCTAGAATCTTCGCGAGTTCCCGAAGAGGTTCAAGAATGGCCTTGAAGGATGGAACTTCAAACGTTGGCCAGTACCTTCCGTTCTTCTTCTTGTCTTCAAGAATCCTCCCGGTTGCCTGCTGAACGCTTTGGATCGCGGCCTCGATGTCTGCGGGTATCTGCGACGCATTTCGCAGGTAGTCTTCCACTTCAATATTGATCCCGAAGATAACATCTCCAGAGGCCTGAGCCCCCTTGAATTCGCCGTAAAAAGAAGGACCTTGATTGAAGAAAGCTGTTACTTGAGCAAGTCGTAAATGGAGGTTGCGAGCGATATCCGCAAGTAGCGTGTCCTCATCTGCCCGGCTGATTCCCGAACGCAGTTCTCTAAGTGCGCGCATCAGTAGCGGGCGCTGAGTGCCGTGGCTGGCCGCCGCAAATGCCGACCATTCGTGACTGTTCCACATCCATGCTGGAACGTGGAGAGGCTTTGCGCTGTCTCCAGGAGAGTGTTGTCGAGGATCAACTCGAAACACCCGTGGTTTGGGATCGAAATCGTCGAAGGCTGTTTCGTATTCGCCGTTGGGATCAAGGATGATAAAGCGAGCGTTGACTGACGCGGTCTCGGTCTCCTTTCTTGCCGCTTGCAGTGACCATCGAATCAAGCCTGCGACCGTACACGACTTCCCGCTTCCCGTGTTCCCCAGCACGGCGAGGTGTCGGCCGAAGAGTTTATCGGGATCGGCGGTAATGGCCACACCACCGGCCATGGGTGAGGTGCCGATGTGGATTCGGCGATCAACTCCGGTTGCCTCTACGATCGAGCGAAGCTGCTTGGGTGTGGGCAAATGAACGGGATTGCCCACGGTAGGGAACGCTGTCACGCCCCGATCTAACTTGAACGGCCGCGCGGAGCCTCCCTCCGCCTCTTCACCGGAGGTCTCGACAATCAGCGTTCCGACAGGTATTAGGTGCAACTTGCGCAGCGGAAAGGGGAGATCGATCACATCGAAGTCCTTCAGCCCTTTCCGTTTCGGGAAAGGGGAGTCTCGGATCCCGAGCCACACGATCATGCCCACTACCGCTCCGACTTCATTGGGAACCAGGACATAATCGTTGATTCGGGGGAACCCAGTCGGCACTCCTGTGTTTAGTGCGGTGGAATGGGGTGCGTCAATCTCCAGGATGACCCGGATTTCGTCCGGTGACACCGACTCAACCGTTCCGATGACCAGTCCGGACACTTCTTCGACGATCTGCTCGAAATCTCGTGTCATTGTTCCTGCTCCTTCGACCCCAAGTTGTCACCTGTCTTCACATCTTCCCGTACGCCGGGCCTCTCTCCCCGTCTTTCCTCAAGTCTGGCCTTGCGGTTCGTGATGCGGTCGATGGCAGGTTTTGGCAGGTAGTGTTCAACCAGATTCGCCAGATCGCCGAAATGGCTGCCTATCAGTAGAGAGATCTGGGTGTCGCGCCCGAGTTCGTGGCAGAACTGCTCAATTCTGCCTAACCCATCTTCCCCGGGGATTCTGCCTGGATCATCCCAAGAAATGATAACTAAGTGCGTCGATGGAATGACAAGCATGTCTCGGATGACACGGTTGATATGGTCATCACCAAAGCCGTATCCGAAGGTGACCAATGAAGAGTTTGGGCGGCAAATTGCCGCTGCGTAGTCACGCAACAGATCTGCGTAAGGATATTCGGTTGTTTCGACGTCCTTCGCGGCATTGGGATATATCAGAACTGAGGAGGCGTCGGAAGCATCGGACCGGCTGGGTTCTCTGCCGAATCCAATTCCCACGCGTCGGACAATCTGCTGGTCGTAGCGCCAATCCAGCGATCCGTGAAGTTTTGTCAGCTTGATAACTCCTTCCAGATAGCGAGGCTCCCCCCGAATGCCGGGCGGGTTGTAGTGCATGTCAACGTCAACGCGCGAAGAGCGAAAAATGGGCGACAGGTGTCCCACGAAGCGATCGAGCACGCGCAGCCCGATCCAGTCACAGCCGAATTCGATCAGACGATCGTAGTTCGTGGTGAAGATGTGCAGACGCTCCCGAGTGGCGGCACGACTGGCGAAACTTAGGAGAAATGAGCACAGGAGCCTGTTTGCGGCCATTCCAGCGTCCGTTTGGCCTTCCACGGCCTCACGAATCCGTTTCTCGCTCGCCAGAATCTCGCCAATGAGATTGTCCAGAGTTGCGTTGATTGCATCGGTGACTTTCTTCTGTTTCGCGGCTTCTTGCTGTATCTCTAGGCCTTCAGCGAGCGCAATAGCGGCCCTTAGCTGGTCCTCAACGTTCGCCGTTCCGCGACTGGCGTTCCGAGCAAGCATCTCCGCGTATGTGTTGATATTCTCGGCGAGGTCGGTCGGGAGGTCTTGTGTGTCCATACTGGCTCCGGTGCCCGGCGCTACAACGCTGGACACTGCCGCCGGGAGTCCGTTTCCGATCAGAAGCGACAGGTGCTCGCTTTGAAATACAGCCGACAGCCAAAGCTCAATCCGCTTGCGAAAATTGACGATATCGAGTGTCTCACTCGGCGGCGTCGATTCGCATGAGTACTCTTGTCCGACCCGACAAACATGCTCAAGCCAAGAATTGCTCTCCGCCGTCGGAACCCCCTATGTCTGCTTCGGTGTCAGAAACCGTCATTTGAAAAGTGACATGCTTCATCTCGCAAACCAGCCGTCCGAAAACACCACCCACAGCCCCCGTTGGCGGTGCCTCTACAACGCTGATCGTAGCGGCCATGAAAGCGGGTGTCAACCAACCACAAACCCGCCCGTGGCTTAGGTGAATTCCAACCGGCTAAAACTCGCTACGGTGGGCCAGATTCTCGGCTTCAACCGCCGGGCCGGATACGATACAGATCCCGAACCCTCACGCGTTCGGCTACTGGTTCTCGTCATGCTTCAACGTCAGCGGTACGTAGAGCAGATCGCTGGCGGCACCCAGCAACGGGGCGATTTCGACGTATGGAAATCGTTGAGCCTCCGGCATCATGGCCCGGCCTTATCCTGATCGAGTACACGCAACAGCGCGGCCGCGCCTTCAAAGGCGTCGTGTGGCGACCAGATAGGAACCGTTTGATCCGCCATGTCAAGCTCAACCGTGTCCTCGCGGGCCACGTCGTCGGCGAGAAGCTGAATCAGGCGAAGCTTGTCGGCCCGCGCCAGTGCCCGGATGGCTGGCGGCAGTTCGCTCGGTGACATACTACCCACCATCCCAAAGAGATCCCTGCAGGTCGAAAACCCTTCGACTAATCGTAGTGGCGATTGAACCGATTGTCAAGCGAACTCAAACCCGGCGAGTCGCACTCAGCGTCCACTCACCGAGTGCCCAAACGCTACCCATCGGCCCGCCCCTTCTGTTACAATAACAATGGTCGCGACCGGACGGTCCGCTATTCGTTCGGCCGAAGTGGAAGCATGGTGGAGATGCAAAGCGAGGGCCTTACTATGGGGCTGCCGCGCGTGCGAATGGACTTCAACACTACCTCGCTCGGGAACTCGTGGACTGTGGAGGACGTCAAGCGGCAAGGGATTGAGTTGCACGAGGGAATGAAGTGTATATTCTATGACTTCGATGCGGAGGAAGGCAAGCAAGGCATCCTGCACACTGAGGCTACCGTGTGGTGGGACGCGCAGTTGGAGGTATTTTCGCATTGATCTGCGCACGGTAGATCTCCGGTTCACTCCCGGCGACGATGTTGCCGTGCTTGACGCCGCGTATCCGGAATAGCAGGGAGAGCCAACAAATGAACACGCCAACCGACAAACCAATCGATCGCCGACGGTTCTTCGCGTCTACCGCCGCGGTCGCCACCGCCGTAACTGCGGCAGCATCGCCGGAAACGGCCAGCGCGACAGAGATCTCAGCAGAAACGTACCGTGAGCCGGCTCGCGACGTGCCCGTTGCCGGGCGGGCGGATGTGGTTGTCTGCGGAGCAGGACCGGCCGGTGTGGGGGCGGCGCTGGCGGCCGCTCGAAGCGGCGCCGACACTCGGCTGATCGAGGTCGGCGGATGTCTCGGCGGCGTTTGGACGGCCGGGCTGTTGAGTTGGATTCTCGACTCGGCCAACAAGGCCGGTCTGATGAAGGAGATTCTCGCCCGGCTCGAAAAGCGGAAGGCGTCGGTCAGGTATTCCAGCTCGGTGGGTTACGATGTCGAGCAAATGAAACTGACCTTGGAACAGATGTGCGTCGAAGCCGGCGTGAAGATTCGGCTGCACACGCGCGTGGTTGCCGCGGCCCGGGACGCGACGGATCGGTTGGCACTGGCGGTAACCGAGTCGAAGTCGGGACGCGAGGCCTTCGCCGGACGAGTGTTTGTCGACGCCACCGGCGACGGCGATTTGGCCGCTCGGGCCGGATGCCAATTCGATTACGGACGCCAAGGGACCGGGCAATTGCAGCCGACGAGCATGATCGCGCTGCTGGCGGGCATCGAGCCGGAAGCGGTCGCCCCGTTTGTGCGCGGCCTGGCCGAACCGCGGGGCGAATCCAATCCCAAGGGTCGTCTGTTGGCCGAGATGAAACGCGCCGGAGTGATTCCTTCCTATACACTCCCCACGCTATTCTTCATCCGCGATGGTCTGTTCTGCTTGATGGCCAATCACGAGTACGGCGTCTCGGCCACCGATGCCGCGGCCATTACGGCAGCCACCGTTCGCAGCCGCGCGGAGGTCCACCGCCTGGTCGACGGCCTGCGCCGTTTGGGCGGCGTATGGCAGAACTTGCGGATCATTGCCACCGCCGAACACATCGGCGTTCGCGAGGGCCGCCGAATCCACGGGCTGTACGAGGTTACCCGTGACGATCTGATCGCAGGCGCCCGCCATGAA
Source organism: uncultured Planctomycetaceae bacterium (assembly GCA_964444795.1). Taxonomy (GTDB): domain Bacteria; phylum Planctomycetota; class Planctomycetia; order Pirellulales; family Thermoguttaceae; genus JABMRP01. The sequence goes on from CAYUIQ010000018.1 coordinate 5,940, forward strand.
GACGCGATCTGCCGCGTGACCTTTCCGGTCGACGTCCACTCGACCGATCCGAAACACGACAAAGGCATCACGCGCGAGGGAGTCAACGCAAAGCCCTACGATATTCCGTATCGGGCACTGATCGCCCGGGACGTGGACGGGCTGTTGCTGGCCGGCCGCTGCATCAGCGGCGACTTCATCGCCCACAGCAGCTACCGCGTCACCGGCAACGCCGTGGCCATGGGCGAAGCCGCCGGCATCGCCGCCGCACTGGCCGCGAAAACCGACCGCCTGCCGCGGGATATCCCCTGCCGCGAGATCGGTCGCGTCCTCGGAATCCCTCGAAACTGATCGGCAGGTTTCGACTCCGCGATTGTTGTCCGGCGGTTGCTAACGCGAGCTAGGTTCTTCGGCCGTAACCGTAAGCCGGGGCGCTTGGGGACTGCTCTTCGAGCCGAACCAGATGTCGTTTCCGCCTTGCCCAAGCGTAAGCACGGCCGTGTATGTCCCGTTGCCGGTCACCAGCGGTGTGACGTCGATTTCGATCGTTTTCCCTGCACTGACCTGGCCGCTGTTTTCTCCCACCAACTCCCTGGGAACCGGAGCACTCGATGTTGTCAGGCTCTTTTCGGACCAATTGACATGGGATCCTCGATGTACCTGCAATGTGCCACCACCCGGGTCACCATTTTCGGTCAGTTGCAGCGTGGCACGGATCACCTTGCCGGGCAGCCCGGTGACCTGGAACTTCAGGTAGCTCACCCGCCGCTTGTGCTCGACCTTGAGGTGCTGCGTGTTGTGACCGGTGGGCCCTTCCAGGTAGGCATCTTCGCGGGGCGAATAGGTTTTCGTTACCCGGGCCGAGAAGGGCTCGACGGTGATCGTCAGCGTGTCGACGGCCGACCGTTCGCCGTCGCTGGCGGAAAGCTTGAGGACGTAGACGCCGGGGCCGCTCAGCGTAGCGGTCGTGAGGGCTTGGCGGGCATCGTCGAAACGAACCATACGCGGGCCGCTCTGCACGCTCCAACTCGAAATAACCGTCTTCCCGGGTTTGCCGTCGTCGCTTACGGCACCATCGAGTTTCACGGTGGCGGAATCACCGTCGCGGGGCAGCATCGCGCCGCGGTCCTCTCCGGCGTTGACCGCGGGTGCGTAGTTGCGGTTGGGGTCGGCGGGCCGGACCAGAATTGCCCAGTCCTTGTCCGTGTCCTTCGGCGGGCTGCCCAAGGAGCAGACCGAGCCGCCGTGGACCGCGCGAACCGTCCCCATTTGTAATGATCCCCCGTGTCGCGGGTCGTACCAATGTACTTCGAAGCTGCCCTTGCTCTTGGAGAGATCCAGTTTGGCCGTGCCTCCGTTCTTCAGGTAGACGACGTAGATGTGGCCGGGCTTGCAGAGACAGTAGTCGTTTTCGCCCGGCGTCAAATCGTCCCGGCAGGACATCTCCCAGACGGGGATCTCGTACTTCTTGAAGAACTCCAGGGCATAACGACAGTAGTCCCACCAGCGGTCGCGGCTGCGGAAGTCTTCGAGGCTGAGGTCGGAATGGGCGTGTTGGTAGCCGAAATACCACTCGTTGCCCCAGCCGCCGGCCATCAGCGTGCCCCAGAGGCCGTTCTTTCGGCCGTCCTCGTGCGAGTTGCCCGCGTCGCTGTCGGGGCGAAGCGCATGGGTGGCGTCGCCCGGCTCGTCACAAGCCACCGCCCAGGACTTGCCCGCCTCGGCCGACTTGTCCAGATAGGTTTTCACGCGCGAGTGTACGTTGGCGAAGTCGGTCTCGTTGGTCTGCAGTGAGAAGCCGGTCAACTTCGAGCCCTTGCCCAGCAGGTCGTAGTGATTGGCGCCGTTGTGGATGACGATGAGGTGATGGTAGGGATCGTGGTCGAAGAAGTACTGGGCCCAGGCTTTCTTCTGCTCCGTGCTGGCGTTGTTGATTTCCTCGCCCAGGTTCCAGTTCAGCGCCAGGTGGTGGCCGAATCGGGCGATCAACTCACGGTAATAGAGTTTTCGCTGGGGGCCTAGGTCGCCACCATCCAACAACAACTCATTTTCGGTCTCCAGGGTCTTGAAGTGGATGAACATGCCCAACCGATCGGCGTGCTCCAGGACGATCTCCCACTGATCCAGTCGCGAGACGTCCATCCGGTATCGCTCGCTATAATCCAGGTATGGAAAGACGTTCTTGTCGTCTCCTTGGATGTTCAGGGGCAGGAAGGAGAAGGCGTTCATCCCTTCGCCGGCCAGGTAGTTGATCGCCCCGATCAGGCCCTTGCCCTTGCCGTCCTTCCAGGTGGGATCACCCGGTTTCCAGTCCCGCACGTGGGCGCTGAAGCTCTTGATGCGATTGTCGTTTTGTCCGTCATTTTTGAAGTCGCCGTCGAAGTCCTGGTAGGCGAAAAGGTTTTCCGGTGCGTCGGCGCCTTGCTTCAAGAAGTACTCCCCCGTCTCGGCGAATCGCAGGTAGCGCCCGCCGACGTATTGCAGACGGCCCTTGCCACGATGGTCGCGGCCGATCTTGTCGGTGGGTTGGATCTCGAACGAGCCGGTCGCACCGTCGCAGAAACCGGCGCTGCTGCCACCACCGGTGACCGCGACGTGCCGACCTTTCTTGAAACTGGCCTCGTAGGTCCACCGGCCGGTCTTGTCGGGGCAGAAGTGGATTCGCCAGACGTTGCCGGAGGTTGCACTCGTGTTGGCGGCGTTGCCGTCGGCGGCGTAGTAGCCCGGCACGATGTAAGTCGACTCGCCGTTGCGGAACGTCGCGTCCAAGCGGTAGTCGGTAAAAGGGTTGGGCGTGGCCGTTTCACTGGTCTGGGGTCCGGCGAAATCAATCGTCACTTTGTGCCACGTCTTCAACTCCCCAGTAACCTTTCCGGCCTCCGCGGCACCGGCGACCGGGGCAGTCCACGGCAACAGAAGCAGTACGGAGGTTATCGACCAACTCAGGTTACGTCTCATGGCAATCGCTCCTTGGGCTTTGGCAGTTGCGTATCTCAGGATAGTCGGAAGATTCTCGGTCATCAATTATACGGAAATCGGCCAGGCGCTGCACATGCACTCCCGACGACGCGTCGAGTTTTCGACGTCGGTCGCGGATGGGTTGTGCGGAATCAAAAGATACAGTGCATTCCCGTCTATTCGGTCAAGAGGAGTGCCGCGATCTGGTTGGAGTCATCCCAAGAATCGCAAGGTCGCGCGGAAATACGCAACAATTTGTTTCATGAAATGCTCCTGAATATCGGTTGTCATGTCACTACTGGTCGCTTGCCACCAGAATCCGCACTTGGTCGAGTGTTCCGGGCCGTGTCTTCGGCGCCTCGTCGGGGCCACGGGTCTGAGGCTCGACCTCGCCCTGGAATACGTGATATAATACCGCGTCGATCGAGTCGGTTTCGAGACGACCGGCCGGTTCCATTGCCGGGCGAGCGTCCAATGCATGGCGGTCGACGGTCGAGACTTCTCGGCCGCCGGCATCATCTGGCCCGTCTTCGGGTCCAACCTTCCACGCAGCCCGCGCACCACCAGGCCGGCGTCGTGGACGGCCAGGTATCCGTTGGAGATGACGTTCCAATAATCTTTCCGCTAGAGTCGCTTGCCCGTGCTGGCGTCGACCCCGTAGAGACAAACACCGTCCAACGGCCAGACACCGCAAGAAAAGCAGATCGTATCGCCGGTCAACACGGGCCCGCCCGCTACCGGCCAACTCGAAGCGATCCGCTCGTGGTTGATGCATTTGCGGCCACTCGGCGCGCCGTCGAAACGCCAGAGGAGCCTGCCGTCGGTGGCGCTAAGACAGTAGAGCCTGCCATCGTCGGCACCGAAGTAGACCTTCCCTCGCCAGACGATCGGCGCGAACCGCACCGTGCCCTCGGCATGGAATCGCCATTTCTGGGCGGCCGTTTCCGTGTCGAGCGCCACCACGGAATCGTTATACTCGCAACCGATGAATATCGTCTTGCCCACGACCGAGGCGTCGTAAGCCCCGTCGTGCGCGAGCGGCGATCGGGACCGACAACGGCGTTGCGCTTCGGCCAGTGCAATGCCCAACGCAGTTGCAGCGGGTACTGCAGTTGCCCGTCGCTGATTCCGCTTCGCGCCGGGGCGTGCCGCTGCATGGGCCAATCGGCACCGTACAGCGAAGATGAGAACAACAAGGTAAGTAGTCCGAACAACAGATAGTGACGAATCATCGGTCTCTCCTTTCGGACGACAGGATATATCCGGTGTTCTTCAGCGGCAACGCCGCCTGGCCGCGCGCGTGAACGGTCATGCGTTGTTCCCTATTGCCTCCGGATGACAGCGAAGAAGCCATCTTTGGGGTCTTCCTTGCCGCTGCTGGTGTCGCCCGGCTTTCCTTGGACGGCGTGTGTGACATACATGCCTTCTGTCATTCCGCTTCCGGCAAAGACGGCGCGGGTTTGGCCACCCGTTGTGCGAACGTCGACCGCGTGAGGGCCGCCGCGGCCGTCGCAGGTGCGAGTGCAGAGCAGGCGTTGTTTGAGGTCCGGCGACACGACGAGGATGAAACCGCCACCGGTGTAGTCACCCCCGGTCGGGTTGAGGTTCAACGGAAGACCGGAAGCCGCTCGGCCCACGATATAGACCCGGCCGTCGGCGTCGGCCATGATGTCGCCGTCCTTGGTCGCCGCATAATTGGCACGGCCACTGCTGAGCCGACCGCAGAACTGTTGCCCGGCCAGGAAATCGCCGGTCGCCGGCTCAAAACGGGCGAAAAAGCACTTGTGTTCGGCCCGGCTGTTGTGAAACTGGTGGTAATGGTCGCCGCCGGCCAACTCGACCTTGCGCATGATGTCGCGCGGATGATATCGGAACACGTGGTTGCCGCCGGCCACTTGAAACGTCACGTACAGTTTGCCGTCGCGACCGATCGCGCAACGGTCGCCGCGGCTGTCGGCCATGTTGTTGGTGGGCTTGTTCAGGAAACGGTCGGAATTGCGATCGGTCGACCAGTCGTAGTTGGTCCACCGGCGCGTTCCGTCATAGGCGTGCCCGTGGATGTAGCAGATTGGCACGGGGTACGTCTTCTTGCCGTCGAAGGCGTGGGCGTTTCGAAATCCGGTCTGGATGACGGTCTTGGAGTCGCTATCGACGCAGACGTCACAGGTGTACTGTCCGCCGGACGCTTGTCCTAGCGGCTTGCCGGTCGCGTCGAAGATGTGTATCCTCCGCTCGACGATGCAGGCAGCGATACCGCTTTGGCCAGCGTCGACGCGAGTGATGTTGCCGGGTGTTGCCGTCCACAACACCTTTGCTCCGTCGGGCGAGAGCTTGATCAGGCCCTCCGGCCCGGCCGCCAGATAGAGGTTGCCGTCTCCGTCGATGGCAAGATCGTTCAACTGCTCGGCGACACTCACACCCGAGAGCAACTTCGTGCCGTCGGGTGAAACACGCACCACGCATCCCGCGCCGGTTCCTTTTGCGCCGATCCTTTCACGCACGGCCGGTCCGAAGTTGCCGGCCAGCACGATCGTGCCATCGGCCCCAATGCAGGCGCCCGTGACTGCGTCATCGAATCCCGCTTCGCCCAAGTAGGATGAAGCGGCAAAGTCGAATTCGTCGGCCGGTGCGGGGATTGCTGTGGCGAGAGCGAGCAACAGGGCGGGAAGAAGTGTTCTTTGCATGATGGTCGTCTCCGTGCTAGTGTCATGGTGCATCGTGAATCCGATATCGTCGGGCCCAATCGGGCGCCCAATCGGGCACTTTGGACCGCTGCCGGATGAGCCAATCGGGGATTTCGCCGAAGGGGTATCCGGCGTCGGGAACGAACAGGCCGATCTCGCCTTGCGAACGGTCCATGTCGATGTCGCGGCCGGTTAGTTGGGCCACTGCCTTACCGCCGCGACGTACGGTGACGTACGTGGTCGCATCGTCGTCATCGACGCCGCCGGCGAACGCGATCTCATCGTCGCCCACGCGAACGCCGCCTTCGATCGCTTCCATCTTCGGGGCCTTGCCGCCCGGGTAGAGGACGGTGATGAACTCGCCCGACTCGCCCGCGACCGTCAGCCGCACGCCCTTGGTGTGCTCCTTCAAGAGAACGCCCCCCTCTCGGTTCTTTCGCTCGAAGTTCCAGTCGTGCCGGCTCAAGGCAAACTCTGCCGGGTGGGCGCAGAAGAGCGTCAGATTGTCGAACTCGATTGTACTGTCTCGCCGATTACACTTGTCGGACAGCACATGCAAGCAGTACGTTGCCTTGACTTTCGGACCGACGTGCTGGTCGCGGATAACAAAGTAGTCTTCACCACGATTCTTCAAGCACACGATGGTGCGACGGTACTTGAGCCGTGTCTCCAGCGGTTGCTCGGGTAGGTAGACGTCCCAGCCTTCCGGCGGATACTCGGTCGTTACCCGTAGCCGGTTCGATTCTACCTGTCCGACGGCGATATCCACGTCGCCGGAGGTCTTCAGCGCAATGACCCGTTCGTGGCCGTCCATGTTCGCCCAGGGCAACTGATCGGTGTGGAAAGCGACCCGGTTGTGCATGTGTTCCTGGCCGGCGCGAGGGCCGTAGCTGCACATGTGGTCGATGGCCACCTGCCGGGCGTTGGCACAATAGTGGAACGACAACTGATCGCCGTGGTAATGCCCGCGGTTGGGACCGCTTTTCAACGCCAGGTACGTCTCGTCGGCCGTCGCCGGCTTGTTGCGAAAGACGACGCCGAAGCCGGGCAACTCCTCGGTCTTGAACTTCTTCACGTCCTCGCGAACACCGTACTCGCTCGCCACGGCGAACACGTCCGGCCCCAGCGGATGCGTATCGCCGCCGGGATGGCACCGGCGTTGGCCCGGCGCGATCGGTTGCGACAGATGTACCAGAAACGACGCCCCGGCCTTGAATCGGGGCCATCGGGTGGGATCGAAACCCAGGTGCTGTTTGCACGCGGGAGCCAACGCAGTCCACGCCTTCATCGCGTGAGCGACATACCCTGGACACTCTTGCCCCGCGCCGCCGGGAAGCGTGATCGAGTGATACAGGTCTTCGTGGAACTTCTGCTCGGCCGCCGCGGCCAGTTCCTTGAACCGGGGATGTTTCTTCAACTGCGTCGTCATCGCCACGGGACCACGGATGAAGTCGGTGAAAAAGTTGGGATTCTCGCTCGACCAGTAGTTCCAATACGAACCGTAGCAATCGGCGTCGAGCAACACCTGCACCAGCGTGAGCGTTTCGAGATTACCCTGTTTGCCGATGTTGCGCACGGCGTTCTTGCCAAACCCTCGCATCGGCCCGGTCGGATTCATGCCGCCGTCGAAGAAGTCCTTGCCGGAGAACTTACCCAGCCGCGGTGGATTCTTGCCGTCCCCGAGCAGTTTGTCCAGGCCCGGCCAGTCGAGGATGTAACTGTGGTGCAGTTTGTCGAGCGGCTCGAAGGCATGAGCACGGACGTACGACTTGGCCCCCCCGTCGGCGAACTGGTCGGCCGGCCCGGCCACGAGAAACCAGTAACGTCGTCCTTTCCAGGTCGGACATCGCAGCCCGGCATAGTCGGCCGACTGTTTCACGCGGGCTTCGATCATGTTGCTGTGCGGCCAATGCCACTTGCCGGCGCGACAGACCAGCGCTCCGACAGCGTCGCGACCGTCGTGACAGGCGAAGAACCAGCCCTCGTCGTACGCTTGCGTCCAGCGAGGCATCAGGTTGAGCAGCTTGTCGCCCATCCGCGTCTGACCCACCTTGAGCGTATCGGGTGGCCAGGTGCCGAAGTCCGCTCTCTCGAAGCCGCCGCTATGGGGGATGCAGATCGCGCGGCGCGGCTTCCAGAGGGCCGCCGCGTCGAATTCCCAGTAGTCGCCTCGATCCATCTCGTGCGACTCCTCGATCACCGCGTGTTGCTTGCCGGGCAACACGGTGACGTCGACGACGGCAAAGGCAGGGACGTTATCGTCGAGGCCCGCGTTGCCCTCGAATTCGTACTTTAGGCGGACCTTCGCGAAGATCGGCCCCGCGCCAAGCACTTCGGTGGAGAGCCTTCTGAGCTTTCGCTCCGTTTGCCAGAAACCGTTGCCGACCCATTTGCCGCCGGTGCCGCGAACCGCGACGATCGGCGATGGGATGCGGTCGCCGCCGGCCGATGTGGGGGTCTTCACGGCAAAGGAACCGCTGGAAAGTTCCGCGGTGTCGCCGGACTTCTTCAGGGAAACAAGTGACTTGCCGCTTTTGGGACGGCCGCGACTGACGGTGTACTCGATCGCCTGATCCTCGGCCAGCGACGCGACGACGTACATCCACTTGCGGCCTTCATACTCGCCGATCTGGCCGAGAACTTCCTTCCCGTCCGCTTTGACGACATATTCACCCTGCCGGGCGGAAGCCGGCAAGTTGACTTTCAACCGCACGACTTCGTTTTCGTACGCCTTGCCGGTCGGGTTGGTAAGCGTCCATGATTGGGCGACCGCGGTGGTGGGCAGCGCGGCGATGCAAACAATCAGTACGAATACGGGGGTCTGTCGAAACATCTTCGGTTCTCCTTCATTGCCCCGAAGGGCCTTGTCCTGACGGAATTTCAGCGACCCTTCACGGTTCGGTCGTCACCTGGCGCGGGACGCTTGTCTTCCTCGATCGCTGGATCCGGTTCGGTGAACTTGTCTTTGTGGTAGTTGCGCACGACACGGGCCATCTCCTCGTCGAAATGCCAGAAGGCCAAGCCTTTGTCGCCGGGGTACTCGTCGTGGGCGGCCGGCTCGTGCCGGGGGTCCTTCACATTCGAATCGGTCAGCCAGCCGCTTGCCACGTCGATCGCCGGGCATTTGATCGGGCTCGATCCGCCGGGCGAATCTTGCGGTAGGCGACATTTGCAGGCTTTGTGAATGAACATTGCGCAAAGCCGCGTCAGGTCGTCCGACCAATCCGTGTGGTCGCCGCCAGCGTGGACCACCAGACTCATCAAATGCTCGGGAGCCTGACGCCGCCGGGCGAGCATCTGTTTGCGAATCATCACCCATTGCGTTTGCCGGCCGTACTCCTGGCGGATGCCGCCCTCGGGACCGTGCTCCTCGAACTCGCCGTTGATGGCCAGGAACGGTACGCCCCGGAGCGAATCGCGCCCGGGATAATGGATGCCGTGGTGCATGTTCCCGCTCTTGATGTGGATCACCCCCAGCACGCGGTCTGGCTGCCAATAGGCCAGATTGCGGCAGAAGATTCCGCCGGTCGAGTGCCCGATGGTCAGCCAGGGTACGCGCCGAACTTCCGGATGGCCGGATTTCTTGGCCAATTCGTCGAGGCTCTTCAGGAACCGCCGATCGCAATCTCCTTTGTCGCCGTAGGGAAAGAACGGATTGGGGCCCGGCTCGAAATACAGGATACCCAACGCTTCCTGGGTCGCCGCCTTGCGAATGATCGGGCTGGTGACCAAATGCTTCTCCAGAAGCGTCTTCTCGGCAACGATCAAACCTCGCATCTCCTTGGTTCCCGGCGGGATCCAGAGGTTGCCGATTGCCGGCCCCCTGGGTTTGCCCTTGCGCGGTGGCCGAGGTATCTCCACCGTGTGGTGCCAGTGTTTCGGGTTGACGTCCGCTCTTGCACCGAGCGATGACAACACGATGGCGACAATCGTGAAAACGCGCGTGATAAGTTTAGGAAGGGCGTTTGCCATACGATTGGTCCCTTTCTCTTCATATGGAGTGCATTCTCTTACGGGCTGGCAAGCGTAACGGCCGGCGTCGAGTCACTCGCCCCTTGATCGTCGTCCTTGCCGTTGACGGCGACAACCCGATAGACCAGCGGTTTGCCCCGCGGGGCGAGATAGTCGATCCACATTTGCGGATTGTTCTTATCTCCTTGGATGCGCGGCGGTCGGTATGCGATGGCAGTCCACCGGTCGTCGTCGATCTTCCGATCCACGCGGAAACCGGCTTCGTTGTCCGACGCGTCGGTCCAGTTGATTCGAATCGCGACGTCTCCAAGCACGGCGGCTCGCACTTGGCTCGGCCTGGCGAGTTTGCCGCCGACGTCGCCGATCTGGGCGCCCGGCATCGATTTCACTCCGCCACCGGCCCGGTTGCCGACAAAGGCGACGTCCGTCGATTCTCGCTGCGCGCCGTGAGTCAATCCGATCCAGCCGGGCAGCACGTTCCAGCCGAACAGGGCACCGGCCGTGTTGACGTTCCAACCGCCGATGTAGCCCGTCTCTCCGTCGCCTTTGTCGTGCCGGTTGTAGGTGATCGCCCAGGAGAAGATCTGCGAGCCGCCGTGGGCCTGGCAGAGAATGCCCTCGCCGTCGTTGCCGGGATCGGAGCCGAGATTATTGAAGGTGTTCTTGTGGACCCAGACGTTCTTGCCGGCCAGATCGAACGCCCGGGAGAGGTTATCGGAGATGGCCCCGTTGCCTCCCGGCGAAGATTCGAGATGGCCGTCGAGCGTCAATTCCCAACCGCCGATGCCCTCGGGATCCTTGCCCTGGCGGAGCATTTGCCGCTGGTTGTGATTTCGGGCGATGGTGACCCAATTGCCCGAGACGTCGAACCCCTTGTGCCCGTTGTTATAGGCGTAGTTGTCGATCACGGTAACGCCTTCGGCAAAGAATCCCTCGCCGGCCTGGCCGGTCGGCGAACTCTTCGTCATCCCCAACATGGTCTTGTTGATCTGGATCGCAACCGTCTTGTTGTAGTCGAACAGCACGACGCTTTGCCGCGGCGGATCGAACCCCATGCTGTTGCCCTTGCCGGCCGGAAACGTGCGGCGCGTAGTCTGCCGATACTTGAAATTTCGCCCTCGGCTGATCGGCAGCCGGTTATTGGCCACCAACACATGGCGGCCATACGCGCCGATCCGGGCGCCGAACTTGTGCATGTAGAATCCGTCTTCGCCGAATCCGTCTGGATAGTCGGGCCGGCCCATCTTGACCGAGTCGTTCAGCACGGCCGCATGTTCCAACACGCAACCAAAGACCAGCCGCCCGCTGCCCACACCGGCTAGCGTTCGACCGCCGCCGGCAAACGGATCCCAAGGGTGCGTGCCGTCGGGCTTTCGATCGGCCCAAGATCGTTTCACATAGTCGCTCTTCCACGACCCGGCCGTGGCCCAGGTTTCCCCCCACTGGAGGTCCGGTCCGAAGTAGACCACACCGCCGACCAGGTGGACCCACACGATGCCGACGTTCTGGATGTCGCCGATTCGCTTCCCTCGCTGGGGCGAAAGGCCGATCAGGTTCCAGTCGCGCGGCGTTTCGGGCTTGATCGATGAACGCCCGCCGGCGTCGACGGCTTCCTGGCGATGCTTGAAGCCGAAGACGAACTTCGTCGGCAGGTCGAAGCGGCCGGACGTTGCCAGCGGCTTGCCCGTGGGCGCCTCGCCACGAATGACGACTCCGCTGGGGAGCATCAATCCGCGACCGCCGGGACCGTCGAACGGCCCGTCGGAAAAGTTGTACGTGCCGCCCGGGTAGTAGAGCACGCCGCCCCCTTTGGCCGCGAGTTGGTCGCGCGCGTTCTCGAATCGCTCGAAGTCGGTCTTTCCTTGGTCGAACGCCTTCATGTCGATAATGTTCGACCAGCGGATCCGATCGGTCCAAGCCGGGTAGCCGGCGTTGTCCGAGTAGAAAGTTGCCACCGGATTGTCCGTCGGCGGCGTCTCCGCGCGGGCGACTCCGGCCGAAGCGAAGATACAACAACAGCACAAGACGTATTTCATGGTCGTCGTCCCTGCAAAAGGTCCTATTCTGGTGTGGTCTTGCTACTCCAACTTCTGCCCATGCACCGCGTGGAGCCGAAACCATGCCTCGGCAAGCTCGCGGTCGGCTATCCAAAACCAATTCGCTCGTTCGGCTTCGGGCACGTCTGCGAACTTACGAATGACCGGAGCGTCGGTCGGCATGGCGGGCCCACCAGGGCCATCTTCAGGCTCGGCCGCCCTCTTGGCCGTCTCGGCGGTACGCGTCCGTGCGGCGCGAACCTCCTCGGCGGTCGCCGCCTGGAAGCCGGTGTTGAGCGTCGACCATTTGGTTCTCAGTCGCACGATCACCAGCATCGGGTACAGGCCCTGGTGAAGCTCCACGATCTGCTTGTGTGCGACGGCAACACCGTTCAATACCACCCGCACTCGACCGTTCTGCGTGAACGGAGCGTTGAGCTTCAACTGCATCTTCTTCGGCACGTCAACAACGGTGTAGGCCAGGAGCGTCATCTTATCGCGTTTCTGCAACCCGTTGTTCAGCGTGATGCCGCCCTCGCGGCGACCGTATCGCGGTTCGATTGGGGAAAACGTCGCCTTGCGTCCGTCGATGGCCACGGTGTCACCCGGTGCGGGGCGTAGCGATGGTAGGCGGCCGAGCGTCCGCATCGGATCGTCTTTCATGGCAAAGTCCAGCCCCTCTGTCAGTAACCACCGTGCAGGACTTCGTCCAACAGGCAGCGGTTCAACCGGCACACCCGTCGGCGGCTTGAACCCTCCGACGGGCTCAATGGCGACGAAGGTCGCCGGCCGGTCGTCCCCGGCCGGATCGACCACGTAGCCGTCCTCCGATTTCGTCATGGGGATGCGAGGTAACTTGAACAGGTCCTCGACGGCATACGGGCGGATCAGATATCCGGACGACGCATCGACCTGCTCTAGCTCGACCGGCCCCTTGGTCGGATACTTGCCCGCGGGCAGTCGCAACGAGAGCGCTTTGTCAACATACAGCGTGAGGTAATCCCAAACCCGAATGCAGGTCACTTTGCCGGGAAACTTCTTACCCCAGCCCGGGCCACCGTTGACGTCGAGGTAGTTGCCGTGCCCGACGTCGTGAGCAACGGCCAAGTGGGGTAGCCAACTCGATCGCGCCCGGTAATTCAACAGCGACGGCCGCACGTGCCGGTTCCACGTGCCTCCCCATTCGGTTTCGCCGTTGAGGCTGACATGTAAGATGGTCTGGTCGTTCACGTTCGCCCAACGCTCCGGCGGCCAGGTCGGCGTCTCGGCGTGGTAGGAAATCGTGGCGACGGTGCGACTGGGGTATGCCCAGGCCAGATAGAAGGGAAACTTGCCCACGGACGATTTGCCAAACGTGATCCACGGCGCGTGGCGAAATTCGTCGATGCCCGTCTCTCGGGCCAGCGAGTCGAGAATCTGGAAGATGACCCGATCTCGCGGATTGCCGGCGAGCCGTTCATGGGGATAGTAGCGGAGATAGACAACGGCCATTTCATGTTTGGCGGCAACTCGACGCAAGGCCGCATGTTCGCCAAAATGTTTCGAATCGGTGTTCTGCCGAATCAACAACACGGCGCGAATGCGTTCGGCCTTGGGAGGGACCCACGCCAAAATAGCCGCGCCCTTGGGCGACTTTTTCGCCGGCGGCGCGCCTTTGGGCACCGCAAGGCCGATGGGCCAGTGCGGCAACTCGGCGAATTCTTCCGCACCGGCCACGGAAACCGCACCGGTCAGAAACGCGCCGAGCAACACGGTCACCATCGCTACGCGGCGACCGGCAGAACGAAACGGCTGATGTTCTCCACTGCAAATGCTCATCGAAAGGCTCCTTGTCAAATTCATCGTCTACGGTCTCTCGATCCGAGCCGTTTGCTCCACCGGCGGGGCCGTCGTCACCAACGGTTCGACGCCGCGGCCAAACTGGTAGGCGACGACCTTGACCTTGACGGGAAACTTCGCGCGCACGGGCAACTCGGCGATCTTCAACTTGCTGCCGACGATCGTCGCCGGGCCGAAGGCGACGTAGTATTCCACCGGCAGGCCCGCGTCGCTGGTGGCCGCGAGCCGAACCGGCCCGGCGTTTGCCTTCACCTTGCCGATTGCGAGGAAGGTGATGGTCTGGTCCGTGCCTTTGGTCATGCCTTTGAAACCGCGCGGCATCATTCCCACTTGCTCGGTGTGGCGGTACTTGGCGTCGCCGGGGCTGTAAGCCATGAACGTCACGCGGTCGCGCCCGCCAGCGGGAGCCAGGTTGTCGTACTGCATCCGCAAAGTGTGCGGCCCAGTTGCCACCACCGGTCCGCTCACCGGGCAGACGCGAATCGGCGCGCTGGAGTGGCCCACCGGGCGGCCGACTTTCGGCCAGCGCGGTCCCCGGCCACCGTGCTGCGAGGGATAGGTATCGGCGTATGCGGGATGCACCTTGAGGGTCTGCCCGTCGCCGGTCCATGTGAGTCGGGTGAAGAAGAACCGCGTGCCGGCGTCGACCCAATAGGGGTCGCTCCACTTGATGAACTGATCCTTCTTGCCGAAACCGCCGGCGTGGTAGGCGACGGTGGCGTGGGCCATCTCTCGATCGAAGTGCCATGCCGCCTTGGCCTTGTCGCCCCCGTACCCCTGATAAGGAGCCGGCTCGAATCGGCTCGTGTTGATGGTTAGATCCGTGAGCCAGCCTTGCCTGTGATCGATTTCGAGCAGATCGACGGGTTGACGCCCACCGGTGGGTGACTCGGCCGGGATGCGCGCTTGGGCCGCTTTGCGGATGAACAGCGCCAAGTACTTGGCATTGCGGCCGGACCAGGCGAAGTGGCCCGCGCCCGGTTCCACGACGATGCTTCCCAAGTGACGGTCGTTCGCAGTGCGAAACGCAATCAGGGCGTCGCGCCCGCCTTCCCAAGTTTCCCGTCCGGACTGGTCGCGCATCGTTCCACCGAACTCGTCGAACTGCCCCAGCATCATCAGCGCGGGGATGCCTGGGGGCAACGGTTCATCGCCGCCCGGCGAACCGCCTCGATACTGTACCAATCCGAAACAGCGGGCGTGCATCTTTGTGGCCAGCACCTTGGCCTGCGGACCGCCGGCGGAATGGCCCACGAACATCAGCGGCGCCGTCGCCAACTCGCCGTAGGCGGAGGCCTTGGCCAGGTCGGTCAACACGGTCTGCACGTCGGTTTGGCCCAGTCCACACTTCAGAAAAACGATCGCCAAGTTCTCGGCGGCGCACGCTTGACGGATTTGCGGGTCCTTCGCCATTTCCCGCTCCATCAGCGTCATCCCCCCTACCACCGCTCCTCGGATTCGCGGGGCCTGGGGAGGTATCCACAGAAAAGCCGTAGCTTCCCCCTTGCTGGTCGCCACCGGCACGACGTACTGGAACACCGCCGAAGAGGCCACCGGTGGGAAGGCCAAGAGACAGACAACGACGGCAAGTAACGCGGTTTTCATCGGATTTTCCCCGATCTGCCGGTAGCCACTACTTTCGCCAACTCAAAACGCCGTCGATCACCTCGGCTGCCACGGGCTGACCGTTGACGATCAACTTCGGTCGGGCCCGGCCGACGCGCAATTGCACTTGGCGCAGGTCGCCCCGGGCAACCACCGTGGCGCGACCGATCCGAATGTACGCGAAATCGGCAAACGTGAACTGCTCGCCGTGGCCCGTCAACGTAACCGGCGACGCAGACTCGTCGCCGATTCGCAGCAGGATACGGTCGTCGATCTTGCCGCCGGACTCGCCGACCACGCGCAGGGCCATGGCTTGCGGCGTTTGGGCAATGCGCTGGAAACTCGAAATGGCCGGCTGGCCGTCAAACGGTTCGTGCAGGGCCACGAAGGTCGCGTCGTCGGCCCGCCGGGAAGCCAGGATCGTGACACCGTCGACAAGCGGCAAGTCGAGCAGACGATCCGGTCGATCTCCCGGCGGCTTGGGGGTCGACGTGATGTAGGCGGTCGTGTCGTCCTGGCCGAGCATCCGCAAACGCACACCGATCTTGCGCTTCCACCACGCTTCGCCCAGCGGCGTATTCTCCGGCTCGACCTCCGGCCGTACTTGACGCACAGTGACCATCCAGTCTTCACCGGCCGTCTTGAAGGACAGCTCGTTTTGCAGTTCCTTGATCAAATCGGCCATGTCCCGCGACGGCCGCCACCGGTTCGCCCTGTCCGGTTCCGCCTTGCCGTAGGTATGAACGATCCAAACGTAGGAGTGCGGCTTGGTGTCGGAGCAGGAGAAGACATCCAGCAGATATTCGCGAGTCAGGGCCAGGGCGCGTGTCTCGTCGACGCCCGGATATCGCCCCTCGGTGCGCGCGGCGACAAACTTCACCTCCGGCTGAAACAGGTGCCGGGTCTGGCAATCGTCGGTGAATTGCGGTTCAATGCTGCCGGTTTGGCCCCAGTCGTCGACCTTGACGTGGCCGTCGACCATGACCGAACAGTGACTGCGAACGCTACGGCTGAAGCCGAACGCATAGCCCGGGTCGGACTTGGGGTTCAGGTAGATCGGGCGGTTGAAACCGTAGAAACCGCACAGTGCGAAGGCGT
The DNA here is from genome assembly GCA_964444795.1 of uncultured Planctomycetaceae bacterium. GTDB lineage: Bacteria > Planctomycetota > Planctomycetia > Pirellulales > Thermoguttaceae > JABMRP01. The sequence continues at coordinate 22,111 of CAYUIQ010000018.1, forward strand.
CGTTCACGTTGTGTGCGTAGTTCGCCGCCAGACGCAGACAGACCGCCGGAGCGGGCGACTCCCAATGGCTGGAGCCCTCCTCGGCGCGCAGCATCACGATTCCGCGCTGGGGATAAACTGCCGATGGGGCCAGGGGAGGATCGGCATTGGGGAGGTGAATCGGATCGAGGCCGAAGAATAGGGTAGGTGTGTAGATTTTGTCCGCCGGGCCGCGCATCCGTGCGAGGTAGTAGTCGAAACCGGCATCGGGCCAGAGCTTGTGCCCCCATTCGAACCACAGGAGGGTCTGCATCTTTTCGGTCTTGTCGTTGTCCCACTGCGGCGAACGCCCGCGCGTCGTGCCGCCCCAGGCGCCGTGCGATCGCCACACTTCGTTGCCGCCACGGCCGTTGGCGAAGTAACCTTCGACGGTGGCGTGCTCCAGGGGCATCCACGGTCGCACGTCGCCCGCCGAGATGCGCGGATACCGGGGGCGACCGGAACCGAGGTCGATTCGCGGGAAGGTCATGCGGATGACCGACTCGATGTGCCCGCGCATTGAGGCGCCGCCTTGACCCTGGTAGCCGAACCCCAATTCGTCGAGCCCGAGATTGCGCACGGCAGTGCAATACATCAGCAAAGCGCCGGGAGTGGACCCCATCTTGCTGAACTCTTCGCTGTAGAAGCCGCTGTCGCCAAGGTATTCGTCGAAGTACCACTGGACGCTGCCGTGCTCGGCCCAAGTTTCGCGGATCAGTTCTTCGTCGCGCAAGGCCGCGGCGGCCAAGTTGGCACTGATCTTCCATGGAAAGATGATGTTGGGCAGCCAGTTGGTCCGCGTGTAGCGCCCTTCATCGCCATCGTAGCGAGCATAGTCCCGCTCGTTGTTGTAGAGCTTCGTGTCGTACGTTCCGCCCGGCTTGATGGCGTACTGGATGTAACGCCGCAGCCGTTTTTCGACGGCGTTCCGCTCCTCGGGCGACAGTTCGTGGTAAAGAAGATCATAGGCCAAAATGCGCCACTCGAGCGATGCCCCGAGCGGATCGGGCGCCTTGACCCAGCTCAGCAGCCGGTCCTTTTCGATCTGGCCGGCCTCCTGATCTCCCATGACGGCGTAGCGGAACAGATGGCGGATTTCGTCGCCTTGGCGATCGGTGGAAGCTACCATTTCCTCATACGCCTTCTTCGCCCACGGCTGGGTTTCGATCTTCTTGCGCATCTCGCGCAAGTCCTTGGAAGTCCAAAGTAGGAAAGGATGCTCGACCTTCGCTACTTCCGCGGCGAGGGCCATGCCCGCAAGGCCCCAGGCCAGGGCGAACACCAAGACGCGCGCGATTCGATTTGCACTCATCGGAGATCTCCTCCTGTGTGAAAGGCCCTCGCCCGCGAGATTACTTGCCGGTCATCCTCAAAACGAGATTGCCGTCCTCAAGCGTCACGCGCTGACGGCCGACAACGGCCGCATCGCCTTCGGTCTTGATTTTCGGCGCCGTTTCGGCCGTGGGGAAGTGAAAGGTGAGCGTCTTGCCGCCGAGTTTCACCGTTTGCCCCTCGGCCTTGCCGGTGGTCACGAGCATGACGTCGGCGCCGCTTGAGCCGGTGAAGTCCACCGCGAAACAAGTGCCGTCGGAGAGGGTCAACGAACTCGACTGACCGCGCGGCGAGGTTGACCAGTGTTTGGTCGGCCCGCCCTTGACGCTGCCCCATCTAAGGTGTTTGCCCACCGTGTTTAGACACAGCGCGCTGTCGGGCTTGGCACTCATGTATCCTTGGGTTCGGTTGGTCAGCACGGTGATCACCGTGTCGTCGGCGTCCCGCCAACGGTTGCGCCAGGCGTAAAATCCGCACGACGAATCACGGTAGCACAGGGGCAATACGTCGGCCGGGTTTCTTTCCTTTACGTCCAGCGGCCAGTTGACCAGCGAGCAGACACTGGCGTGCGGATAACGGCTCACCGTGTCGTAAGGTGCTCCGGCGGCCGTGTCGGATGGGAGCAGGAAATGGTTGTAGTACCACTTCATGGCCGCCTTCTGCGGTTCAGTCACTCCGGCCAATCCGATGCCGAAGTATCCGCCGCCGCTGAGCCCCTGGCGAGACCACACATTGTGTCCGTAGGCGCCGCGAATCGGCCAGAAATCGGGCCGCCCGTCGCGCACGACCGTCTGATAGATCCACTTCAGGGCAATCATCCGCGCATTGGGGCGCTCGACGTTGACGAAGTCTTTTCCCCCGGCGTTCTTCCACGCCTGAAGCGCGGTGAGGTAGGCAATGTGCGATGCCATGGAGCCGGTGCCGTCGCCCTCGGCGAAGAAGCCGCCATCGCCGAAACCTTCGCTGATGTTACGGACCATGCTCTGCTCGGCAATGGCCAGCAGGGTATTGATCCGCTTCTGGTCCACGAATTTCTCGCCGCTGACCGCCAACAGCGCCAGCGACGCGCCGCCGACCTGCATACCGAAGTGGTTGCTTCCGGGCGGCATCGTACCACGGGCCAGCGATTCGAGCGTCGATGGCTTTTTCTCCTTTGCCGTGGAACTGGCTTCGCCATATTCGGCGATGGCGCGGCCGAACTTCTCCCGGGTGGCCGTGTCCCAGCCGTCGTAGCACAGGTCGTAGCCGACGGCATACCAGCCGACCGTCGGACCTCCCCGCAGTGGCCCGCCGGGACCGCGGAAGCTGTAGCGATCGTCCCGGTCACGGGTGCCAGCCAGTGCCTTCTCGAAGCATTGCTTGCCGAACTGAGCGTATTTCTTGTCCCCGGTCAGTTGGTACAACAGTCCGTAACCCGCGGCATGACTGATCGTGTAGACGCCCGGTGTGTCCACCGTCGTGTTCTTGTATCCCCCGCCCATGTAGGCGTGCGTGGCGGGACTGAAGACCGTGGTCATCGTTTCGCCGTCCTTGCCGTCCAGCAGATAGCGCAGACGCTTGATCATCGCCTGGCCCTCGGGCGTTTGCGCCTTCTTGCGCAGTGCCGGCAGGTCGCTCTTGCGGAAGAGCAATCGAGGATGTTCGCCGGCGGCCGGCGGTTTGAAGCCCTTGATCGGTACGAACCACGGACGGTCGTCGGTTTTCAAACGGGCGATTCCTTCCGACCAACTGCCGTCGAAGCTTCCCTCGAACTGGACGTCGGGCTTGCCGTCGATTTTCACCGTCAGCTTGTAGGTGCCGATCATCACCTCGTCCATCAACTGCCCGTCAAGGTCGAAGACGTACTGGCAAGGCTCCATGTCCAGCGTTTTCGTGGGCACGGTGATGTGTGCCGTCAGCCGGTCGACGTCGGCGGTGGCCGTGTTGCCTTCGGCCGTAAACGCTGTCCTGCCGTAGGCCCGGAACTTCTGGCTGTACAGCCCGCGGCTCGTGGAGGCCAGTTTTCCGCTTTCCAGCCCCAGCCAGAGGACCATGCACCGGTTGCCGTACTTCGGATCTCCGCCGACCAGCGAGCCTTGCATCTTGCACTCGAAGGTGACCGGCTTGGGAAGGGCCGCTTGGATGTGCGGTTTGGCGAACCCGCTGACGCGTCCTCCCTTGCCGAAGTCGCGAGTCGATTCGTCTTTACTGTTGACGGCGACCACTTTGTACGTGCCTTCCATCTTGTCGTCGCCTTTCAGCGAGGCGTCGATGTCGAAGACGATCGTATAGCTCTTGTGATCCAGCGGCACCCAGAGGTCGGGCGTCATGTGCATCGTGAACTGGCCCTTCATCTTCCCGTCCGTAATGGGCACGCCGGGCAGGTCGCCGCAGTACCAACTCCGGTTGTACGTCTTCCCGCCTGGCCGGTCCGGATCGCGCGAGCTGCCCACCACGCCGATCCACTGCCCGTCGCGTTCCCTCCCGTACAGATATACGGGCTTTGTTCCGCCTTTGAAGAAGTTGCTGAGTTGAATCTCCCAGCGCCGCTCGGGCTGTTGTCCCGCTGCCGCCTTGGTTGCCAGCAGAATCATCATCCCCGCGATCAGCCAAGGGGCAAAACGTGTCTTGCTCATCGTGTTCTCCTTATTTGTGTCGAGGAACGTCTCACCGTCCAAGCCATGGTTGGCTGTTAGTATACCGTTTTCCTTGTTGCGGCGAAGCAAACTGCGGGGCCGTTACTCCCCGAAGCAACGCACGGTGCCGTCTTCACACGATGCGTAGAGCCGGCCGCCGGCCACCGCCAGGCCGTTGTTGACCACGGCGGAATCGATTTCGAGACTACCCAGCGGTTTGCCGTCGGGCAGCGCCACGGCGAGTATCCGACCGGGGATCGGCTCGCCCTTGACGTCCCGCGTTATCATCCGAGTACCGTTGCCCCAAGGGATCGGCTTCCGGCCCTCGGCCGACAGATAGGCGGTCGAGCCGGCGACGACCAGCGAATCCAGCTCGTCCATGCCCGGCAGAAATGCTCGGGGTTTGACGTCCGAAAGCCGCAATCGCTTCAATCGTTCGTCAACGGCTCCACTCGGCAAGCGCGGCGGGTCGATCCACCAGAGATGCGTCCCGCGGATGTAATGGTCCTGCTCGTCACGCTCGCCGCCCGGTTTGGCGATCACCGCCCGGGCGCCGTCGTGAACGATCCGCATCCGCCCGCCGCGATGGTCGCCGATGGTCAACCCGGCAAGCCGCATCGTCCATCCACCGGAGCTGTGCGGTCCGCCTCGGGCTTCGAATTCCATGTCCAGAAACGGAAATCGTTCGCCATAGACGATGGGTGTCCAGTGGGCGAATCCTTCTTGGTTGTCGGGGCCGCTGAAGTCGGCCGTTTCCCCCGAGGTGGGATCCAGAATCACACGGGCGGTCCGCACGAAATGCTGGCTGCAGGACGGCAAGTCGACGTTGCGAACCCGGGTGACGTGGTACTGGCCGTTGCTCTTGTTCGGTTCGGCAAGTGGGTGCGTGTCGTCGGCAATTCGCTGCTTGAGAGCTTCGCCGGTGAAACTCTTCCAGGGTCGTTCGGGGCGGAAGAGGCGGCGTTTCCAGCGTGCCTCGCCAGTGGCCAGATCGAGGCCCCAGACCCAAACGCCGCCGTCCACTTCGCCGTGATAGCCGGCACTGGCAATTACTGTGTCACCGACCACCGGCAAAGACCCGTGCAAAGGCCACGCCGACTCGACCTGCCCGTAGGCCAGGATAAACCGTTGCGTCGGCGCGGCCAGGAACGTCCAGGCCGGCTCTCCCGTCTTGACGTCGAGGCAATGTACCTGTCCGCCGCGCGTGCCGAAAACGATCCGCCCGCGGCAAAACGTGGGCGGGTTAAACACGCGTCCGTCCGTGCTATAACTCCAGCGCTGCCGGCCCGTCTGTTCGTCCAGTGCCACGACTCGGCGGCCATCGCGATCGGCAACGATCACCAGCCCGTCGGCGACGATCGGCGATGTGGTCGGGCCGTTGTAGAGACCGCTGTGGAGCCAGTCTCGCCTGACACCCTCGACATCCGGCGTCAGCGGCTTGCCCACCTGGGTCTTCCAAAGCGGCTTGAGGCGAGCGGGGCCTTTCGCTCCCGTCCAAGCCCGCCGGTCGCCCGTGGCCAAATAGACGGGCCAGTCGCCCTTGGCCGCCGCGCTGGCCAGCGAAGTGGCCGCGGGTCCGCGCGTCAGGCGTTCTTCGTCGGGCAGTTCTTGCGGCTCTTCTTCCCGCCGTAGCGCCATGTTGCCGCGGATCATGAAGAAACAACCACACCCGCTGCCGTGATGGTAGGTCATGCCGTAGGCCGGCGTGCTCCGTCCGCCGCATTGACCGCGGGCGATGTCGCGCCGCGTCCACTTCGGCTCCGGGCCGCTGATATCGAAGTAGTTGCCGAACCCGGCGGTGACGAGATTCGCCGTGCATGTGCCGGTATCGCAACGGGCGTTCCCACCGGTGCTCCCGAACGCCAACAACTTGCCCGTGGCCTGGTCGATGCGCGCCCATTGATGCCCGTATGTGAAGATCGTGCCGTCGTCGAGGAGGAACATGTCGAACATCTCCCCGCCGGCGATCTTCTTCGCCTCGGGATCGTAGTCCGGCATCGTGACGGTGTACCAGAGTTGCTTCCCGGAGCGAGCGTCGTGGCAGAGGACCATGGACGGGCCGCCGCCGTTGGCATCGCAAGCAAACAGCAGAAACAGCCGCCCGTCCTTGTAGGCGGCGACGTGGTAGACGATCTTGCGTGCATTGGCTTGCCAGGCCGGATTGCCGTGCCGGGGGTAATGGTTTTCGCCGTGCAACTGTTCGAGCCGCGGGTCGCGCTCTACCCGCCACAGTTCGTTGCCGGTCTTCAGATCCACCGCCACGATGTGGTCCACCACCGGTGCCGGATAACGTCCGCCGAAGAGTCCCTTCCACTTGCCGCGCCGCTGGGCATCCTCGGGCGAAGGGCCTTCCAGCACGATCACCCGCCCCAGATCGGCCGCGATGATCGGGCGGTACAGATCGCCGCGATCCTCGGCCGCCTCGTACGACCAACGCAACTCGTCGGTCCGGGCGTCGAAGCAGCGGAGTTCCCTGCCGGCCGCTTGCACCACGAGACCGTCGTGATAGTTGAATTGCGGCTGGGCGCTCCACTTATACGGCCCGTCGCGAAGATCCCGCGACGACTGATAGACTCGGACCAGTTCTCCGGAACCCGGATCGAAATGACCGATACGCGCCGACTCCTCGCCGTCGTCGACCATCCGCAGAAGCCGGCCGTCGGCCAGAATCATGGGCTTGGTTTTCACCGAACTTGGCGCGCCTCGGTACACCGGCTCGATCTTCTGCCAGAGCAGCACACCGCTGTGTGCGTCTCGCCCTTCGACGACCAACCTTCGCCGGTCCTTGTCGGCCGACTGGGTGTAGTTCCACTCGCTCACCGCAATCCCGTCGCTAAGCCGATAACCGTTGGCACCGTTGCTGTCTTGCAGACGCGGCCCAGCGATGAACCGCAGTGCGTTGGGTACGCCGATGGCCGTGTCCCGGGAAACCGCGTTGCCGTCCGGTCCATGGAAGAAGTGCGTCCACTCGTCCATTCCTGTCGGCATCGGCTTCTCCAGCGAGCGCCAGCGGCTGCCGGTTCCGATCAACGCTCTGCCACGAACGGGTGCCAGCACGCGACGCACTTCGTCTTCGGATAGTGCCACGGGCAATGAATCCGCAGGCAATGAATCGAGGTCCGCCACAACCAGATTGGCCATGTGATCGCCCAACGGCAGCCTCGGCGCGGTCTGCCACACCGCGACCGTAACCAGCCCGGAAAGCTTGGCCTCCTCGACCGCATCTCGTATGCGCCGACTCGACGCCTCATCCGGCGCGATGCTCAAGACCAACCAACGTCCGGTGTGTGCGAGTTCGATCTCCTCTGCGCCGTCGCTGCTGCCGACGAACACGGCCAGTCCGCCGGTCAAGGTCGCGTTGGAGACCGCGTTGCGCGTCGCCGCATCATCCGCTTCTACGTCCGCGGTCCACGCCACGGCAATCCCCAAGATGAAACGTCCAATCCTGACCATCATGTAAGTCTCCCTTCCGCTGAGGCCGCTGGATGGATTATCAACATTCTGGTTTCCGGTGCCAAGTCCCGTGCGGTATTTGCGTGCGGAAACGCTTCCCGGTATCATCCTGGTACAGGCCGAAGTGTAGGGAGTTTTCCCCTCGTGCTTCATGTAGGAATCAACCGAGCTCGGAGCAGCACCATGACACATGGCCGCAACAACACAGTCCTCGTTGCTTTCTTTACTGCGATTCTCTTTTTCGCGTTCGTTTGTGTGCTGGACGCCGACGAATCGGACTGGCCGATGTTCATCGGCAACGGCAGTCGAACGCCGCCAAAGCAGGGCGCCCAACTCGTCGATGATCTCGATTCGATGCGCGTGGCGTGGGAGCTTGACCACCACATGGGCGTGGGTAAGGGTCTGTATCCCGGCACGCTGAAGACGGCCCGGGCCATGGGGATCGAGCCGTTCTACGGCGGAACGGCAAGCCCCATTGTCGCCGACGACACGGTATTTTGCACCTACTACAAGCCCGACGGCAAAGTACGCGCCGCGGTGGAAGCATGGCGCACGGTCGACGACCCGAAGTCGCTTCTGCCACCTTGGTTCTTTAGCGTCACCGCCGATGACATTGTGCTGGCCGTCGACGCCCGCAGCGGGAAGGTGAAGTGGAAAGCGGTCGAAAGGGGCAAGGGCCTCAACCGGCTCGGCCACAAACGGAGCCACTGGTGCGTCTCGCCCGCTTCTGCCAACGGCCGCGTATTCAGCATGGGTACGGCCGGTCTGCTTTATGCCTATGATGGAAAAACGGGCAAGAAGCTTTGGGAGACGCTTGCCATGCCCGAACTCGAGGCCATGCGCCGCGAGGTTGTCGACAAAAAGAAACTCATCTGGAACACGGGTGAAGGCTCTTCGCTGGTCGTCGCCGACGGTGTGGTCGTGGTGAGTCGACGTTCCTTGACGGGCTTCGACGCGAAGACCGGCGGGCAGCGGTGGTATTTGAAGGGCCACATCGAGTCCCCCTTCGGCACGCCGACCATCTGGCGACACAAGGGGCGCGAGTACCTGCTGGCCAATACTGGAGCCGGTGAACTGCGTCTGATCGATCCCCAAGATGGGCGAGTCCTCTGGACCGTCGACGGTCTCGGCCCGTTGCTGGGCACGCTCTCGGTAACCGGCGACGTGGTGATCGTCAATGTCGGCGGCAAACAGGGCCAGGGCAAGTCGCAAGCCGGCCTTTTCGGAGCGTATCGACTTGCACTCGAGGGCCCCAAGAAGTTGTGGACGCTTCGAGACGAACCACGCTATCGGCACGAGTGGCATCTGGATGCGGGCCCTTCGAAGAAAGTGGCGATCCAGGACGGCCGCGCGTACATCGCGCTGTATCACCCGAAGGGCGACGACGGTCAACGGCCGCCTTGCTCGCTAATCGTTGTGGATATCGATACGGGCAAGATCTTGTCGGAACAGGAATGCGGCCGCGGGTCGCAGCCGTACACTTTCGAGAACCGCATCCTGTTGTTTCACGATCGTCACCACAGCGACCCGGTCACGGCATCGTTCTGGACGGCCGATATCACCCCTCGGAAACTCACTGGGGACGTCGCTTTCCCACACGTTGCCATTACCGCCTACGAGGTCCCCATTCAATGGCCCTACGTCGACGGGTTGCTCTATTGCCGAACGTTGAAAGGCTTGATCTGCTACGATCTGCGGATACCACCGGCCGCGGCAAACGCTCGTGAATTGCACCTGCAAATCCCTGCCACGCTGACCGGTCGGCGGGAGAGCATGAACGTCTTGCTCTACGAGTACGAGGGGCGATTTACCCACGGCGGATACCGTGACGCTCCCATGCTGCACGCGGTTGCCGTGTCGGCCGCGCGATGGGACGGCAAGCAACTCGGCGGTACCCTTCATGTCGACCTGGAGGGAAATCATCGGCTGGAGGCCTACATGGTCGACGCAACGCTGGCCGACGCCGTCTTGGAGGGCACGGTCAGCACGACGGTGGCCGGACTAAGCAAGCCGCTTCCCGTGTCGGGCCGCGTCACTGCGGCTGAACACCAACCGGCTTGGATGCCCGATTGCACCCACGTCCTCTGGCTGGAAGAAGCGGTGTGTAACGCCGACCGCAGCCGCCAACCGATGTTTCTGTTTGTCACTGCAGCGGACGGCCGGCTGGTGCGCGTCGAGGGATTCGCAACCCGTACGACGCAAGCCCGGCCGATGGTCGATGCCCGAGAATTACAGGTCGCCGGCAACCGCCTCACCGGCCGCATCGTCGTCCGTTTTCGCCCCGACGCCTGGTCTGCCCCCTTGGCAAAATCCGGCCAGAGTGCCGCAGCCGAGTACTATTTTGATTGTCGCCTAGTAAAGACCGGCGAGGCAGGTTCGTTCACCGGCACGTACGGCGTAGCCTGGTCGCAAGCCACTCGGCTCCAAGGTAAGATTGAGTAGACGGCGGCAACCGCCCTATCGCGGTCGTCAAGTACCCCGCCCTCTGAATTCGTGAGTTGTCGACATGTATCAAGTTCGATTCTACCCGCGCGGCCCGGTATTCGTCATGCCGCGGATCATTACGTTGTTGCTGGCGCTCTTGGTCGTTGAAATGGGAGCTTCCGGGGTTCTTGCGGACGACGATCGCCGACCGAATGTCCTCTGGATCATGTCGGACGACCTGCGACCGCAGCTTGGCTGTTATGGCGATCCGGTTGTCAAGACGCCTCACTTAGATGCGTTTGCCCGGCGGGCGCTGCGGTTCGATCGGGCGTACGTTCAGTGCGCGATATGCAGCACTTCAAGCAGAACGGCTACCACACCCGCGCGATAGGAAAGATCTTTCACATTTACGACGAGTCGATGCTGGGAAGCGAAGACGATCCGGCATCGTGGAGCGAGCCGCTTCAGTTGCCGACCGTGCCGGTTTGGGGACCCGAGCAAAACGCGCTGCGAGAACGTTTGATCGCGGAGGCTCGCGCGGCGGGCAGGCAGTTCAAGCATCCGCACGATTGGCCTCGCGCGGAAACGTGGGACGACAGCGACCTGCCGGACGACCAGATGCAGGACGGCAACACGGCTTCCATGGCCGAGGCATTCCTTCGATCGCGAACGGGCAAGGATCAACCCTTGTTTCTCGCCGTGGGCTTCCTGCGTCCGCACCTGCCATTCAATGCGCCGCGAAAGTATTGGGATCTTTACGATCCGAATTCGTTATCGATGCCGGCGTTCCGCCAACGACCAGAAGGAGCACCGCCGTGGTCGGTGACGCAAGGGATCGTCAAGAACTATCACAACATGCCCCCGTGGGAATCGATCGACGAGGTGTTCCTGCGCCGATACCTGCGGGCGTATCTGGCGTGTATCAGCTACGTGGACGCATGCACCGGTCGAGTCCTCGCGGCGTTGGAAGCCTCCGGCCATGCCGATCGCACAATCGTCGTATTTGTGGGGGATCATGGTTACCAGATGGGCGAGTACGATTCGTGGGGCCACAAGCACTCGAACTTCGAAATCTCGACCCGCGCACCGCTGCTGATTTCGGCTCCCGGAATGAAGCGTGCGGGAAGGGCGGCCAGCCAACTGACCGAATTCCTCGACCTTTACCCGACCCTGTGCGACCTTGCCGGTCTCGCGTCGCCGGACCATCTGGAAGGGAAGAGTTTCGCCCGGCTGCTGGACGACCCGACGGCCTCGCACCGCGATGCGGCATGTAGCGAGATGGTGCGCGCGAAGCGAATCGGCCGGAGCGTTCGGACAAACGCCTTTCGATATACCGAGTGGCGCGACGGACGAGGGCATCTCGTCGGCCGGGAACTTTACGACCATCGCGATGATCGCCGGGTCGGTTCGCTGGAGACCGTCAACATCGCCCAGCGGCGGGAATCCGCCAAGACCATGGAGCGATTGAGCAAGCGACTCGATCAACTCGTCCCACACCAAAAGACGCCGCGGGCGCGTGTAGAGCATCCCGGTGATGGCCACAGGTGATGTTTGGCGTTGGCGACCAGGGATGTAACAAGAAGACCGTCTCAAGGTCAATCGACCTGCCACTTCTCTCCGCCACGTTGCAGGAGGATTCGGCTGCGGCCGTCTTCGGCGGGGGTAAATGTCCATTGGTCTTTTCGTTCGTCCAGCTTGAGAAAGAAGCCGTCGGAGGTGGCCGGGCTTACCGTGGGTACAGCCGCTCCCAGCGGGGATCTCTCCCAATCTTCCCGAGAGGTCGAGCCCGCCGGCTCGATGGTGGTCCGAAACGGATAGAACAACACGCGGAACCGACCTTCCTGGCCTTTGCGGGAAATCACCAGTTGCCGAGCCTTGTGGGCCTGGCCTCGGGAAATCCCCGAGCCGTACTCCTCCAGTTTGACCATCGGTTTGCCTGGCCCCAAGGGCAAGACCAGTAACCGTCGCGAGCCGACGTTCGGCCGGTCGTATGTCCGCTGTTCACTCTTTTCGATCAGCAGGATACTCCCGTCGGCCCGAGGGACAAACTCGACGTCGTCGGGAATCTGCATGTACCAGTCATAGGCCCGCTCCTGGTCGTCCTTCTTGGTATCATCGATGATGATCGCGTAGGGATGCGGACCGCGAACCATCACGCCCGTCCGCCAGCAGAACTCAACCGGGTTGTTCGCCGCGCGCCAGAGATTGCAGCCGGTGAAGTTGTACTTGGGAGCTTTCTCGTCGTCGTGTCCGTGAAGCGCCGGCGGTTGCCCGGGGCGTTTCCAGGTCCAGCCGAGTTCCTCGAAAGTGCGCGTCTCCAGCTCCCAGCCCTCGCCCGGCGTCCGCCAACTGTGGGCCCAGAGCCAATCGTAGGCGTCCTTCAAGTCCATCACTCCGTAGCTTATCACGCCGGGGCCTTTCGCGGCGTCCACGTCCCCGTGATCGATCAGCCGGGCATTGGGGACCTTGCCACGTCCCACTTTCGCCTCGGCTTGGGCCATGCCGTCGACGTGAACCAGATTGTGGTCGCTGCTCTTGGTCGCTTGAGCCCATGGGCGGTCGACGGCCCAGCGACGGCCGAGTGCGGCCAAGACGAATCGCCCACGGTCGACATTCTCATGCCGGTCGTACCACGCATCCTGTCGCGCGAGCATATTCAGGTAGGCCGCGTCGTCCGACCAGTCGCTGCGGGTAATGAACAGGCCTTGATACGGGAAGACGGCCGTGATGGGCAAGTCGAGCTTCGCCATGTCCAGCGGCAGGGCGTCGGTATCTTCCCAGTTCATGCAAAACAACGTCGTCATTGGCGCGTATTGCCACCGATTCTGACGGCTATAGTCCTCGCCCTTGTACTGGCGGAGGTAGAAGTTGATGCACTTATCACCCGGCGCCGCCCATCGGGCCATGGCGATCAGTGTGAACTGCTCCTCGCGCAGCGACGTGTTGGCCGTGTAGCCGTCTTCGTTGGAACCGCCCGTCTCGTAGATGTGGACTTCCGCCCAGTCGCGGATCGCCTGTCGAAACTTCTCCCACTGTTCGGGCCGGTAACCTTCCTCGCCCTCAATGGCCAGTAGCATGGGACCCAGTTCGCCGTGGTAGCCGTACCAGTTGCTGATCCCACGGCCAGGTGGAAAGCCCATACCCCAACAGACCAGATCCTTCGTGGCTGCCGAGAGCGCCTTTCGGCAGAGGTCGCGTTGCTCGGGAGTCATGTCACCGTACAGATAGTCGTAGGCCAAGGCGAAGTCGGCCCCGCCACGATACCAGAGGTGTCCCAGTCCCGCGGCGATGCCGTCGAGACCTTCAATGCCTCCGATGTTCTCGTCGATCTTGCCCCACTTGGAGACATCCTTACTGCGAGCCAGTAGAACACGAGCGAAGTTCGCCACGGCGCGGCAGACATACTCGGCCCGAGCGTCGTCCTGGTGATAGATCACGTCGAGCGTGGTGTAGAGCAGGTCGTGATTGTCGCCCGGTCCGGGATTGGGATAGGCGACCAGCAAATCTTCGTCGGAAGCATCCGGTTTGATGGCCGCCAGTGTGTCGATTCGCTTGGATTCAAACCGCTGGCCGAAGAACGTCTTGCCCCGATAGGTCGTAATCACTTCCTTCCGCCAGACGGGCAGATCCTCCGGCTCATCAACACACGAGGATGCACCCCCACGGGAGGCACTTCCGAGAAAATCCGTACGCCGTCGGCCTTGGTGGCGCTGTAATCGTCACCACTGACGGGCCCCACGGACAGAGCGCAGAGCGTAAGCGTGACGATCGACATCGTTGCCGGAAACGTGTATCGCATGGCATTCAACTTCCTTCTTGTGGATTGCTCCCCCTTTTGCACCACTTCCATGCTACGGAACGGCGAGGTCTATTGAGTCCCGATTGTGCCGTCGAACGACCATGGGCAGTTGACCTTCCTTCAAGAGCGGCAATCCGTCCCAGACTCGCACTACGTTGGCGCCCTTCTTTAGGTTCTGGAAAGGTCCGGGGATCGCGTGGTTGTCCCGCGGCACCGCAGCGCCCGAGAAATCCTCGTCGAGCCACTCGTGGTTCGTGGAACCAACACTCGCGGGATCGAACGGCACGGTCAACGTCAACTCACACGAATCTCCATCATACGAGACGGACATGCCCGGTTGCAGGATACTGTGCCGATCGTTTTTCAGTCCGTGCTTCTCCCAGAATATTCGCCACTCGTCCAGCGTCATTCTCGCTCTGGTTCCGCCGTCGATTGCCGTCCGCCCGGGGGAGTGACGCCCCAAGTCCTTGTGGACAAGTTCGATGAACTCCGCCGGGCTCCATGGCGACGGCTTGTCCGAAGCGCTGTTGATGATGAAGACCCTGTCGTCCGGCGACGCATCATACACATTGTGATCCAGCCGCTGAGGTCCGCCGCGATGCGACGGATAGTCCACGTCGATCATCGACTTGTGATTGACGAAGAGGTTGTTATGGAACGAGTGATGGTAGGTACGCGTGCGCGCGGTAACCTGGTAGACGTACGCCCCTTGGCCAAAGCGGCTGTCGGCGGGACTATTGGCGATCAGATTATGCATGACCGTGGAACCGGACGCATCGTGAACGTAGAACTGAATGGCTCGATTTCCGACCAAGATGTTGTGATCGACCATGGCCGTGTCGAAATCGTAATCGCTCATCTCCAGGAAGATTCCCTTGACGCCGTTGTTGACGATGACATTCCGCGTAATGCGGGTGCCTGCAAACCGGTTGTCCAGCCAGACGCCGTCGTTGCGGGGGTTGTCGGCGATGTAGTTGTGTTCGATCAGCCCGTCCTTGATGTTATGGCACTTGACCCCCGCATGTTCATAACGCTTGGGGCCGGTGAAGCCGAGCGTGTTGTTGCGCAAGATCACGTTGTCGCGAACGATCATTCGCGTGGTATCGGCGCCGATGATTCCGGCGGCTCCGTTGTCGATTACGTAGTTGCCTTCGATGAGGTTGTCGTGCCCGGCTTGGGAGTGTGACGGATCAATGGCGGGCTCCGTCTCGTTGTCCCCTCCGGCGGCGCCGACGTCGATGGCCACGGTATTGGCATGGCGGATCACGTTATTGCGAACAATCCAGTCGTGGGCGCCGCGCAACCCCAACGCACCTGCTTGGGCCCATATGGGCGTATTCCAGAAGTTCGTCGGATATTGGTTGCCGCAATGCTCCAGGACGAATCCTTCGACGACGATGTGTCCCAGGCCGCGAACGTGGGGCGCAAAGATTCTCCGCCGGGTCGAGATCTCGACCGTTTGTTCGGCGGGAGACAGCTTGCCGAAGTTGACGTACAGCCGGCCAGACGTAGCGTCAAACGTCCAAGTGCCGGCTTCCTCTTCCACTTCGGCAAGCAGTGGCACTTGCATCAACAGGCGGCCGCCGACGAATACCTGGCCACACGTGTAGGCAATCTTCGAATCGCCTCGGCCGAAGCGTTCGACCTCGGGTTTGCCGTTCCTGCCGTGCGGAGTGGACGCCAACGGCACGCGAAATGGATTTCCGCCGTCGAGATAGACCTGGTCATCAAAGCGTGTTTCGTCCAGGACCCCAAAATAGACCGTTTTGCCATGTTGCACCCACCGGGGGCGCCAGACATCGGAGCCCCTGATGAACACCCGGCCGAGTTGCTCTCCTCGATAGACAATCGGTTTCCCCGGCTCTCCGCCGCGGGGCGGCGTGACTCGTTCGCGGTAGACGCCCGCTCGGACCAAAACAACATCGCCCGGCATCGCAAGCTCGGCCGCTCGGGAAATGGTTCGTAGCGGATCGGAAGCATCCCCTTTCGCATTATCCTCTCCCGCCGTCGAAACAACATACGTGGCCGCCGGTGAGTGCTGATGCATGCCCAAAACAAGGCCGAGCAGAAGCGTCGGCAGCGTAACGTGCGCCACTCTCTTCCGCACGCGAATTGACCAATCCATCATCGTGGTATTCCTAATTCCTGATATTCACCGTTTCTTCGTGTGTTGAGGCGCCTTCTTGCGTGAATCGTTGCCGCACGTGTTGCGGCAAGGTCGTTCGCGGCTGGAAATGGCTTGCTTCATCCGCTTGGATGGTTCCATGTTTCAAGAACGGCCGGTCGACGTCGCGGTGCAGGTCGCAATCAAACCGGACCAAGAAGCCGGGACCGCCAAATCCGACAATGTGGCTCAACCCCCAGCAAACGCCGCGTCCGTCCCCATTGCCCGCAAACGCGTCGGGGCAGTACGGCCCCGCGGCAACCGGGGGCTGAACAACCGTCGCTTTCACTTCAAAGTTGAGCCCGTCGGGCGCGTACTGCACCGTGTTCTTCTCGGGGCCATCTTTGATGATCAGCGAGACGATGCCCCCCTTGTACGGGAATAGACAGGTTTCGTGTCCCGAGTTGGCTATCGGGTTCAAGGGCGATTTGACGAACGGTCCTTCGGGCCGGTCCGCAAAGGCGACACCGTGCATGCGATGATAGCTCCTCCCCATGTACGCTGGCAAGCCTTCGAGACGGTCGACGGGAGTCCCGTCGGCACTGCGAAGCCAAACGTCCGATTTGTAGTATAGCCAAATCTTCCCCCGGTAAACGAGCGGATACGGATCGTGAATCGAACCGCTGTCCCACGTGCCGCGTGTGCCAAGGTCGATCATCGGCCGGTTGGTCTTATGCCATGGACCGTCGGGAGAATCGGCCCAAGCCATGCTCACGTCGCACCGGTCCCCTTTCTTGTGGCTCATGCGTCCGGTGAACGCCTGGTAATAGAGATAGTACTTTCCGCCCGCGCAGAGAATGTCGGGCGTCGAAAGCGAACGGTCCGCGTATTCTCCTTTCGCGCTGCGCGGGACCGCGATCCCCTGTTCCTTCCAGTTGAACCCGTCTCGCGACGTGGCGTAACAGATGTCCGCCAGATCCCAGTCAAAGGCAGGCACGTCGTCGGGAGTATTGTCGGTGTAGTTCTTGAGTCCGACCGGAGCGTGGTCCGTTTTTCGCCGCGTGTACCAGACGTAGTACGTGTCGCCCACCTTGATGACCTTGCTGGGGTCTCGTCTGGAAACCTCCAGATCCTTGCCGATACCGCCGATTCGAGAGTACTTGAATAGGGTGTGGAACTCGTTATCGAAGTCGGCCAGCGGGCTCCACTGGTTGTAGAGTCTCGCCATCGCGGCACTGAGCGGGCGATCCGTCGGCTTGCTTAGCGGCACGCCGGCGAAATGGGCTTCCGACGCACGCATCGCGCTCTTCCGTGTTGGCTGATTCCGGCGCGTCTCTTCTTCGGCGAAGGAAATCTGGCACGGAACAAGCAAGCCAGCCACCGCAACGCCCACGTAGATCGCGAGGAGTCGTGATTTCATGCGCATGGCAGTCTCCTTGATTGTTGACCACATCCTGGACTATCACGTTAGCCCGAACTTCGCCTCAATGCAAACAAAAGGGCATCACTTGCCGCGCGGATGGTGGAAAGTGAGATCGTTATGTGGTATCTTGTGGCGTTTGTTCATCCTGAAGCGGATCTCGTTGTAACAGGAACTCACAAAGATGAGCGGCAGCCACCCGGCAATCATGTTTGGGCAGTTCCTTCTGTTCGCCATGCTGGGAGTCGCGCCGGTCTCGAGCTCCGCCGAATCCCCCACGCCCCGGGCCGAGCGTCTGCTGCAACTGGCCCGGGACAATCGCCTGACCGATCCGCTGGCCGCGCAAGCCGCCGAGTTGCTCTCCCACGAAGATCCGTTTGTCCGCGCAATTGCCGAGTGGGCCATTGCGACCAAGGTGGACAACGAGAACAAGGGACAGCAGTCCGCTTGGCCGAGGCCGAGCGCGCCTCCATGGTTTGTTCGCTGGCAAGGCCTTGATACCGAGTGTCTGCTGGAGTGCGACTACGCGCGGCAAGCGGTCGTATGGGACACCCACCACGACGGAAAGAAGCTGCTCGGTTCGCTGGGCAAGATTCTGCGACGCGCACAAGGGGCCGCGCTGGAGATCCGCACGGCGACCGAATCGGAAGAAACCCGGTCGATGGTTGTCCGGCAACTCGATCAGTTGCACGCGATCCACAAGGCGCTCCAGCGGCAGGTAGCCGAGAACCCGCACGACATTGTGGGACACCGAAGATTATGGCTCGAAGCCCGTCATGCCACCCGGCCGATCGTGCTGGCCAACCCGGCGGTCGACTTCGACGGAGTTCTTTTCATCACCCGCCACTCCGCACATTCCCATCGCAACATCACCGGTTCACAATACCCGTGGGTCCACAAGCCGGGCGGAGACATTTGTGTGCGGATGGGTCTCGATCCGAATGGACGGGTCCGGCCCGTGTTGCAAGGAAAGCTGGGGCCCGGACACGTCCACGGCATCGACCTGCACTGGGACGCCGATCGCGTCATTTTCGGATTCGCCTCGCAGAAGCGATGGCCACCGAAGTGGGACACGGTCCGTGGCAACGACGTCTTTCGATTGCGCGAGGACCAGGAGCCGACGCATCTGTACGAGATCCACCTCGACGGGACGGGACTGAGGCAGCGAACCGACCACGGCTATTTCAGCGACTTCGAGCCGACCTATTGTGCCAACGGCGGCATTGTCTTCGCCTCCGATCGGTCGGGGCGCAGTTCCGAGTGCGGAAAGTTCACGGCCGATCATACGGCGATCAATCTCCACCGCATTTCACCCGACGGAACCGCCCTGCGGCGGCTCAACGACAACAAGGACATCGACCGTTATCCTCATGCGCTGGATAACGGCTTGATCGCGTACACGCGCTGGGATTACCAGGAGCGGCATTTCCTGGAGGTCCACGCCGTCTGGACCGTGCATCCCGACGGGACGATGGCCGACGCCGTTTTCAATCAACATATCAAGGCACCCTACGGCCTGCGCGACACGCGGTCGATTCCCGGGAGCCAGAAGTTGGTTTCGATCGCCACGGGGCACCACACGCTGGCCTACGGGCCGGTCGTGATCATCGATCCGTCCGTGGGGATCAACAACGCCGAGGCGCTTAAGATCGTCACGCCCCACGTGCGGCCGCAAGAGGGGCCCATGGCCGGCTTAACCGTACCCGAGGGCGGAGTGCCCGACCGTGGCGGCCTGTATCAGACGCCCTGGGCGCTTTCGGAGCGATGCTTTCTCGTTTCCTACTCGTACGCGCCGGTTCCGTCACCGACCGGTGGCGGCAGCAACGCCGCCGGGTTTGCGATCTACCTGATCGACGTGCATGGCAATAAGGAACTGATCCATCGCGAGAGGATCTACTCAAGCGCCTTTCCGATGCCTCTACGGAAACGTCCGCGACCGCCGATCGTTACCGAGTTGACGGATCGGGCCGACAGTTCGGCCACCTGTTACGTGGCCGACGTGTATGACGGACTCGATGGAATTCCTCGTGGAGCGGTCAAGTACATTCGCGTTTCGCAACGTGTCGGATGGCCGTTGGACGATAAGATCGGGGCCATGCGTTGGATCCCGGGCAACGCCTGGGAGCGGCACTTTGGATTTTGGTCCTGGTCGCCGGTGCGCGTGATCGGTTCGGTGCCGGTGGAAGAAGACGGTTCGGCCCATTTCAAGGTCCCGGCCGAAGAGGCCCTTTACTTCCAGGCGCTGGACGAGAATCACATGGAGCTGCGACGGATGCGCAGCCATGTGACGTTTCAGCCGGGCGAAGTGCGAGGATGCACCGGCTGTCACGAGTCGCAGTTGCGATCTCCGCAGCACGCGTGGCGTCTTCCGAAGGCTCTGTCGCGAGAACCGCGCGAACCGGCGCCACCTGACTGGGGAGCCGACCGACTGCTCGGCTACGAGTGGCTGATCCAACCCGTGCTGGACCGGCGTTGTGTTCGTTGCCACGGCGGCCAGAAGACCGAAGGCGGAATTGATCTGACCGCCACGAAAAGTGAGGACGGCTTCCGCCGCTCATTTGGCACCCTTTTCGGCAGGCCCATCGGCCCCGGCAAATCTGGCGGGCCCGGCAAAGTGTTCGTGTCGGTCTCCGACCGGTTCAGCGGCGCGTCGGTCACGCAGCCGAAACAGTTCGGCTCCCACCGCAGTCCGCTGATCGCCCTATTGCGGAAGGACCCACTCCATAAGACGGAGGCAGCGCTGAGCCAATCGGAGTGGATCGCCCTGGTTACCTGGATTGACGCCAACGCGCCCTACTACGACACCTTTTTCAACCGGCGGCCGGAAGACGGCGGTCCGCCTCGACGCGAACGTCGATAAGTTCAAGATGATTCGCAACCTGCACCGTGCGATGATCACCACGGTGCGAAACGCAAACCGAACAACACCAGCACCTGGGCTGCCAGTAGGATCATCGCCGGCAGGAGAAATGGGTCGAAGTAGTCGATGACTTCCGGCTTGGTCTCGCGGATCTCGACTTTCTTCATCTGGTCGATCCGGTCGAACACAACCATTCGACAAAGGGGAAAGCGCGATGACAAGTAGCCGATTGCAGCGGGCGCTGAAGCGAAGTATCCGAGTTGCGCGCGGACTTGCGTGCGCATGGGGGATGTGCGGCGGGATAGTCGCCGTCGGCGATGCGGCCGACAATGCGGATACCGTCGTGGAGGAGACCGAGGCCGTTGAGCCGGGCGAGGGCTACACGTACCTTGGCCGGATCACCCCTCGCCACGCACGCGACATCGGGGCCTCGAACTGGTCGGTCGGCGCCGAGACGATGGACCGCGACTTCACGATCTACGCCAGTTGGCGAAAGTACCTTGGCCCGCTGGGCGTGAAGAAGGCGCGGATTCAATCGGGCTGGGCGAAAACCGAGAAACAACGCGGCCAGTACGATTGGGCGTGGATCGACGAGATCGTCCCCGACATGGTCGACCAGGGCGTCGAACCCTGGGTCTGCCTTTGCTACGGCAATCCGGTCTACCCGGGCGGAGGCGATACCGGCCTGGGCGGCGGTTTGGTGGCCTCCGACGAGGCCCTGGCGGCCTGGGATCGCTACGTCGGTGCCTTTGTCGACCGGTACCAGAAGCACGTCGACGAGTGGGAGATCTGGAACGAGCCGCGTACCGGTTGCGGCAAAGGGGCGGTCCAATATGCCGAGTTTGTCATCCGCACCGCCGAGACGATCCGCCGGCGCCAGCCGAAAGCCGAGATTCTCTTCGCCGCCGGCGGCTCGTTCGACACCGAGTTTGCCAGGCAGGTGCTCCAGCACTTGAAGTCCCGCGACAAGCTTCATCTGGTCGACAAAGTCATCTATCACCCTTATGCCTACAATCCCGACGAGCGGTACTCCGCCGCGCTGAACCTGCGCGAGATCGCCCGGTCGTTCGCCCCGCACATCGACATCCGGCAGGGCGAGAACGGATCGCCCTCGCAGCGTGGCTCTTTCGGGGCGATTGCTAACTACGACTGGACCGAGTTGCGACAGGCCAAGTGGGCCGTGCGGCGGCTCCTGGGCGACCTGGGACGCGACATCCCCTCATCGTACTTCGCCATCTGCGACATGCAGTATCCCAGCCGCACCAACTACAAGGGCGTGCTGGCGGTGGGCGACGATAAGGTCGTCGACAGCGTAAAGAAGGGCTATCGCGCCATCCAGCACGTCACCGCTATCTTCGATAGCACGCTCTCGCGGATCACCGACTTCGACGCGGAAGTAGCCATCGGCGGCACGGACCGCTACAGTGTGTTCGGCTATCGCGCGGCCGATAGCGGCGGGGTGGTCACCTTGTGGCGCCACACGGATCCGCCGGGCAAGAATCCATCGGTCGAGAGAATCGTCTTGACCCTGCCGACGGCGAAGTTCGACGAGCCCGTATGGGTCGATCTGGTTTCGGGCCGGGTCTTCGACGTCGACCCGGAACTGGTGGATCGCAAGGGGAAAGCGATCCGTATTAGTAACGTGCCGGTCTACGACTCGGTGGTGGTCCTGGCCGATCGTAGCGTGATCGAGCCCGTGCTCGATACGAAGGCAGCCGACTGACGAACATCCACCACTCATTCGGATGTCTTGATCGCCCTGAGCTGCCCGGTCCTTTCCTTGACGGCCTATGGGGCAAGCGGCTTGATGAAAATGTTGCGAAACTGCAGCGGATTGCCGTGGTGCTGCAATAGAATCGGGCCTTTCTCGATGATGCCGTCGCCCTTCGTTAGCGTTTCCATTGGGGCGTTATCGACGACCAGCTTGTCGTTGAGGTGAACGGTCACTTTGTCGCCGACGAGTTTGATCCGAAATGTGTTCCACTGGCCCACCGGGTTATCGGCGGGCACCAGCGGCTTCTCCCCGACGTGCGTTCGCTTGTTGTTCCAAAGCCCGCCGGAACCCTCCTGGCGAGAGTTGATGTCCCAGATTTGCACCTGCGGCCTGCCCCGCAGGAAGATGCCGCTGTCGCTGCCCTTTTCAATCTTCCAGTCGACGTACAACTCGAAGTCGGCGTACTCCTTCTCCGTGGGCAGGCTGGAACCCTTGCCATCGTAGTCGATCACGCCGTCTTTCACTCTCCAGTGCTCGGCGTTCTTTTCGCTTACCTGCCAGCCCGTGAGATCCTTGCCGCCAAACAAGGCGGAGAAACCGTCAGGCGGCTGATTGAGCCGGCCCTCTTCAGCCGGGGCGGGTGGGCTGACGATCATAACGGCGATCGTCAGCGCAGCCAGCAAGTAGGTAGCTTGTCGTCTCATGAACTGGATCCTCTCTATAGCAGGGAAGGGATGGTCTCGGCGGGCGCCTGACCGCCGTTTGGTTAACGAACGTCCTTGCCAATCGACCTGAACACGACCGCGTCGGCGATCACCAATCCACTGGGACCGCCGGGGTGAATCTCGACGAAGCCGTCCGTGCCTTCCTCGAACTCGAAGACGCCGATTACCCGCGAGGCGTCTGGTCTGACGCGGACGCGTTGCTCGGCGTGTCGGTGCCGAACCAGAACGTTCAGTTCCGTGCCCCCGCGAAACGGCGTCTGCTCGCTCAGCGAGACTTCATATCGCCCGGCCTTCAGATCGGGAGTGAAGCGGGCGAACTCTCCGCCGGCCGACGGTGGGTTTGGCGACCGGCCGCCGGCCGTGAGGTAGAAGCCACCATGGCCTCGCCTGTCCTCGGGACAACGACAGAATCGGTGCCCCACCCAGAAGTACGGCGTGGCAAAGAAGCCTGCGTCGCGATCGTCGATGGTCACTTCCGACTGGGGCGAATGGTCGGGCACCCGGAGTTCGACGCGAAATCCCTGCTGATGCCCGGTCGCTCCACCACAGGTTATCCAAACCGTCGCCAAGTACGTTCCCGGTCGCAGGCCAGTGGCATTCACCGTCACTTCGAGCCGCTGCTCGTTCTTCTCTCCTCGCGGCACCACGGTCAGCCAACCGCCGGCAGAGTCATATTCGATCTTCGGCGGATCCGCATTGGCGAGTACGTCGCCGCCGAGATTCTGGAGCCTGACGACCTTCATACGTGGCACGGGACGAGAGGGCCGCGCGACGAATTCCAGCGTGTGGGGAATCCGCCGCACGGGCTGGCCGTAGACGTCCACGGCATGAACCGGTCGGCGATAAAACGACGGTTCGCCGGACGCGGAAATCGCGAACACGGATCCGGCCGTTGGCTCGCCGGTAATGGTGATATGCTGCGTGCAAGTGGCCCGGTTCAACCCGTCATCGACAGCCAACGTGACCGGATAGACCGCGGGCCGAGCGAAGACGTGGGTTACCTCGGAGCCTCGCTGCCAGCCGCCGTCGCCGAACGTCCAGTGGCAGGTGATCGCCTTTCTCCCGGGGGCCGGTCGCGAGCCGTCGGCCGTGAAAGCAACTGCCTGTCCTGTCCGTGCCGGGCCCACTGGCTTCATGGCGGCGCGGATTGCCCCTTGTCGGTCTTTGCGATCCTCGAACGTCTGCCAGAAAACGATCCACGGATCGAGGTGAAGCACCTCGGGATGTGTCTGGGCCAACTCGGACTGATCGTCGAAGTCAATCACCGCGGCAATCGGTTTCGTCTTGGCGTTAACGCGATCCGGCCGGCTTGGAAGTTTCGGACTACGAGGGCGGCCGATCTTGAACTCGAAGTGCGTGTGCTGGTGGCTGCCCACGTGAACGCCGGCGGTTGCGGCATACTTCGTGCCTGAGCGAAGTGGCCCGCCTTCATCCACCAGCAGTTCGATGAGATGGTGCGTTTGCAACGCCCAAACGTCGCCGTTGGACCACTGGCGGATCGCCCGCCAACGATTGTTGTTGTCTCCGGCCGCCAGACTGTTGAAATAGCCGTGCGTATCGAAGTCGATCGGCGCGAACAGGAGACTCCCCTTGGCGTGGTTGATGTCCATCCCCACGTGGCAGGCTTGACCCAGATACGGTCCCAGATAGCAATCGTCGCCATTGTAGCATCGGCCCACGTCGAGGGAGTTTTGCCGGTCATCGATCCATGGGCGGGTCTCTTGTGGACAAATCCGCAAAGTGGCGTCCTGCAATGCCAGCCGAGCGTGTTTGCGGGGAACGCACTGCAAATTCCCCTTGCGCGGGTATCGAACGGGAATCAAGTCGAACACGTCCTGGGCGGTGTCCAGCCAGAGACGCACGCCGTTGATGACGTACGGCTCGTAGAAGCACTCTTGGCAACACACGTAGCGGCAGAGCGTCATCGGCTGGCCGTCGACACGCACCCGCGCCTCGAACCGGTAGACGATTCCACCCGGCTCCACGCGTTCGACGATCGCCGCGTCGGTGTCCTCCAAGATCAGGCGGAACACGCGACCATCGCGCAACTGGAATGCCAGCATGTCGCCGCGATTCATTTCCAATGCTGTGAGCGTGTCCTTGGCCTGCAATTTGACAACGGGCATGTGCCTGTCTTGCGCGCGGAGGGCGACGGGACTCTCGGCCTCCTCGCCGGGAACAGAGCGTGTTGCATCGTCTGCCCGTAATCCGCCCAGGTAGCAGCCCGTCGACAAGACTCCCAATAGGACGGCCACTCCTCGCATTCCATCACCTCCTCTCGTTCGCCGAGTTCCTTGTCGAACCAGGTCCACTGCCAGGGCGAGTCGGCAGCCGTTTCGACGCGAACTGCTTCATGATTTGCTCCTTTCGATCAAACGGCAGTATAATCGCTGTTCATGCCCGGAGCAAACCAAGGGAATCGATCCGACGACCACGGAAAGGACAGCACCATGAGATCGCAGAACTTCCATTATGTTGCCGTTGTTTGCTTTTTCGTCTTTGCGGCCTCGACCGGCGCAGCCGCTGAGCCCCCGCAAGCGACGCCGGAGCAGGGCTGGCACGACCTGTTCGACGGCCGTTCGCTCGATGGCTGGAAGGTGGCCGGGGTGGCCGAGTCGTTCTCCGTTGACGACGGCATGATCGTCGTCCATGGCAAGCCACTTGCACGTCTCTTCTACGACGGTGAAGTCGCGGGCCACCAATTCAAGGATGTCGATTTCCGTGCCGAGGTGATGACGAAGCCGGGGGCCAACGGCGGAATCTACTTCCACACGCAGTACATCCAGCGCAACTATCCGAAGAACGGTTACGAGGTGCAGATCAACAATACCGCTAAAGATCCGGTCAAGACGGGCAGCCTCTATCACGTCCGCAATGTGACCAAAGCACCGGCCGAGGACAACCGGTGGTTTATCGTCGAACTGAGCGTTCGCGGCAAGGACGTGACGGTGAAAGTGGACGGTCGGACCCTGGTCGAGTACACCGAGCCCGACAAGCCTTCGCAGGGCAATCCGTACTTCAACCGGCGTCTTTCCCGAGGCGCCTTCGCGCTGCAAGCCCACGATCCCAAGAGCGTCGTCTACTTCCGCCGGATCATGGTTCGTCCGATCGACGCCTCCCGGAGCCAATAGCGTCGGCGTCAAGCTTCCCGGTCGACGATCATCAATTCCCTTGTCCCCATTCCCCTGTCAACAAAAGAAGGACAAGGGAATAGGGACAGGGGAATTATTAACACTATTTCATCAGACATCCCCCTTGGTGACGACGATCTCCCCGCGGTCGGAATCGACGCGCACGTGGTCGCCGGCGGCGATCAACTCGAACGGGTTGCGCTGGAGGTCGGCAACCATCGGAATGCCGTTGACCACGCAGCCGAGTACGGCCAGGGCGTCGATCTTCGTATTGACCAGTGCCACGGGCGCGTTGCCTTGCCGGTGGGCCAACCCCATCACTAGCGGCATGGCCGAGGAACCCTTCGTCGAGCGGATCACCAGGACGCGGCCGCCGAGCGACTGCCCTTGAAGCGGATGACCCTGGGCGATGACCCGGCCGCTCATCGGGTCGACTTCACCCCAGAACGAAAGCGTCGTGGGCGCGATCAGCGCCTCGCCTTCGGCGATCCCTTTGACCAAACCACGACACTTGATCACCAACTCGTCAGCCATCGGTCCACCTCCCCGTCAGGGCCGCTTTTAGACATCCTTCGAGACGGTCGACGATCACTTCGGCGCCGATCATTCCGCGGGCGTAGTGGGCCTGTTTGAAGCCGGGGGTGATGATGCGCTTGGCCCGCACGCGCATCGAGTTGGTCGGGCAAGTATCGCAAAACAGGTAGCCGCCGGCGTCGGTGACGGCGGCAGCGTAACCCAATCGCTCGGCGATCGCCCGAGTGGAATAGGCCGTGCATACCCACAGCTTGACCCCGTCGGCTAGCCGTTTGCCGCGCAGTGCGACGGCCACCTCGGCGATCTCCGCGAGCGAGGCATGTGGACAGCCAAGGATCACCGTGTCGATCTCGCTGCCGGTATGCGTGCGAAGCGAGGCATAGGTGTCGTGAAGCTCCGGCTGGGCAAAGGTGACGCACCGTTTTGGCGGCGCGCCGCCAGTGGCCGTTTCGAGCGTCGGTGCTTCCGGTGTAACTCCGGCGATATGGCACATCGCCACGCCGCCGCCAGAGGCCATCGCGGCGCAAAGCTGCTTCGCGTCTTCTTGCGACGGGCGCGGCGTTCCGACTAACACCGGAACCTCCAACCCGGCCATCTCGCCGGTGAAATAGCCCAGCGCGCCCCAATCGGTGGGCGAGGAAAGTTCCGCGGTCACGTCGATCTGGAGCGTGGCCCGCCGGTACTCGTCCTTCAAGACGCCGAACTCCGGGACCCAGCCCGTCACGGCCGCGGCGATGGCGCTTTCCGTGCCGTGCCGCGTGGTGCGGGCGCCGAGGATCGAATTGGCGTAGACCACAGCCGACGACTCGGTCCACGCGCAGACCTCGCCCCGCAGCGGGACATTGCCCACAAGGTAGGGCGCGCAGGTATGCGTCATCAAGAAGCCGGCGTCTCGAGCCAGACGCACCGCCTCTTGTTGCGCCGCCACCTGCTCGGCCGGCATATCGATCTCGTCGTACTGCTCCTCGTGAGCAAACGTGATGTGCGTCGTGCTCGGGCAGCAGACACGATGCCGGCACGCCGCCCGGATCAACTCCATCGACTGTTCCAGCGCCTCTTCACCCGCTCCGTGGATCAAATTGCCCGGCACCGTCAACAGGGCATGCGTATTGGCAACCCGCACCAAGCGGCAAGCTCCCATCGCCTCGCCCCACTCGACAAGCCATCGCAGACAGGTCGCCAGGAACGGCCCCTTGGCGCCGTCTAGGATCTGTTGTTGATCGCTTGTCAATTCCATGGCGACTGGCGTGACGTAGCCGATAGCAACCATCGACTTCGCTACGATTCTTGTCATTTGAAGAAGTTGAAGTTCATTGCAGTCCGCAATCTGCCAATTAGCTCATCTATTGATACAATATAGAGCCGTGTGTGTCGAGCCGCTGGCCACGACGCACACCGCCGGGTGGCGAATCTGGGCCGACCGCGTGGGCGCCCTGCGTCACGGACAACCGCAACGGAATTAGAGATTCACTTGGAGGTAATCGTATGAGACATGTTCTTGTTCTCGTCATCATGATCGCGTGTGCGGCATCCACTCACGCCGCTGAAGCCCCCACGGACAATCCGATGGCGCGGTACTACGAGAAGACGCCGGAGGCGTCGCCGGCTTGGATCGACGATCTGCCGTGGGACCGTGTCGTGAAGATCAACGACTTTCCGGGCGACAACGATTCGCGGCTTGCCAAGGCCCAAGAGGCCTTGGACGGCAAAGGCGGCGTGGTGTTTTTTCCTGCCGGGACGTACGCCTTCTAGAACGACGTGGTGCTGGACAGCGGCGTCATCCTGCGGGGTGCCGCCCCAAAAGGCAACGCCAAACAGAACGGTTACCAGCCGGCTACTCGATTCGAGTTCGTCAAGTACCGGTTTTCGATGAAGGGGTCGGGCACGCCGATCGACACGGCCTTCCGCAAGATCACAGTGGCCGACGCGGTCGCGGTGGGTAACTGCGGAGTGGTCAATATCGCCATCAATCGGGCTCACATCCACTTCACCGAGGCCGAGAAGCACGACACGGCTTCCAACCGCCCGGTCTTTGGATGCCTGCTGCGCAACACGGCGGCGGCCGATCCGACGGTCCCGAACACCAAGTACGGACACCAGCCGCACCAGCGTTACACTGCCCGGCATCGGGCCGCCATTCATGTGTTTTCTGGTGAGAACCTGTTTGTCGCCAATAATCGCATCGCCCGAAGCGGTGACGACAACTTCATGGTGAAACCCTATTCACTAATCCACGTGCTCGACGGCCATAGCCAGAGATTCCGGCTGGGCAGCAGTCAGCCGCACAAGGTGATCACTATCGACGAAGGCGTCGAGTTCGACTACGACAACCGCCCGGGCATCTACGCCAACTATTTCGGGATCTGCGCGCTGGGCGGCGAACTACCCGACGGCACGCCGGAAACTCACCCCTACGGCTTCCGCAAGGGGCTCGTTATCCGCGACAACTACATCTACTGCTCCGGGCGCAGCGCCGTGGCTTTCTGTGGCGACGGCACCTACTGCGGGCATAACGTGATCCGCTTCCCGAAAGGACTCGTCCGGCCCACCACGACCGGCCTGGTCTGTTCCGATGGTTCGGCAACCAACGACAACCGGGCCATGACGATGCGCGGCTACCGCTGGGCCTGCGAAGGCAACGACTACGAAGTCCACAGCAACATGTCGTTCAACCCGAAGATCAAGATCAACGACGGCGAAGGCATCATGCACGAGAATCATCACAACTCGGCCGTGAAGGACGGCAAGATCATCGGCAACTCGGGAAACCGCTACCTCTGTCTGTGGGCAACGAATATCGACGGCCTTGAGATCCGCGGCAACAAGATCACGGCCGATCGCCACGCCATTCACATCCTGGGCCGCGACCGCACGGTAAAGAACGTGACCATCGCCGACAACGAACTGACCGCCGGCGGCATCACCGTAACCAGCGACAGAGCCCAGAACATCACCATCACCGGCAACCGCTACACCGGCTCGGGCCCAAGCCACATCACGGTCACGAAGTTGGACTGGGTCACGGGCGACAACAAGGGCTTTGGGAAACAGCTCCATGTTCCGAAGAAGAAGAGGTGAGCAGCGGGTGTGTGGCGTTTGGTGTACCACACGTAGTGCTTCCCGGCGACCCGAATCACCTGATAGATGTAGCACGTATCTGCTTCTCTGGAGTCGGTTTCCCGCGATCAATTCAGCCGATCTATTGCATTTGCAGGAATCCATTTTGCTTTGTCGCGCCGACGCTTGACTTCCCAGGCTTCTTTAGCGCTCTTGACGTGTGCCGCGGATCTTCGGTCGAGCGGCCAGTTGGGATCGGGGCGATGTGCCTCCTTGAAGATCTCCTCTGCCTTTTGTACGAGGTCAGGCCGCGATTTGGCCAAGTCGTTCGACTCGGCGGAGTCCTCGGTCAAGTCGTAGATTTCGATCGGCTTGTCGATGCCGTTGCGAACCGCTTTCCAGTGATCAAATCGTGCGGCCTGGACCGGTCTGTCGCCGCGATGCAATTCCCAGTAGAAATAGTCCCGCTTGGGCGCATCGCCGCCTTTGAGGTACCCGACCAGGGATTTGCCGTCCGTTTCGTAGCCGTCCGGGGGCGTGGCTCCGCTCAGTTCCACGAAGGTTGGCATGAGATCCCAAAACGCCCAGGGCTGGTCGTCGACGCGGCCCGCCGGAACCGTGCCCGGCCACCAGGCAAAGGCGGCTTGGCGAAGTGCGCCCTCGTACATGCCTCGCTTGTATCCGCGAAGACCGTTACTCGCCTGATCGAATAATCTTCCGATTTCCGACTGCGGGCTGAATGATGAACCATTGTCACCGGAGAAAACAATCAGTGTGTTCTCGGCAATGCCAAGTTCACGCAGGGTATCAACCAGTTCACCCATATCCGAATCGATTCTCGTGACCTGTGCGGCGTATGCCTTCTGCTGGTCCGTCCACGGCTTGGCGCGATAAATCCCGTAGTCGTCTATCTCGTGCCGGCCATGAGGTAGCGTGATGGCATAGAACAACAGGAAGGGCCGGTCGGCATGATTGCGAACCCAGCGGGTCATGTCGTTCTGAATGAGTTCCTGCGCGTAAGTCTTGCCGACACGCTGACCATCGTTGCCGGGCAACACGAACGGTTGGTCATCGTCGTACAAATAGGTCGGAAAGTAGGAATGTGCGTGACGCTGGCAATTGTAACCGAAGAAATGATCGACGCCTTGATTCAGAGGGCTACCGCTGGAATCGAAGAAACCCATGCCCCATTTGCCGAACGTCGCGGTTGAATAGCCGGCACTCTTGGCGACCTCCGCGATCGTGACCGTTTTGTCCGGCAGTGGCAGTTGGCCTTCGGGAGGGACTTCATAGTTGCCGCGGACCGGGCAGTGGCCGGTGTGCAAGCCGGTAAAGAACGAAGAACGACTGGGGGCGCAAACACTGGTGCCGCAGTACGTCTGAAGGTAACGCGTTCCCTCGGCGGCCATTTGGTCAAGTCGGGGTGTCTTGATCAGCTTCTGCCCGTAGCACCCGAGATCGCCCTGCGCAACGTCATCGCTGAGGACAAAGATGAAGTTCGGCCCCCGGCTTTTCGGCGAATCGCCGGACGCCGGGTAAGATGCAAGTAACGTGCATGCAATCGAGAGGCAGAATGTGAGTCGTGAGTGTGGCATGGTTCTTCTCTGAATGAGGGCTGAAGGTATTCTGGGGCATTGTCTTCTTGGATGTCGCTCGGTGCGGGTTGCGGACGAGTGAGTCTTTTGTTCAGCCGCTTCTTCGTGTCTGCGTGGTCGCTCGAGTCGACGAGGTTACGGGTCTTCCGCCAGGATACGGTACAGTGAACAACTCATGCTTCCAGTTTCCAGCCGTTCTGGTAGTCGGGTTTGAGCAACTCGTTGGCCGCGGCGGAGTTTGTGAAATGCATGTTGGGGCCGTCCCATTGCAGGTACTCGCCGGTGCGGACGGCGATGCAGCCGAGCAGCACCAGTTCCGTCAGCGGCACGGCGCAGTCGGGCCAGTGCTCCGACGGCTTCTCGACGCCGCGGACGGCTTCGTACCACTCGCCGTATATGCCGCTGCGGCGCCGGAGTGTCTCGGGCGGAAGTTTGTAGGCGGCCATCTTGCTCTCCGGCAGGAGGCGGGGCACGCCGCTGGTGCCGCTGGCGAGCATGATACCCTTGGTGCCCTTGTAGATGATGCCGTCGCGAGGCATCTTGCGCCCGGCTTCCAGTTCGACGGGGCGCGGCGGTCGCAGTCCGCCGTCGTACCAGACGACCCTGACCGGGCCCATGTCCTCGCGGGCCGGAAAATCGTAGGTGATCGTCGACGCCAGGGGCCAGGTCTCGGCCATGATCTTCGTCGACGAGGCGCTGACGCCCGTCGGATGGCCCAGCTTCAGCGCGCGGCGCGGCGTGTTCCAGTGATGACAGCCCATGTCGCCCAGTGCGCCCGTGCCAAAATCGTACCACCCGCGGAAGTTCCACGTGTGATAGACGTCGGGCCTGGGGTTGAAACGGTTGACTTGCGCCAGGGCCAGCGAATCGGCCGGCCATTGCTTCACAAACGGTCGCTTGGCCGCCGGGCCCAACCACAGGTCCCAGTCGAACGTCTCAGGCACCGGGTCTTCGCCCTCGGGTCGCTCCATCCCGTGTGGCCAGAGCGGACGGTTGGACCAGATATGCACCTCCGTTACGTCGCCGATGATGCCGTCGGCGATGATCTCGCACGTCCTGCAGCCGTTCTCGGTCGACGCGGGCGAGGCGGTCATCTGGGTCATGACGCCGGCCCTTTCGGCGGCCTGGGCGAGCAAGCGGCCTTCGGCGATCGTTCGCGTCAGCGGCTTGACCGTCAGCGTGTGTTTGCCCGCTTTCAGGGCGGCCATCGAAATCGTCGCGTGCGTGTGGTCGGGCGTACCGCAGTAGACGGCGTCGATTTTGTCACCCTCCTCGGCGAGCATCTTGCGGAAGTCGCGGTACGGCCTGGCCTGGGGGAAGTTTTTGGCGGTCCGGTCGGCCAACACGTCGTCGACGTCGCACAGGGCGACAACCTTGAACCCGGCCGCGGCACATTGCTGGATTTGACCGTGCCCCACGCCACCGATGCCCACGCCGCCCACGCAGGGTGTGTCACTGGGGGCCGTCCTGTCCGGACCGCCCAGGACGTGACGCGGGACGATAGAAATCGCGGCCAGTCCGGCGGCCGCGCCAAGGACGCGACGACGCGTTAGTTTCGACGATTCGCTTACATGTGACATCGGCAATGTTCCTTCCGCGGTAATCGAGCTTCGTGTTCGGACAGTCCTGCGCCGCGCAATGTTCTCGGAGGTTCCCGTTCTGTTATCTCCGTGCGATCGAAGTGAAGTTTCCCCCGAGGGCACCAATTGATTATGCAGAAAGCTCGGCCGAGATGCAAATTAAGCCGCTCGATGGGCTGGAGATCTTTGCAGCGACTTGGTAACGCAAGAATAGCCTCATGGCTTACGTATGTCGGGCGAACGTCTGGACCCGCGGTTGTGCGAGAGTTCGAAGCTGCAAGAGCCCTGAGCGGTTACCCGCCAGGGTCACCCTGTGTACCGCCAGCAACTCCTTGGCCTGCTTCGACTCTACGAGCGGAAGCTGACGTAGCGAAGACATATGGTGTGCAGGCACACTTCTGAATCTCCTGGACTTTCAGGCTTTTCCAGTCCGAGCCCGCTCGCTGTGAGTTACAACGTTGATGGAAAGCGTTTTCGTATCCCGACCTGTACATGACCGTGTACAGCTGGAAAACGAAACCTCTTTCTGATGTGGCTGCTGCCGCGTAAGTCTCGTGCATAGAACCGCTTATGCAATCGACGCGGGGTCGGGTTGGAGATCGAGACAAAGGCGAGATACGGGCGGGGGCATCCGTCCGCGCTGCTGTAAGCCTCAGAAGAAGCTGGGGATGCAGCCGAAGCTCGACCGCATCCCCAGGGAGACGTGGTGCGTTGGACGATCATTTAGGGCGACGTCGTTTGCTCCGCAGGTCGGGCATCGCCTTTCCCTCGGCGGCGAATGACGCACGCAAACACTTCCTAGCCGTCACGTCGGAGATGTTCAGCATCTCGGCAATTTCCTCCAACGAATGGCCACCGTCGAGCATGGCCCGAACCCTCGCGACCTGCAACTCCTTCCGTTCGCTTTGCGTGGGGATCGGTGTTCCGTCTTGCTCGTAGACCCAGGCGAGGGCCTTGTCGATCGTCGGCGCGGAGCAACCGAATTTCTCGGCAAGCTTCAGCTTGGACCAACCAGCTTCCCATAGGGCTCGGGCCTCGTGCCCGAACTTGGCCAGGTCGAACTTGGGTGGGCGCTGCCCACCACGTGGCAAGTTGACCTCGTCGGATGCGTCCGGATGGGTTGTGAGATAGCGATTGACCGAAGCCCGGGCCGTGGGAGGTGTGACGCCGAACTCCGCAGCCAACTTAGCGAAAGACAACTGGGCTTCCTGCCGACGGTGGAAGACCTCCTCGGCGTGGCCCTCCGCCCACGAGGTCACCTTCGGCGTACGGAACAGCGTCTCGTCGACCCACTTGTCGGGCAACTCGACCGGCGTCTCGATCAAGCCGTCCGACTTCGCCAGCTTGCTGGTCTCGCCCGAGCCGGTGGTGCGACGCCGAGAAAGCGCTCGCGGGCGGATTTGAAATCCCTCCCGCTCGTCATCGGCATCATCCAGGACGCTCGCGTCGGCGTTCTCGCTGGCGAGAATCTCCGCGACACTCTCGAAGACGCCGAGGCGACTCGTCCGCATCGCCACCGTGCCGTCGGGACGCACGAGAATCGACTCGATGTGTCGCGAGAGATCGACGTTGGTGTCGGACGCGTTGCCGCCGGCGAGTACGTCGTCGAGATGACAGAGACGGTCGATCACCGCCTTGGGGTCGAGTACTTCGTCGACATGCTCCTTTCCGCTGGCCAACATGTCCAGCTCGACCTCGATCTCCTGTTTCCTCCGCAGCGCAACATTTAGCTGTTGCTCGACCTGCGCCCTAACCAGCGGTGAGAGGTCCGGCTTGGACAACGTCTCCGTCCAGCCGGCGGATTTGCCCTCAATATCCTTGGACTCTTTCTCAAGCATGGGCCGAAGGTCCCGGTCCTGGTCGAGTCGCCGGATCAAGTCCGACCGCACCTCCGCGAGCAACTCCGGAAGCCAGTCCGGGCACGACTGTCTTGCGTCCCACTGGAGCGGGAAGAGCACTTCGCGAAGGCGAGCGATCACCCCTTTCCAGAGCCACGGTCCGCGAAGATAGAGCTTATTGGAGCAACGGCCATCTCCGGCGCATGGGTGCCGTTCTCCTGCGAAGTCTCCCATCTGGAGGGCCGGGCCGGGATACCCGCCCCTGTATCCCGGCCGGCGTGTTTGTCTGCGACTACCACACCAGCATCAGGGCCAGGTCGTCGACGAGGCTTTCGGTCAAGGGGTCGGTCTCGTCGTCATCCGTCGGGTCGGGGTCGAACAGGGACAGCAGGGCCAGGTCGGCCGCGGACGTCGCCGAGGCGGGGGAACGCTCGATGACTAGTCCTCGTTGGCGACCATGTCCACGCCCACGACCACGACCGTTTACGCCCGATCTTCTTGCGTCCACCATGCCGCCCACCAACGTGTCCAGCGTCTGGCCGTCGCCTGGCTAGCAGACGCCCTGGACGAAACCAGTTCCCGCAACCCCCCCAAGGGACATTCTGTACCCTGCGGGACACCCCCCCACGGGTGATTGCCCTTTCGGTGAACTGCAATCAGTTTGGAGCACAGTCTTGCGGGGAGCCCGTGGCTCCCCAGTCTTCGCGTTTCGAAGTCTGTTTGCTTATGCTCCGAGGTTTCGTTGTGCCGGAACGGAGCCACACCTCGAATACGACTCTCATTCCAGTGTATTCTCGTCCTGGTGCATCTCACGAAGGGATCGGTATGCACAGACTCCGGTTTTCTCTCGGGTCTTCTACATCTTTAAGTCCCCCTGCATCACGTGTGGTGAATAGAATAACAAGCTCGGCTGTCAGAACTCAACTTACTCGTTCGGGATTTGTTCCCCGACCTCGGCCTGAAATAGCCGCCCGAACG
Organism: uncultured Planctomycetaceae bacterium; assembly: GCA_964444795.1. Lineage (GTDB taxonomy): Bacteria > Planctomycetota > Planctomycetia > Pirellulales > Thermoguttaceae > JABMRP01. Next base: position 57,288 of record CAYUIQ010000018.1, read on the forward strand.
CCCTTCGCGCGCCAGAGGTGGCAGGCGATATAGACGGTGGGGTCAGACCAGCGTCGGGACATTCGATGGACAGCGAACGATTCTCGAAGTTGCCCGGCTGAAGACAGGGAGTCTTTCATCCTGGACTCCAATGAGACATCCACGCACGGTCCCCCCGAGATTCGACGGGGGGACTGTGGATACCGGGGCACAAAGGCAGTTGTCTCAACCATTAGGGGATCGGGGCCATGGCGATAGACAAGAGTGTGCTAGAAGCGGCCAGAAACATCGGGAGCGTGCTCGGTCCCACGGGGAAATCCGGGCTAATACGTTTCGACAAAGCCGCTATCGGACTCACTCAAGAACAGGCGTGGAAAGTGCTCCGGTTTGTCTTCGACGGTGACTGCAACATGAAACCCGGTGATCTAACCCTTACGCAAGCGAATAGCGAGAGTCAGTTCAATCGATAGTTTGAGCAGC
>CAYUIQ010000019.1:0-20335 GCA_964444795.1 uncultured Planctomycetaceae bacterium
GCCTACGGCTTCGTATCTTCGCATTTCAGATCGCCGGCCGCGTATTGAACGCCGTCGAGGATGAACCGCAGAAGCGTCGGGCTCTCGTAGCTGTCCGGATAATGGCTCGGCGAACAATAGAAGACGCGCCCCTTGCCATACGGTTTGATCCACGAAACGTAACGAACGTCGTCGGCCGCGCCGCGGTATCCCTTCAGCGCGCCGGTGTCCATGGCCAGCAGAGGGCGGAAGTCTTGCTTCTCGTACGCTCCCTTGAAACAGTACGGTTCGTCGGTGTGGATGAAAGGTCCCTTCCCACGAAACGCGGCCACGAGCGGATGCTCCGCGTCGACCGGCCGGACGATGACCTCCTGCGTGGGCGGGTGATAGTCGAACGCGCAGCCGACCATCTCGGTGAACTCCGCCGAGTTGTTCAGCAGAGTGGGCGCCCCGTGGATGACGACCAGCCCCTTGCCGCCGCGAACGAAATCGAGCATCGACTGCTCCAGGGCGTCGGCCTTGGCCTGGCGCTGGGTCTCGCTCATGCCCGCGTACCGGGCGTTTCGTTCCAGTTCGTCGAGCAACAGGTTGCGGCGAGCGCCGCGCGAGCAGTTGTTGTTCAACACCAATACGTCGTAGGCCGCCAGGCGATCCGAGGCGAGGTCTTCGATGTCTCGCGTGACCGTCGTCCCGAAGGCACCCGTTTTGCGCCCGAGGATCTCCAGCGCGCGGTCCACGTGGGGGATGACTTTGTGGTCGTAGCCCGTGAAAAGAGAAAACACCAAGATCTTGCGCGGCGCCGCGGTGGAGAGGGCCGCCGTCGGTCTTTCCGGCGCATTCTTCTCGACCGTGGCCGCCCATGCGTCGCTCGGAGGGACGATATTTCGCCCCGCGGGTGGGAGTTTCTCGGCCCGGGCCGCGCCGACGGTGACCGCGACGGATAGAAGGCTCGTCAGCACCAGGCGGGACAATACGGTGTGTGTTTTCATCGGCGGTTCTCGATTTCGCGAAGTGGATTCTTACGGGTAGCCGAACTTCCCATCCAGGATACCATGGACCCGCGGCGGGTTCCACTTTCGCCCCCGCTCCCTCCGGGGGATGGCTTCGGAATAATGCCTGTTCTTTTCTTCTTTCTTTCCAATCTCGCTTGCCCGGCCTAGAAACGCTACCTTCCCTGGGGGTGTTCTGATACAATCCTCAGCAGTGACCAAAGGGGAAAATACCTGTCCTTTTACTCCAATACTTCCCCTTGATCGATCAAGAGAAAGGGAAGAGAGATGAATCCAGTCACAGTTGGAATCGGAGCCCTAGCAATCGCATACGGGATCTTTTCCGGTGTCATGCGTTTCGTGAAACCAGCCGCGTTCAAGAAACTCGAAGCCATGAAAGAGAAGTTCGGAGCCGGTGCTGGAAACACGATTCATTTCGTGTCGTACGTCATCGTTCCGTTGGGTTTTGGAATCACCATGGTCTTGGCAGGACTCAACGGTGTCTCATTCTTCGGCGCAAACTGACTCTTCGTTTACCGCTCCGCAAAACGCCACGCACAAGTGCCGGGGCTAAACGGTCAAGCGTCGCAACCCCCTACTCCGCCGCTTGCGCCTGTGGCGGCGAATTGCCGCGCTCGTGGTGGAATTCCAACCGCGGTTTGCTGAACTGCTCGAAGCCTTCGGCCAGCGGCGAGTCGAGACGCGGTTGTTCGGTCAAGCGCACCGGCAGGCGGACGGTGAAGAGACTGCCCTTGCCCAACTCGCTTTCCAGCGACACACTTCCGCCGAGCAGTTTGCAGAGCTCCATGACGATGGAAAGCCCCAAACCCGTGCCCGAGTGTTCGCGGGTCATCATATCGCCGCTGGGTACCGCCGTACGGCCTTGGCGAAACATCTCGAAGATCGTCTGCCGATCTTCCTCGGCGATGCCCACGCCCGTGTCGGCCACCGTGACCACCAACTCGGCGGCCCTGGTGTCAAAACCGGCGCTGACGAGAATCCGCCCCCCCTCGGGCGTGAACTTGATGGCGTTGGAGAGCAGATTGTTGAGGATCTGCTGTACGCGGGCCTGATCCTGATGCAGTTCGGGAAGATCGGGCGCGAGGTCCAACTCCAGGTCGATGTTCTTCCGTTCGGTCAAGGGCCTGGCCATGTCGCATTGGGCGCCGATCACCTGTTCGACCCGGAAATCGGTCAGCCGCAGCTCCATCTTGCCGCTTTCCATTTTGGCCAGATCGAGGATATCGTTGATCATCTCCAGCAGCGTTCGGCCCGACTTCTGGATATTCAACACATAGCGCTTTTGCTTATCGTTTAGCGCGTCGATCGACCCGAGCACATCGCTAAACCCGAGGATGCTGTTCAGCGGGGTGCGCAGTTCGTGGCTCATGGTCGCCAGGAAGTCGCTTTTCAGGCGGTTCATTTCGTAGAGTTGCATGTTGGCCTGGGCCAGTTCGTCGACCTTGCCGTCGAGATCGTCGTTGACGTCGCGCAGCTCTTCCTGGGCGTCGATCAGGTGGCGCAACATGCGATTGAAGGAGATGGCCAGAGACTCGAATTCGTCGCCGGTATGGATATCGGCCCGCAGGGTGATATTGCCGTGGCTAATCTCGTCGCTGACGTCGCGAAGATGTTTCAGCGGCTTGACGATGACGTAGCGAACGATGACGTACAGGGCAATCATCGCCAGCAAGACGGTGACGATGGCCGTGGCGCCGAGGATACCCCAGTTCTTCTCCAACGCCTCTTGCGTGGGACCGTTGGGGATCGTCACGCGAACCACGGCCAGCAGATCGCCCGCATTGCGTGCGGTCACGTTTCCCAATGCCGGGCTATAGGTGGGCAGCCCTCCCACTCCCCCCATGCTCTCCCCCGAGGCTTTGTGGCAGAGTAAGCATTTCTCTTTGGCGCGAACCACTTGGTAGTACTGGTATTCGTTGCGGTCGGGCAACCAGCGCTCGTCGAACTCCGCGGGCTCCCCCTCACTCGGGTCTTGAGCGGGCGCTTTCAGGAACCGCGTCAATAACTCTTTCTCGAAGGAGTCCAGCGGTTGTTTCTTCTTGCCGGGTGCCGCAACCGCCGGCGTCAGATCATCCTTGATGATGAATCGCCACTTATACTCGTTCTTGCTCAGTTCGTTGGCCAGGGCGTCGACGAGTTCCGATCCGCTTTCGTTCCGCGTGACACCTTCCCAAGGAACGCTATCGGGGTCCAGTTGCCGGGTTTCCAAACCCTTCCAGTGTTCGACCAACATCACCTGATCGACCAGCAGCCGGCCCTTGGTCGGATTCTGCTCGAAGACCAGCTTCTCGGTCTCCTTGCCGTACCAAAGAAAACTGCCGGCAATCAACAGCAGCAGGCAGGCGCCGAATAGAAACCGGCACTTGCGCTCCAAGCTGGTCTCGCCGAGAACCCGTTTGAACGATCGATACGACATGACGCTGCCGGAGGAGGAAGTGTGACCAACGGCGCGGCCCGAGCAGGCCCCAGGCGCACAGTTTTCCCAATAACCACTACCCCTACATCTTACGGCACCGGCCGGGGCTTCGCCAAGGTCAAAAGGGGATTTGAGGGTTCCCGTCTGGTGCCGTGGGCTCCCTTGCCCTCGCTGCCATGCTCTGCCGGGGGGCGTCTTGGATAATGGCTGTCCTTTTCTTTCTTCTTTCCCGGCGAAGTTGGGGGGTAGCGCGGGCGGCAAGACCCCTTGCCCCTGGCCGGGGTGGTCGGGTAGGATCGGCGACAGCGGTAGCCGACGAGTGAAACGCCCCATTCTCGTGGGCTTCTCGGGCGGTGCCGCATTGGCCAGAAGGAGACCGGCATGTACCTCAGTCGTTTCGGCGTGAAGAACTACAAGTGCCTCGGCGACATCGACATCCCGCTGACCCCAATCCACGTGCTCATCGGCCAGAATGACGCGGGGAAGACGAGTTTGCTGGAGGCGATTGCGGCCTTTCTGTCAACGGGTGACGAGCAGGCGAAGGTGGTGTTCCGTTCGCCTTCCAGGGGATTCCAGTTGCTTCGCCATGGCACATCCAGTCACGCGATCGAGTTTGCTGGCCAGTGGGTTGGTGACGCCAACAGCGATTCATCTCGGCATGAGCCATTGTTCCGCTATGGTTTCGCCGTCGACTTTCAGGAAGGGAAGAGTACTGCACGAGTGTACAACGAACACATCAAACTGGGAACATCTCACCAGATCGATCTGTCTTTTCGCCAAGTGGCTAGCTTCAAGAGCACGACGGTGTTCAAGCGCAAGAGAGGGCAGGAGATACCCGATAGTATTCCACCGGGCGATCTGGCTGTTGCCACGGAGGCACTGGAGTCCACATCCATCGTCAGGCTCGACCCAAGAGTTCTGGCAATGCCGTCCGCAATTGATCCAGGCAAGAAATTCCACATGGATCCAGACGGTTTCGGGCTACCGACGCTTATGATGGATATCTCGGGATATGACCCCTCTCGCGCCATTGACCTGCGAAACGAGTTCTGCAGGCTGTTCCCCTACTTCAAATCCGTGCGAGTAGAGAGCGAGACGGCGATGAGCCGCGACTACGGATCTGGAGTGCCGTCCTTCAAAGACAAAGGTGTCGGTTACGCCATTTACTTCGAGACGACTTCGGGCGCAACCCTGCGGGCAAATCAGGTGTCCGACGGAGTGATCCTCATGCTTGGATTCCTCGCCCTTGCGCACCTACCTAAACCGCCGAACGTGCTGTTGATCGAAGAGCCCGAAAACGGCATCTACCCCAAACGTCTCGGCGAAGTCATCACGATACTCAAGGATCTGGTCCACCGCACCGAAGGTGTTCGCTTTCCGCAGATCATTATGTCGACGCACTCGCCATTTGTGCTCAGTTTCTTCGAACCGGAGGAAGTGACGTTCTTGAGTCGCGATCCCAACAGCGCCGGTGGACCGGTCCGTGCCCGCCCGTTGCGCGAGGCGCCGAATATCAAAGAGCGACTGGGAGACGACTTCTACCTGGGCGAGCTTTGGTACAACTTGACGGAGGAGGACCTGTTTGGTGAGCCCTAGCGACCGCATCGTGATCGAAGTCTTCGGCGAGGGGAAAACGGATGTGGGGGAAGACGAGTCCCGGCCCCACCGGCCGGAAATCGGCGTGGTACCCATTCTGCTCCATACACTCTGCGGCAGTCCCTCGCGGATGTTCGTCAAGCGCTACGGTCGGCGGTTCATGCAGAGCAAGGGCAGTCTGAAGCAGAAAGTCCGCTTCGCCAAACGGCAGGCCAAGTATAACGCCGGCACGGTAGCGGCCGTGTTCGCCGTCGATTCGGACGGCGACTTGCGGAAGACGGCTACGGATCTGACCAAAGGCCGCGCCATGGAATCGGGTGATTTTCCCATGGCCATCGGCATCGCCCACCCCTGCATCGAATCCTGGCTGTTGGCCGACGCGGAGGCGATCAAGCGTGGGCTCGACTTGCCCGGCGACCCCGAGGTTCCCGAAGAACCGGAGAAACTGCCGGCGCCCAGAAGAGATCGAAGCACGAACCCGAAGACCGTCTTGAAGCAGGCCGCCGGGTCTCGAAAAGAACTCTCGACGGTGGAGAAGGACAAGATCGCCGCTGCCATGCGCGACATGGCAAGAGTCGAGCAGCGCTGCCCCTTGGGCTTCGGCCCGTTTGCCGACGAAGTGCGCCAGTACATCGGGCCGTTGTTCGGCTAAAGCATATCCAACGGATCAACATCCACGATCCATTGCACCCGTTCCGGCGGCGATAGCTTGCTGTCGACCACCTCGGCGACCGCATCGCGGAGGCGCTCGGGATCGGGGCCTTGGATTTGGATTTGGAAGCGGAAAAGACCGCGCAATTTGGCCAGCGGAGCGGGGGCCGGGCCTAACACGCGGGCGCATGCTTCGTGACGCTCCAGGGCGGCGGTGAGCAACTCGCCGAGGTGGGAGGCGAATTGGCCGGTGACCTCTTCGCTGGGGCCGCGGATGACCAGGCGGATCATCGAGGCGAAGGGGGGATAGGAAAGCATCTCGCGGATCGGGAGTTCCTCGGCGGCGAATCGGGCGTAGTCGTGTCGCGCGGCGGCCAGTACGGCCGGATGGTCGGGGTTGAATGTTTGGACCAGTACCCGACCGCCCTTGTCGCCGCGACCCGTGCGGCCGGCGACTTGGGTAATGAGATGAAACGTTCGCTCGGCGGCGCGGAAGTCGGGTAGATGCAGGGCCATGTCGGCGTTGATTACCCCGACCAGCGTGACGTTGGGGAAATCGAGCCCCTTAGCGATCATCTGCGTGCCCAACAGAATCTTCACCTCGCCCGACCGAAACGCCTCCAACGCCTTCTCGTGACTGCCCGGTCGCCGCATCGTGTCGCTGTCCATGCGCAAACATTGCACGCCGGGAAAGCGACCGCGAACCTCCGACTCCAACCGTTGCGTGCCCAATCCGCCGTAACGTATGCCCGCGAACTGGCACGACGGACATTGCCCCGGCGGCGGAATCTGGTAATCGCAATAGTGGCACAAGGCAATCTCGCCGTGGCGATGGTGCGTCAGCGCTATATCGCAATCGGGACACCGCACCACGTCGCCACAGGCAGGACATTGAATATGCGTGGAAAACCCGCGGCGGTTGAGCAGCAGCAGAATCTGCCCGTCGTCGCGAAGCGCCTCGTGCATGGCCGCGTGGAGTTGCCGGCTGATCGAACCGCGCGACCGCCGGTTGTGGGCTTCGTCGCGCAGATCGATCGTTCCCACCGACGGCATTGGCCGGTTGAAAACCCGGCGCGGCATCTCGACCAACCGGTACTCGCCCGTGCGGGCCCGATGCCAGGCGTCCAGCGACGGCGTGGCCGATCCGAGCACCAGAGGCACGTCCTCCGCCGCGGCCCGGGCGATGGCCACGTCGCGGGCGTGATACCGGGGCGCCGTGGCCTGCTTGAACGTCGATTCGTGTTCTTCGTCCAACACGATCAGCCCCAAGCGGGGCGTCGGCGCAAAGATGGCGCTTCGCGCGCCGACGACGACCTGAACCTCGCCCGAGGCGATCTGCTGCCAGTGCAGATGGCGCTCGGAGTCGCTCAGATGGCTGTGCAGAACGGCCACGCGGTCGAATCGGCGGCGGAACCGGCGCCGGGTCTGGGGCGTGAGGCTGATCTCCGGCACCAGAACGATCGCCTGGCGGCCGAAACCGATCACCTCTTGAATCGCCTGGATGTAGACCTCCGTCTTCCCGCTGCCGGTCACGCCGTGGATCAACACCGTCTGGTGCTGCTGCGAATGCAACGATTCGAGAATCGCCGCAAGGGCCCGTTGCTGATCGTCGTTGAGCTTGAGGTCCGACTCGCGGTCGGTGATCACCTCGATGGGCGTGTCGGTTCGCAGCCGCTCGGTTCGCGAACGAATCAGCCCCTTGCGACGCAGCGCGGTGATCGGCGCTTGGGTACACTCCGCCATGTGGGCCAGTTGGGCCGGCGTCAGAGCCGACGTGGCTGCCCGGAGAATGCTCATCACGCGGGCCTGCTTCGGCGGGAGCTTTTTCTTGGGTTGCTCCGGCGCCTTCTCGGGTGTCTTTTCGGGCGCGACGCTTAGCAAGGTCGTCAATCGGGTGCCCGCCTGTCCACGAACCCCGGCCGGGACGACCGCTTCGAGTACCTGCCCCCAGGGACACAAGTACCGATGGGCGATCCATTGGGTAAGCCGCAGCATCGACGGCGAGATCAACGGCCGGGGATCGACGACGTCGCGAACCTCTTTCAAACGCCTCGGGCCCACCGGTTTGGTTTGCACGTCGATGCAATAGCCGGTGACCAGGCGGTCGCCTCGTCCGAACGGCACCCGCACTCGCCGGCCCGGGTCCACGTCGTCTCGCAACGAGTCGGGCACGACATAGTCGAACGGCCGGTCCGGACCGGTGGGAAAGAGGATCGCCGCGACGGAGTGCTCCGACTCATCGTCTTCCTGCCAGGGCGCCGGGTCGTCATCGAACAGGCTGCGTTGCTTTCGGGTCACGAGATAGGGTTCGGTTGTCGGCGGGAAAAAAGGGACAGGTACAATTTGCCGGCACGGCCCGGAGGGTGCTTCGCACAAATTGTACCTGTCGCCTTTTTCCCTTGGTAGCACCCCGCGGCATGTTGGGCTACGATAGGGCAATATCCCAGCTTGTTCGACAGCCTGCAACCCGACACCTTGCAACCGGGAGTCCGTGAGTCATGCGATTGGGCCTGTTTGGCGGCACGTTCGACCCGGTCCATTTCGGCCACTTGTTGCTGGCCGAGTGCTGCCGGGAGCAGTGCGCGTTGGATCGGGTCGTCTTCCTGCCCACCGCCGTTTCTCCCCACAAACAGGGCCGGAGCCCGACACCCGCGGCCGATCGCATCGCGATGCTCGAGTTGGCCACCGGCGGACACGGGGCGCTGGAGGTCAGTTCGTATGAGGTCGATCGGGGCGGAGTCAGTTATACGGTCGAGACGCTGCGCCATTTTCGCGCATTAGAGCCCGACGCCCGGTTGTTCTTTCTGCTGGGAGCCGACATGCTCAACGACCTGCCCCATTGGCGGGAGGCGGCGGCGGTGATCGAGTTGGCTCTGCCGGTGGTGGTGCGGCGGCCGGATGCCGAAGCCGTCGATATCGATTGCCTGGCGTCGATTGCCTCGGCCGAGCGGATCGAGGCGGTTCGCAGTCACCAGGTCGAGATGCCGCCGATCGGGATCAGCAGCACGGCGATCCGCCGCCAGGCATCGCGCGGCCGGAGCATCCGCTATCTTACGCCTCGGGCCGTGGAGAAGTATATCGAGACGAACCGGCCTTATCGCTAAATGGGCGTACTACGCGCTTTTGCGCAGAGTGAGCAATTCGCGTAGTTCCCGGGGCATGGGAAGCGTGGGGGTGTCTTGCTCGTGGCGCAGCGCTTCGAGAACTTGCTGCAACTGCTCGGCGGGCCCCAGGGCCAAGTCGAGAAAGATCCACTTCTGGCCGCGCACTTGGCATGCGCCTCCCCCGGAGCCCCCCAACCATTCTTGTCGCGTGCGATACCCCAACTGCCCCGCTACTTGCAGGGCTTGGGCTAAGAGTTCTACCGTGTGCATCCCAGCTTCTCCAAATCACCGCCTTCCATGACCCCTGGAGCGTATGTCTTGGGATTATACGGACTTGCGTTTCAGTTGCCCAGGCGGGTTCGACGATACGGGCAAAGGTCTAACTTGTTTTCCCGTATAGAGTTAAGACGCGCTGATCCGGTAAGTAAGTAAGAAAAGACCCAACCAGGCAAGTGTGATAATCTGGCGTCTTGTGTGAGTTTCTTACGATTTGGGGAATCAGCCAATCTCTGGAGATATTGATGGCACACGGCGGCAGCACGAACGGTCCGGACCTCCAAGAACAGGTGGCACTGCTGAAAGAGCAGCTTCACGAGGCGCAAAAGCAGGCCGCCTTGGGGCAATTGGTCGGCACCACGACCCACGAATTCAACAATATCCTGATGACCATCATCAACTGGGCGAAGCAGGGCTTGCGCCATGCCGACAAGCCAACCCGCGAGAAGGCCTTCAACAAGATCCTCTCGGCCGGAAATCGTGCCGCCCGGATCACCAAAACCGTGTTGGGGCTCGCCCGAAACCGCTCCGGCGGAAAAGAACCGACCGATCTGGTCACGCTGGTGCAGGACAGCCTGATGCTGCTGGAACGGGAGATGAACAAGTACCGGGTCGCCGTCGACAAGTACTTCCAGGAAGTGCCCGAGGTGATGATCGACGGCAATCAGATTCAGCAGGTCCTGCTCAACCTGCTCATCAATGCACGCCAGGCGATGCCGCGCGGCGGACGCCTGATCGTCAAGATCAGCTACGATCGGGCCGCCGACACGGTCGATCTGATGGTGCGCGACAATGGCTGTGGCATTCCGCCCGAGAAACTACCCCGAATCTTCGATGCCTATTTCAGCACGAAGAGCGGACCGGACGCCAGCGGCAAAGGCGGCACGGGCCTCGGGCTGTCGATGTGTCGCGAGATCATCGAAGCCCACAACGGCAGAATTCGGGTCGACAGCACCGTGGGCAAGGGGACGGCCTTTACCTTGAAGCTACCGGCCGCGGTCAAAGCGGCGCCAAAACCACCGCCTCTCGGTGCTCCCCTGATGCCCGGTCTCGGACTGGCCGGCCAGATGCCCAACGCGACCCCCGCGCAATGAAGCGGCCGGTCTATCGAGCGGGAATTTCCTGCATGTCCAGCGGTGCGGGCACCGGTAGCGAGGGTTCGGCGTAACCGCCGAGCGCCCGCTGCAGACGGGCGAGGATCACTTGCTCCAGTCCCGTGTCGCGGCCCGCGGCGATCCAGCCCTCGTCTGTCGGCTGGCTTCCCACGGGCTCGGCCTCGCGGCGAAGCGAACCATCGTAGCGGAACGTGGCCGCTCCGGCCGTGGCGTGCTCCGGTCGGGGAACGTCTTCGAGTTCCTTGAAGACGGCCACGTGGACGTCGAAACCGCCGCGGGAGGGCGTCACCCGAACCACCGCCCGGTGGCGGAGCGATTGCAGCGTGGCTTCGATCCGGTCCGACGAGCCGGCGGCATCCTCGTGCCACGGCTCAAAAATCGTGGGCACGCGCTGCGGGCCGGCATCGATCCGACCCTCGGTCAAAACGCTGCCCACCAGCCGCACCGCATCTTCCCGCCGGATCACAAAATAGCGTTCGACCACGTTGACGGTCGTATCCCAGACAAACTGGTGATTGGCCAGCGGGACATGCACCGGATTGTCCAGCGTGACCACGCCAGCCGGCAAGGTCGCCGTCTGTCGCCCGTCGGCCTGACAGCCGCCCAGCACGACGGATAAGAGCAGACCGAGCAAAACCGCGTGCCGGGAATTCATGCTTCGGATACCAAATGGCGGAAAAAAAGGAACATTAACACCACAGAGGGGTGCTATGCGTATAGTGCGCATAGCATCGGCCCGCGGGGAGCGGCAGTGTCCCAGGAACCCCTCGGCGATGCAAGAGCAGCTCTTGCCACCCTGCCGCTTAAGAATTCGCCGCGGACTCGCCCTCAGACCCCTCGGTGTCCCTGGCTTTTCACGTCGCCAGGCAGGGTAACCCGCTTCTCACACCCTTCGAGCTCGTTAGCCCGGCCATTGAGCCTCGGCGGCGCTGATGACCGCTCGCTGCTCAACGTGAATGAGACGGAGGTTCGAGGACTGGCACGCAGATGCAACGACGTTCTCGGGCACTGGCTTTCTCACGCCGACCTTTGGATACCATTTCCCCTCATCCTTTCTTCTTCGTGGCCTTTGCGTCCCCCCAATTCGGGAGCATGCGGCCTTTCCGCAGCCACGATCGGTAGTTTAGAATACCGTTTAGCCTGGGCCCTTGTGCCTGGCAACGTCCCCAGCGTTGTCGTCCCCAGCGTTGTCCGACCAACCCGAATAAGAACATGCCCGATTCATTTCCACCGCTTATCTCCGCTCAGGGTGCTTCGGCGATGCAGGACGCGATCGCGCGCCCCAATGGGCTGGAGGAGTATCTTGCCCCCCAATCGCTCATTACCGTGTTGGGTGTGGAGTATCTGCATCTTCGGATGGACGATGGCACGGATCTTTACATCACGGAACACGGGTTGCCCTTTGCCGAGTGTCTCTTGCCCCAGAACCACTGGCGCGACCATGCCTGGCGAAGCCAGCACCGCGTTCGGCTGTTGGGTAGCAGTTCGGTGTTCCGCATTAAGACGAAGGAAGTCGAAGGGCGGTCCAAGGACATTGTGATCAAGTGGAACCGGATGGGCCAGGACGTGCCCGGCGAGACGGCGGCGGAGGAGTTGGCCCGAGCGGAGTTCAACAGCCCCTTTACCGAATTCAGTCTTGTGCTGGAAATGCGAAACACGCGGTACGAATCGCCGGGACAACTCCGCACGCACAAGCCGCTGGCCATCTTCGTGCCGCGCGGATTCGTGGCCGGGGAGCAACTCGGCCGGAAACGGTCCAAAATGGAGACGATCCAGCGGGATCACGATGAAATCCATTTGGACTGGAATCGAAACTACGCCGTCATCTACGAGTGGCTCAAGGGCGTCGACGCCTCCAAAGCCTACGGGAAAGGGCTGATCGATCGCAAGGGAATGATCGGCATTTTCGAGCGGGCCAACGAGCAACTACAGTCCAAGGGGTTCCGCGTTCTGGACAATAAGCCGCGGCATATCATCGTTCGACCCCGGCCCGACGGATTGGCCAGGGACAAGTCGGGGGCCGTCTTGTTCGGGCTGGTGGATTTCGAGCTGTTGGAGAGAACGCCGGCCAGGGAAAACGCAGTGCGGGCGGCCAAACGGCGGGACTATCTGTCCCGGCAGGTCCGCCGATTCGAAACCCGAGAACAGTTCCCACCGGGCATCAGGCAAGTGACGATCATGGGGGTCGATTACATCTACGGGGAGGTCGAGAGCACGGGCGGTGCGCTGTGGGTGGTCGGCCGGGATCCGGTGCTCTTCGACTACTTCTTGCCGGAAAAGTGGCGGCGGACGCCTCGAACCAAACTTGGCGTCTCTCCGCAAGCGTACAAGACCGTGACCAAAGACAACGTGCATCTTGTGTGGCGCGTTTCCCGCGTGGGCGAGCGCCCCGACGTCGACCCGTTTGTCCGCTCCGAGCGACGCATCCTGGCCCACGGCTACAACAGCCCGTTCGAAGAATTCGCCATCGCGCTGGAGTTATCGGGCAAGGGGATCGATACCGAGTACCCACGTGCGATCTACATGGCGGGCAACCGTTCCACGGCCTCGCCTTCTCTGGCCGATTCGAGCCGGTACGAAAGCCATGCCTCGCTACGCACTCCCGACGGACGTCCGATTCTCAGCAAGAATTACGAATACCTGACCATTTGGGGCTACTGGAACGGTCCGGACGACGCGCTGGCGGCCAAGGACGAGGTCCTGTTCGAAGGTCAGGACTCCCTGGCGGCGTATCGCGAGGGCCGATTGACGCAACGGGCCTACCTGCGCGTGATGCGGGCGACGAAGAAACGCCTAGCCGCGGCAGCCATCGAAGACCTCAGCCTGCGTGGCAATCACCTGCTTCTGTCGCTCGACCGATCTCGGCAACTGGCAACCGACGATGATGGTATGCCGCTGATCCGAATCTGCAACTTCGAACTCCTCGCCCGGGCCGAGCCCGCCGATTGAGCGACCCGTTGAAAGGCTGCAACCACCTGAAAAGGGGATGCCATGGGCGGTTTGCCCGCCCTTGCCGCATTCCCGAAAACGCCCATCCCGACCCACACGACCATGAACCGCTCAGCACGTTGCTACGTGTTGCCCGAGATAAGGCGATCTATTGCGAGACCGTGTTTGGGAAGTGAAGCTCGACAGGCCGCCACGTGTTCGCCTTCAACGCAGGCGGCGTCCGGTACGACGCCAGGAATCTGAACCGCGCATGGAACTCGGAAAGGGAAACTGGAAACTCGTACGGTTGAATCAGTTCTCGTCCGCCCTTGACTCCGCGGCCCACTTCGCATGTACCGTCTCGCGCTCCTCGTCGTTGACGAAACCAAACGTGTAGACGTAGTACATCGTTTCCGGATGCTCTTTGAGCAGCCTGAAACCGAATTCTCCTGGATCTTCGCCGGTCATGCGCAACAACACGACGAGTGCCGCGTCACGCACTTCGACCTTGATCGAGCCGTCCTTCTTCAGCGCCCGATTGGTCCAGGTATGGCAGACCGTCTTGTTCGCAAGCAGTGGCGTCAGCAACCGAACGTGCTCTTCGCCACCGAATCGCCCCACGGTGATAATGGCGTAATGCAGCGTCGAGGATGACTTTGTTTCCTGGTTGATAAACCTCAGGGCCTGCCGCAATCCCGCCTCTTTGAGGTCGTACTTCAACGCCAGCATCATGCCATGGCTTGACCCGGTCAGCGCGGCCGAAGTTGCCCACTTCTCCAGCAGGGTGCGGAGGATGGACGGACGAGCCGGGATCCCGATCGCTTGTCTCACCGCCGAGTGGCACAACAGGGGATACAACTGGCTCAGGCCCCGTGAGTGATCCTTGGCTGTCTCGTCCGAGCCGATCAACAGCAGCGTGGCGACTGTTTGCGGCGGGATGGCTCGCGCGTCCGAGTTTCCGCTTGCGGCGAGCGACTGCAACTCGGCAACGCAAGCAGCAAACAACTCCGGCAGTTCCGGCGATTGCTTCCCGTAAGCGGACAACAACGCCCCCTCGAATCGCGTCATCGCAACGAACATTTCTCGGGCATCGCGACCGTCCCCAGCCAATTCCTTGAACCGTTTCCAGCCCGGTAAACCGTGTTGCTCTCTCCCCTCGACGTCAGCCACGAAGGCTGCCAAGCGGGTCTCGAATGCGTCTTGAAGCACGCCGTTCAGAATACGACGGGCCCGCCAACGAATTTCGAGGTCCGGATCCTCAATCGCCTCCATCAGCACTGCCTTTGCCGCCGCTCCCTGACTCACAAGCTTCTCTGCCGCCCGTTCGCGTATGAAGAACGAGGGGGCACCAAGCTGTTGAACCAGCTCGCGCTGGGCGACCGTCGGCCCCGGTTCGCCTGGCCGATCGGTGGTGTCTTGGGCCGGCACCGCTACGGCTGAGCAACCGAGCGCCACGAGCCAGCTCATTACCGTGTTCAGCAAGCGGTACATGTGTGTGGTCTCCCGCAAGATGTTGGGGCGTCGATTCGGTCTTATCTCGCTTGCTTTCTAAAGACGTTTATAGCAGATTCAGAGGTCTTGATCCACTCAGAGTGTCTTCTTGCGGACGAGGGCACGCTTCTGCTTACGGGAAAAGGAGTCTGATTCGATGTGGTGTGTTATCAACGCACGTCCACCCGACGTGCCGATCGACGTTTCCAGGCAGATTCCGTCCCTACCAACGGCATATCGGATAGACTACTCAGCGTTTCGTCGGATATCCTGAGAAAGGACCTCATTTCGGGACTCGTCTCCATCCGCCTCCAGCGTCGTATGCCTGCCTCGCAAGCGATGCCGAGAGTGCCGGTTGGCCGCGGTGCCGGAGAGTGCTAAACTGTGAGGGACGCCCGATAGTTCAGCCCCGGCGCAAGTGCCCGGGCAAATGGGTCGGAATCCGCGGAACGTAAGCTCCCCATGTCCCTATTCGAAGCCAGCGAAGAAGCGAACTTGCGTCAGGCCCGGCCGCTGGCGGCGAGGATGAGGCCGAGGTCGCTTACGGAGTTCGTCGGGCAGCAGAAATTTCTCGGTCCGGGGAAACTGCTGCGACGGTTGCTGGCCGCCGACCGGCTTGGCTCGGTGATCTTTTACGGGCCGCCCGGCTCGGGTAAGACGACGTTGGCGCGACTGTTGGCCAAGGAGACGCGAAGCCGGTTCCGGCAACTCAGTGCGGTGGCCGGCGGCGTGAAGGAACTGCGCCAGGTCTTGACCGAAGCCCGCGATCATCTGGCGGCGGCCGGCGCGCGGACGTTGTTGTTCGTGGATGAAATCCACCACTTCAACAAGTCGCAGCAGGACGTGCTCTTACCCGACGTCGAGGAGGGGATCGTCATTCTCGCCGGGGCCACGACCGAGAACCCTTTCTTCGCGCTCAATGGCGCGCTGGTCAGCCGCAGCCGGGTGTTCCAGTTCGAGCCGCTCGCCGAAGACGATGTCAAGACGCTCTTGCGGCGAGCCTTGGCCGATCGGGAACGAGGGCTGGGCGGCTTCGACGTACACATGCACGACGAGGCGCTCGATTTTCTCGCCCGGGTGTGTGACGGCGATGCGCGAACGGCCCTGTCGGCGCTGGAGATCGGCGTGCTCTCGGCCGACGCTTCCCCGGTGGAGTTTACGCGGCAGTTGGCCGTCGAATCGGTTCAGCGGAAGGCCGTTGTGTACGATCGGGCGGGCGACGCCCATTTCGACTCGATCAGCGCGCTGATTAAGAGCATCCGGGGCAGTGATCCCGACGCGTCGCTCTATTGGCTGGCGCGTATGCTTGAAGGGGGCGAAGACGTGCGGTTTCTGGCCCGGCGGTTGGTCATCCTGGCCAGCGAGGACGTGGGCAATGCCGATCCGGCGGCGCTGCCGTTGGCCGTGGCCGCGATGCAGGCCTGTCAGGTGGTGGGTCTCCCCGAGTGCCAACTCAATCTGGCCCAGGCGGTGACCTACCTGGCATGTGCCCCGAAGTCGAACGCCGCGACGGTGGGGATTGGCGAAGCCCGCCAGGATGTCGTCCAGGGGCGTTTGCTGCCGGTGCCGGTACACTTGCGCGACGGCCATTACGGCGGAGCCAAGCGACTGGGCCACGGCGAGGGTTATGAGTACGCCCACGATTGTCCCGACGGAATCGCCGCGGCCGACTATCTGGGCATCGAGCGCCAGTACTATCGCCCGGTCGATCGCGGCTTCGAGCGTCAACTGGCCGAGCGTCTGCAAGCGATTCGGGCCCGGTTGCGGGAGGGGAAGAAGGGGTGAAGGAGTAGCCTGGACCGCGTGCTGCCCATGGGCTTACCTTGACGGCAGGCAAAGTCAACGCGCGTATTGCGGCTCGGTTGAGTCCTTTTCTTCGGCGACGATCCCGTGTTGTCAAACCGGCTCCGTCGCCGTGTAGACCTTTCCGTTCTGGGTCAACCAAGCCACATCTCCCCGCTCGGCGTGTTCCTTCACCTCCCGAAGAAGTTGAACCGTTTCCGACTCGTAGCAAGGTTCGTCTGGGGCATCAACGGGAATGACCATTTCGACCTCGATCGCAACGACGAATCTGTCAGTCTGAATGAATCGCGTCCGCTTGACTCGTTCTCCGGGTATACGCATGGCTAACCTCTGTCGAAAAAATGGACGGTTACCAGCTTGGTGACACCACTTTGGCGCAGATGAGACCAAACAGCCTTGAACGGTGTGCCGTCCGGTAAGGACTCGCGCACCTCCACAGCCGGATTCGGCGTCGCGTCCAGCCGTTCGGCGATCAGCTCGCCGTCCTCCAACCCGGCCACCGCCTGCCATTCCATGATACCACGCTCCTCCAACCGCTCGGAGGCGTGGTGTCCGACGACGTACTTGTCCTCTGCGGCTAGCTGCCGAATCCTGTCGAACAACTGTCCCATCGGCATCCTCTCTAATCGTCGTCCGTTGCGCACGGTTTATATGCCCAATGACCGTCAATCTTGGTCCGCTCGAACGCTCGCGAGCAATCGGATTCGCCGACCGTGATGCGTTGACTGAACCACGATACCATGTTACTGGCCGGCCATTCGAGGGATTGCTTCTGCTCCTGTTGTTCCCGGGCTGCCCGAGCCAAATTGCGGCCAAACGCACAAGCGGCGACTCTCCGTAAAGCGAATTGTAGTCATTGGTTGGCTCATTGTCACGCCTTCTCCGGCGAGTTAGGAAAAGGACAGGCCGCAAGCCCGGTGGGGAAGATCGCTTCGCGGATCCATGCCCGGGATTCGCGTACCGTTTCGGCGCAAGATGTTTTCCACCAATGATTTGCGACAATCAGTTTCCTTCCGCGAACAGACCCGTCCCCCCGCCGAGAAATTCTTGCGGCTTGGTGTAGCATTATTTCCCGACTTTTCCTATGATCCGCCTCGAGCGACTGTGTCCGCCGGACCGGACCGGGCGCGCGGCCTTAGCCGGGAAATGACAAGACAAGGGTCAGAATCACGGCGACCGTGCCCAGTAGACCCAAGATAATCCACCACACCGGGCGCCCCGACCAGATCGATCCGCCGGGCGTGACGAAGTCGCCGCAGACGGGACAACGAACGGAATCCTCGTAGATATCGGACCCACAAGACGGGCAAGGCCACGTGTCGGAGAAGTCGTCGTCGGGCGCGTCGCCATCGGAATAAAGATCATCGGAATCCGAGTAAAATGCGTCGTCGGATTCCTCAAACCAGTCAGCAGCGTCAGGCATATCGGTTTCCCGCGGGCTTGATTGTGCAAGTCCATTAAGAAGCGCCATTTCGGCGGATTCGTCAAGGAGGACGATCGTGAACTTCAAGACTTTTGGCCTGGTGGTCGTGTTGGGAGTTCTTTGTTTTGCGGTCTACGTGTCGCTGAACCACAATGCGGACACGGGGTCGACCCCGCCGCCGGGAGTTCCCGAGGGCGCCGACTCGACCTTGTCGATTCAAATGCCAGGCCAGCCGAGCACGTTCCCGCCGGGTGACATCGGCGCCGGCCCGAATGCGGGCGGCCCAGCGCCGCCTTTCGGCCCCGAGGGACACACCGATCCGACGCAACCGGGCGGCGGGTTACCGGGAACTGGGCCGCTGGCCGATTACACGGGCGGATACGGCGATCCGGCCGGCCGTTCTCCTCTGCCCCCGCCGGGAACCGGACCGTCGGCTCCGGGCGCGGGCG
Organism: uncultured Planctomycetaceae bacterium; assembly: GCA_964444795.1. Taxonomy (GTDB): domain Bacteria; phylum Planctomycetota; class Planctomycetia; order Pirellulales; family Thermoguttaceae; genus JABMRP01. Next base: position 18,242 of record CAYUIQ010000019.1, read on the forward strand.
ATTCGCCTTCCGATCCGTTTCCACCGGGTCAGGCAGCCGGGGGTTCGGCCAGTCAGTTCGACACGGTCATGGCCAACGCCCAGCAACGGTTGAGCCAGGATTTGGAGGCAAACCTCGCCGAAACGTTGCTGGCCCTGTCGGCCTGGTTCGACCACCCCTCGTTGTCGCCGCAACAGTCACAAATGCTGGTCGATTTTCTCGATTTCGCGGCCGGCAAGGTGGTCTATTCGCCCAAGCAATACGTCGGGCCCGCCTATCGAATCCAGCCGGGTGAAGATCTCGAACAGATCGCCCGGATGCACGACGTTCCCTGGCAATTGCTGGCCAAGATCAACGGCATCAGCGATCCCCGGAATCTTCCCGTGGGGCGGGAGTTGAAGGTCGTCCGCGGGCCGTTCCGGGCGGAGATCAACCTGTCGAAGCTCGAACTGACCCTATTTGCCGCTCGGGGCTACTACGCGGGTCGTTTTGCCATCGGGCTTGGCGGTGAGGAGACGATTCCCGAGGGACGGTATGAGGTGCGCAACAAGATCCGGCAGCCCAGGTACTACGGCCTCGACGGGGTGACCGTCGAAGCGAGCGATCCGAGCAACCCCCTGGGCCAGCACTGGATCGGCCTTCGTGACAGCATCGGCATCCATGGGACCGACGATCCGGCCAATGTCGGACGTACCACCCGCCGTGGATGGATCTGCCTGGACAATCGCGACGTCGACGACCTTTACGACATCCTCTCGGTCTCGTCGGTGGTGATCGTTCGACGGTAGCCCGCCGGTCAATCGAGCAAGGGGACGATTTCCTCGCCCGTGAGGTGAAACTCGAAGTGATTTTCGCCGTCGGCGGTGATCTCCGCCTGAAGTGTCGTCTCGGAGTTGAACTTCGCAGGGATATACGGCCCGCGTTCGGCGATCCCCATGACGGGGTCGGGCTCGGTGATCCTGCGGTCGGCGTGGATCTTCACCCGTTTCACCCCCGTCTGGGCCCGAAACACGAACTCGCCGTTCTGGATCTGTCCCGCGTCGGGCTTCACGTTCTCCTCGACCGGCTCCAGGACGATGTGCCCCTTCTCGACCGGTTTGCCGTTCCAGGTTACCGTTCCGGAGACCGGTGCCCCCGAAGGTCCGCACCCGGTGGCCAAGCCGGCCAATAGTCCCATGCCGGCGATTACAAGCTGCCATCGTTTCATGAGCTTCCTCGATCTCTTCTCTTTCTAGAACTCCCCGGTCACTTCCGCGCCGTTGCGGCTGCCGGTCGCCTTGAACACGATCGTGTCGATCGAGCTGCTGACGAACCGCACCGAGCCGTCGGCCATCGCCATGTTGACCCCGCCGGAATGAAAGCTCCGCGCCGAGACGAACATGTTGGTGCCCGTCCAAATGCAAGGCGCCTCCTTCACCGGGTTGTTGGCACACCAGTTCAATTGATCCGGGACCATCGTATTGGGTGGAATCCGCGTGCTGAACAACACACCGCCGTGGGCCGGGTTGTGGTAGCGGCCGCGGATGTCGTGCGAGTCGGTGTCCGGGCTGAGGATCAACTCGCTGACCATCGCCGTATGCGTGGTGCCGTCGGTGATGTCCTCAAGCCGCACCTTGGAGACGGCAAAGAAGAGGCCGTCTCGATTGGCACTCTCCTGCACGCCGCCGGGGTTGAAGTAGTCGCTGCCTGCGTTGGTGATCATGTTGCCGGAGAACCCTTGCGTGGGCACGCCGTTGATTCCTCCCCAGTAGGTGTGCAGCTTGGGGCTGGTCGGATCGGACGGGCACATCAACGTCGGAATCACCGTATCCGACTCCTGGAAGGCCAGTGCGCTGGCGCCCGTTTCCATGTGTGCGTGGAACTTGTCGTAGAGGGCCTTCTGCTCCAGGAAGGGGAGCGTGTCGTGCATCCAGCAGCGGCGGTCCTGCGTGTTGTTGTAGGGGGCCGGTGTGGAGAACGTGCTGTCCAGGTAGTTGTAGTTGCCGTGAGGGAAGTGGTTGTACGCGTCGTGGTGGTTGTGCAGGGCCAGGGCCACCTGTTTCATGTGGTTGCTGCACTGTAACCGCCGCGCCGCCGCGCGAACCGCCTGCACCGCGGGAAGCAGCAACCCGATGA
>CAYUIQ010000019.1:20435-56567 GCA_964444795.1 uncultured Planctomycetaceae bacterium
GAATGCCGATGATCGCGATCACCACCAGCAACTCGACCAACGTGAATCCCTCGCGTCGTCGCATGGTCCAGCTCCCAAGAAAATGGGTGAGAGACGGGTGACTAGCTGTCTCAAGTATGCTAGCAAAATACCAGAGCGGTGATAAAGAGTCAACAATCTGATGATCTGGCCAGACTTGGACCTACGGCTCCAAGGCGAAGTCGAAGTGGTTGTCGCCGTCGGCGGTTACTTCGCGGGTCAACTCCGACTGCCGGTTGTACTTCTCGGGAACGTACATCTCGTAGTTCAGTTCGCCCTCGCCGCTGTCGGAGGCGACCTTCACGTGGATCTCGCGGGTGGCGGTGATCTCGACACGTTTCTTTCCGGGGGTCGACTGGACCGCGTACTCGCCGTCGGTAACCTTCCCGGCCCAACTCCCTTCGGAGCCGTCGACGGCCCGGAAGACGATCTGGGCGTCGGCGATCGGCTCGCCGTCAAGCGTCACCGTGCCGGTGACCTCGTATGTCGTCGGCCCGCCGAGACCGCAACCGAACAGCGGCAAAGCGAAACAGACGGCGGCACACGCGGCGAGTGTCTTGGGCATGACGGGCGTTTCCTTGAAGGTTCAATCGGTCGACGTGACTTCGCCGCCGGCTCGCGTGCCTAGAGCCTTCCAGGTGGGCAGGTCGATCGTCTCGGTGATGAATCGCACCGAGCCGTCGCCCATCGCGGCCGAGGCCCCGCCGGAATGGTAGCTTCGGGCGAAGATGCATTTGTTGATATCGTCGCCCACGGTCATGCAGGGTGACTTCAGCATGTTGGTATCCTTGCATGTCCAGACACGGTCGGCTACCGTCGTGTTGGGCGGCTCCAGCGCGGTAAACCCGAAGGCGGAATGCTGGCCGCCGCCCCAGTAGCCGCCGCCGCCACCCCAACCGGGATCGTTCTTGTCGCCCCGGATCTTCACCTCCGACAGCAGCAGCGTGTGCGCGGTGCCGTCGAGAATGTCCTCAATCCGCGTGGCCGAGTTGGCGTAAAAGATGCCGTTGAGCTTATGCAGGGCGTATCCGGAAAAACCCGGCCGATTGATCTTGATGTAGTCGTCGCCGGCGCATCCGACGTAGTTGCCCTGGAAGCCGTAACCCCCGCTACGGTACCCGCCGCCGGCACCGAAACCCGGCCCGTTCGGGTCCGAGGGGCAGACGAACGTCGGGATGACCGCGTCCTTGATCTCCACCGGCGTGTCCATGATCCAGACGCCCTGCCAGGCCATGTACTTGTCGTATACGGCCGACTGCTCGAGGTGGGGCCAAATTTGCTGCATCCAGGTATCGCGGCGATGGAACGTGGTGGTCGCCTCGTCGAGCGTACCGTACGGGAGCTTCCCCACGGCGCCGTGGTAGCCGTGCAGGGCCAGGGCGATCTGCTTGAGGTGGTTGCTACACTGCATCCGCCGCGCCGCCGCGCGAACCGCCTGCACCGCGGGAAGCAGCAACCCGATGAGAATGCCGATGATCGCGATCACCACCAGCAACTCGACCAACGTGAATCCCTCGCGACGTCGCATGGTGCTGTTCCCAAGAAAATGAGGGAGAGACGGGTGACTAACTGCCCCAAGTGCCTGCGCAGAGTACCAGACCGCTGGCAAGGAGTCAACAAACGGATCGACCGGGGCGGGGGAGTCCGGCCGCGGTGGCCGACGGGCCAGGCTATGGGGCGTCCCACGTCAAGATGAGCAAAGTCCGAAGTTTGGCGCCTTTGGCGACAAAACGGGCGGCCGCCCCTTCCGGAACCGCTGGCTACATGGTATAGGTGTGGCAAGCTGTCGACCCCTCTTGCCATAGGAACCCGCCCGTGTACGACCGAGAATCGCTCGTTGCCCTGATTCGCGAGAAGGCCCTGAAATTTGGCCGTTTCACGCTTGCCTCGGGAAAATCGGCCACGTATTACCTCGACGGCAAACAGGTGACGTTGCACCCCACCGGGGCACGCCTGATTGCCGAGGGTATCCTCGACCTGCTCGACGAGGGGGAGATGCCGGCGGCGGTTGGCGGGATGGCCATCGGCGCCGATCCGATCACCGCCGCGGTCGTTACCATGTCCGCCATGCGTGGCACCCCGATCACCGGCTTTCTGGTGCGTAAAGAATCCAAGGGGCATGGCACCAACCAGTACATCGAGGGCCCCGTACAAGAGGGCGACCGGGTCGTCATCGTCGAGGACGTCGTGACCACCGGCGGATCGTCGCTGACGGCGATTGAGAGGGCCGAAGCGTTCGGCCTCAAGGTGGTCCGGGTCGTCGCCATCATCGACCGCATGGAGGGCGGCGAAAAGGCGTTTACCGAGCGTGGCTACTCTTTCTCCAGCCTGCTGTCGATTCGCGACTTCGGCATCGAACCACCGAAAGAGGCTTAGCAGCCCGTTGCGAAAATCGTCTGCCACTGCTTGCTTGCAAGCAGTGCTGCCCCTGGCAGCGCGGAAACAGGGCTAATGAGTAAGCCGTGCCACACATTCCCCCCTCCTTGCCGAAACGTCAACTTCCGCGGCGTCAAAAGCCGATAAACCCTCTTGTCATCGGCTTTTCTCCAGGCTCGCCAACTTTCCTTTCGCTCGGGATCCGTTGTGGAAACCTCGCTTCATCGGCAGTTGAAGACGTTCTACGCCGACGAGGGTGCCCGGCTCGAGGTCCCGCTGGGACGATACCGCATCGACGTCGTTTCCGGCAAGGAACTGGTGGAAATCCAACACGGATCGCTGGCCGCCATTCGCGACAAAATCCGCGCGCTGCTGGCCGACCACCGCGTCGTGGTGGTCAAGCCGATCATCGTCCGGAAGCTCTTGGTCAAACAAACGGCCAAGGGAGGCGAAGTGACCGGGCGGCGGCTGAGCCCCAAACGGGGAGGCATTCTTGACCTGTTCGACGAACTCGTCTACTTCACCCGGGTCTTCCCCCACCGGCGGCTGGCCCTGGACGTCCTGCTGGTCGACATCGAGGAATGGCGCTACCCGGGCCACGGCCGTCGCCGCCGATGGCGGGCCGCCGACCACGAAGTCGAGGATCAGAAGCTGACCACCGTTCACAAGCGAGTCCGGCTACGGACGGCTAAGGACCTCGCGGGGCTGATTACCTGCCGCCTCCCGCGCACCTTCGACACAGGTCATCTGGCCGAGGGGCTCCAGATCAAACGCTGGACAGCCCAGCGCATCGCCTACTGCCTTCGTAAGATCGGCGCCATACGAGATATGGGGAAGAAGGGCAATGCACGGCTGTACGGGTTCCGCGGTCGCAGGCGGGCCGATCCGGCACCCAACTAACCGCAGCTTCGCACGCCCCGCCAAGGGTGATCTTCGCAAATTTGCCCGTTGTGAGCTGGGCCAAGAACCGCCACCGCCCATTTTTGGCAGCGACCGATGGAAAAAACGCTCATTCATTGTTGACTTTGTTGACAAACATTCGTATAATCAAATCGAGCCTCGCCATGACCGGCGCGTGGGCCTTATGGAAACGCGATAGATTATCAGGCTTAGCGTGATGGGAAGAGTTATTAGCCCCCAGGTCGGGTGGAACGAAGCGTCGAACCACCCGCACCCCCCGGTGCGACCCACAGGCGGCACGACTGGGCCGGCGGGACGCGAGGCCGGGGAGAATCCGGGCGCGAGGACCGGCTCGGTGGCCTCCGTTCGGGAGATGGACGACGAGGGACTGGCGGCATTGGAACGGCAAAGCCGGCTTCTGGAGGACGCCACGCCGGAGGAGATCATTGCCTGGGCCGTCGAGCACTACTTTCCCGACCTCACCATGGCCACGGCGTTCGGGCCCGAAGGATGCCTGATCCTGTCGATGATCGCCAAGATCGAACCGCGCGTCTACTTGTTCAACTTGGAAACCGGGTACCAGTTTCCCGAGACGCTGCAAACGCGCGCGCGAATCCAGGAGCGGTACGGCCTGCAAATCGATCTGCAGAGCGCGGACACCAGTGTGGAAGAATACGAACGTCAGCACGGAGGCCCGTTGTATAAGACCAACCCGACCCAATGCTGCACGGATCGCAAGGTCAACGTGTTGCGGCGTGTGATTTCCGGATACCGGGCGTGGATGAGTGGTATCCGTCGAGACCAGAGCGTCCACCGCGCCGGGGCGCCGATTGTCGGTTGGGACAAGAAATTCGGGCTGGTGAAGATCAGCCCGCTGGCCAACTGGACGAAGCAGCAAGTGTGGCAACGGATTACCGAGGAAGACATCCCCTACAATCCACTGCACGACAAAGGCTACCCGAGCGTCGGTTGCTGGCCCTGCACCCGGACGGTGCTCCTGGGGGAAGACGAGCGGGCGGGACGATGGGGCGGAACGGCAAAGACGGAATGCGGACTGCACTTGTCGGAGGATTGAACGTCGGACGGTTACCTTTAGTACTCGCGAGGAAGTTCCTACAAGTTCCTACTCCTCTCCCCCCGAACCCCGAATCGTTGGAAGTGTGAGATGAAAATTTCCGCTAAAATTGAATATGCGTGTATCGCGATGTTGGAATTGGCGGCCCGATTCGGATCGGGCGAGCCGATTCGCATTCGCGCGATCGCCGAGCGGCACGGCGTTCCACCGCGGTTTCTCGTCCAGATTCTGCTGCAGCTCAAGGGAGCCGGGTTAGTGGCCAGCACGCGAGGCGCCGCCGGCGGATACCAGCTCGTGCAGCCGCCCGAGGAGGTGTCGCTGGGAGCCGTGATGGACGTGATCGAAGGCTCCGCGCAAAACGGGACGCACGCGACCAGCGCCTCACCCGACTCGCCGGCCGTGCGGGTCCTCGTCCATGCCTGGCAAGAGGCGGCGGCCGTGCATCGCGATCTGCTGCACGGCATCTCCTTGGCCGAACTGGTCGAGCGGGCCAAGAGCAGCGACGAACGGATGTACTATATCTGAGATGGAACTGCAATCCTCCGCGTACGTGCTGGGCGCTTGTGCCGCGCTGCTGATGGGGTTTGCCAAGGCGGGCATTCCCCCGTCGGCCATTCTCTCGGTCGCGCTGATGACCGAGGCCTTCTCCGAAAACGCCGAACTTTCCGTCGGGGCCATGCTGCCGGTGCTGCTGGTCGGCGACGTGCTGGCCGTGGCCTTCTACCGCCGCCACGCGCAACTCCGGCGACTCTTGGGGCTGGTCCCCTATGTGGCGCTGGGCATGGTTCTGGGATACCTGATCCTGCGCCAGACCGACGGCAACCAATTGCGCCCCGTCTTGGGCTGGCTGATTCTCGCGCTCTTTGTGTTGGAGGTATTGCGGCGGCGGTTCGATTGGTCGAAAGCGGCCGAAACGTGGTGGTTCGCCGCCGTTCTGGGCACGGCGGCCGGTTTCGGTACGATGATCGGCAACGCCGCCGGGCCGGTGATGACCATGTATCTGCTGGGCCAGCGACTGCCCAAGGAGCAGTTCATCGGCACATGTGCCTGGTTCTTCTTGCTGGTCAACACGCTGAAGATCGTCCCCTTCTGGTCCGAAGGGATGATCACCGCCGGCACACTCCGGTTCGATCTGATCATCGTGCCGATGGTCCCGATCGGCATTGCCGCGGGTATTTGGGTGTTGCCGCGAATCCCCCAACGTTTCTTCGACGGCCTGGTGCTCGTGCTGGCCGGCGCGTCGGGGATGTGGTTGATCGTGAAGTGAGCCAGTCCCCTTCCGCAGCGGCCTACCGGTACTTTGTTTCAAGATTCGTACGATGGTCCTCCGAGGCCGTCGCCGTGGAAAGAACTGGCTTCACGACGGCCTCGGAGGGCCATCGTATGACGCCTCTGGGCACCTTTTGAAACAAAGCCCAGGATGACCCGGGCCCTTCGCAACGCCCGGCTATCGGGTACAATGAGAACTCGACATCCCCACTCGCCGGAGCCGCCATGAGTTCAGAAAGCCCGTCGCCCTCGCGCGACGACCTGGCCGAACGCTACCTCGAACAGCTTCAGTACGAGCCCTACCCGTTGCAGGAAGAAGCCCTGTTGGCCTGGTTTTCGGCCGAACAGGGGGTTCTGGTCTGCGCGCCAACGGGCACGGGCAAGACGCTGATCGCCGAGGCGGCCCTGTTCGAGGCGTTGCACACCGGCCGGACAGCCTACTACACCACGCCGCTGATCGCCCTGACGGAGCAGAAATTTCGCGAGATGCAGGAGGCGGCCGTTCGCTGGGGGTTCCAGGCCACGGACGTCGGCCTGGTGACCGGCAACCGTCGCGAGAACCCCGACGCTCGAATCCTGGTGGTCGTGGCCGAGATCCTCTTCAACCGGCTGTTGCACGGCGAGGCGTTCGACTTCGACGACGTGAGCACCGTGGTGATGGACGAATTCCACAGCTTCGCCGACTACCATCGGGGGATCGTCTGGGAGTTCTCGCTGGGACTGCTGCCGGAGCACGTTCGTACGCTATTGCTTTCGGCCACGGTGGGCAACGCGGTGGAGTTTGTCAGTTGGCTGCGAACCAAGCACAACCGCAAACTTGAGCTGGTTCGCGGCGACGAGCGCAAAGTGCCGCTGACCTTTCAATGGGTGCCCGACAAGCTACTTTCCGAGCAAATTGAGGAGATGGCCTCCGGCGATCGCGACAACCGCCGCACGCCGGCGTTGGTCTTCTGCTTCAATCGCGAGCAATGCTGGAGCGTGGCCGAGCAGATCAAGGGCAAAAAGGTACTCACCTCCGAGCAGCAGAAGGCGCTGGCCGAGGAACTGAAGAAGCACGACTTCACCGACGGGGCCGGTCCCAAGCTGCGACAGATCCTGCAACGCGGCGTGGGCGTTCATCATGCGGGCGTGTTGCCCAAGTATCGGCGGATCGTCGAGGAGTTGTTCCAACGGAAGATGCTTTCGGTGGCCACGTGTACCGAGACCTTGGCCGCGGGCATCAACCTGCCGGCCCGATCGGTCGTGGTGCCCGAGATCCTCAAAGGCCCGCCGGATAAGAAGCGCCTGCTCGACGCCACCGCGGCCCATCAGATCTTCGGTCGCGCGGGACGCCCGCAGTTCGACGACCGGGGGTATGTCTTCGTGCTGGCCCATGAAGACGACGTGAAGATCGCTCGATGGCGCGTGCAATACGATCAGATTCCCGAGGACACGAAGGACCCCGGTCTTCGCAAAGCAAAGAAGCGGCTGAAGAAGAAGATGCCCAAGCGCCGGGCGAACCAACAGTACTGGAACGAGGCCCAGTTCGACAAGCTTTGTGCCGCCGAGCCGGGCAAACTGTACAGCCGGGCGCCGCTCCCCTGGCGATTGCTGGCCTACATGCTCGACGCGTCGCCCGAGGTGGAAGTCGTGCGGCAGTTGGTGGGCAAGCGCCTGGCCGATTCGGATCGTGGCCTTGAGGCCGGTCAACAGACGCTGGACAAGATGCTCCTTACCCTGTGGCGCGCCGGATACGTCACACTCGACCCCGAGCCACCCAAGAACGACGAACCGGAAGGCAAACCGGCCGAGAAACCGAAGAAGCTGGGCCTACTGGAACGGGCGATCTTGGACAGCAACCCTGCCAAAGAAGAGCCACAAGGACCGCCGCCGTATCGCGCGGAGTTTGCCCATCCCACGGTCGAGCTGCCCAAGCTATTGTTGCTTCGCGGTATCAACCCGCTCTATGGGCTGTTTCTGATGAACTACCTGGGCATCGCCGATCGGGCCGAGCGGATCCAGGCGTTGGAGAGCGTGTTGGAGTTGCCCGGCTCGGTGGCTCGCTACGTTCGCGTTCCGCCCCAGGACCAGTTGTCACCCGGCCCGCTGGCCACGACCCGGCTCGACGAGCAGTTGCTGCGACTTGGGTTGGCCACGGCCGAGCAACTCGCGCAGCAACCGCGCGAGGATTACGACCGTCGTCACACCTACGACGAATCGCCCGTCTGGGTGCTCACGCTGGCCGAAAAATTGCGGCTCCAGTTCGATTACGACTTCCCCGACGTCGACGACGTGCGGATCACCCCGGCCTGGGTGGCCGGCGAACTGCTGGAGTTTGGCGGCAAGTTCAACAACTACATCACCAGCAAGCACCTGCAGAAGCAGGAGGGCGTCATCTTCCGCCATCTCTTGCGGCTGATTCTGCTCTTGGGTGAAATGACCCAACTCTGCCCGCCCGACACGACGGAAGAATACTGGCGCGGCGACCTCAATGAGATCGCCGCCGTATTGGCCGAAAGCTGCCGCGCCGTCGATCCGGCAAGCACCGACAAAGCCCTGGAACAAGCCGCCGCGGCGGATGATCTTGGGGAGGATGTGGTAGTGGTCTAGTGGCGGCCTTGACATGCTGCCAGTCCCTCAGAAGCCAGAAGAGTGCATGAAGCCTCGCCCCCCTTGCACGGCGAACGGCAACCAGCCACAATGTGGGGGAGTGGACTTTCCGCCCGTGGCCCAATTGCCCCGAACCAGGGATTTCCCATGCTTGCGAAGCTCAAAACCTATTCGCTGCTGGGAATCGACGCCCTTCCCGTCGAGGTCGAGGTCGACGTTTCGCCCGCCGGGCTGCCGAAGACCGTGTTGGTGGGGCTGCCCGAGGCGGCGGTGAAGGAAAGCACCCATCGGGTCGAACGGGCGATCGTCAACTCCGGGTTCCAACGGCCGCAGAATCGCATCGTTATCAACCTCGCGCCGGCCGAACTGCCCAAACAGGCCGCGTCGTTCGATCTGCCGATCACGCTGGGTATTCTCGCCGGCAGCGGGCAGATCGCCTCGGATCGGTTCGAGCAGTACGCCGCGGTCGGCGAACTGGCCCTCGACGGCAGCACCCGGCCGGCTCGCGGGGCGCTGTCGATGGCCATGGCCGCTGCCGAGCAGGAGGGCGTCGTCGGCCTGGTTGTGCCCAGTTCCAGCGCGGCCGAGGCGGCGGTGGTCGAGGGAATCGAGGTGATTCCCGTGGCCAGTCTGGCCCAGGCGGTCGGGTTCTACACCGGTGAGATCGAAATCGAGCCGACGCCCTCGCGGCTGGACGTCCTCTTCCGCGAGCTATCGACCTACGACCTCGATTTCTCCGACGTCCGCGGCCAGGAGATGGCCAAACGGGCGCTCTGCGTCGCCGCGGCCGGCGGCCATAACCTGCTGATGATCGGTCCGCCCGGCTCGGGCAAAACGATGCTGGCCAAGCGCGTGCCTACCGTGCTGCCCGACCTGACCGCCAGCGAGTCGATCGAAACGACCCGCATCTACAGCGCCGTGGGCCAACTCAAGCCGGGCCAGCCGCTATTGGCCACGCGGCCCTATCGTTCGCCGCACCACACGATCAGCGACGCGGGCCTGGTAGGCGGTGGTTCGACGCCCTCGCCCGGCGAGATCAGCCTGGCCCACAACGGCGTGCTCTTTCTCGATGAATTGCCCGAATTCAATCGGCGCACGCTGGAGGTATTGCGTCAGCCGCTGGAAGACGGGACGGTGACGATCGCCCGGGCGCTTTCGAGCACAACCTTTCCGGCCGATTTCATGCTCATCGCGGCGCTCAACCCGTGCCCTTGCGGCTATCGCAACGATCCGCGGCGCAACTGCCATTGCACGGTGCCGCAAATCGAGCGATACATGGGCAAGATCAGCGGCCCGTTGATCGATCGGGTCGACATCCACATCGAGGTGCCGGCCGTTCCGTTTCGCGAACTTTCCGGCGGCGCCAGTGGCACCTCCAGCGAGCAAATCCGCGAGCAGGTATCGGCCACGCGTCAGGTCCAGGCCGAGCGTTTCCGCGACGCGCCGACGCGGCACAACGCCGGCATGACCCACCGCCAGACCCGCCGCCATTGCACCCTGGACGACGAAGGCCGCAACCTGCTCAAAGCGTCGATGACCGAACTGGGTCTCTCGGCCCGCGCCCACGATAAAGTGCTGCGCGTCGCCCGCACTATCGCCGACCTGGACCACTCGGAGTCGATCGAGCCGACGCACCTCAACGAAGCGCTGAACTATCGGATGTTGGATCGCAATCTGTGGACGTAGGGTGTGGCCCCCCGGCAAAGCCGGGGGCTGACGGATGCGCGGAGCGCCTTACCGCAATGTCGCGGTACTCTGCTGGGCCAACTGGGTATCCCGCGGCGCCACGTGGGTGGCGAAGTCGTCGACCTCGTCGATCACGCGGCCGGCGGATACGGTGGTCCAGGTATCGATCGGGCAGCCTGCGGTGCGCAACGCCCGGGCGGTCCAGATGTTGCACGTCTTGGGGAAGTAGTAGTTGCCCTTGGCGCGATAGAAGCGGCTGTTGCCGTAGATACCCGGGCCCAAGGGCATGGCCCGGCCGCCCGCGTCGTGGTCGTAGGTGTCGGCCACGAACTGGCAGAGTTGCCGAAACGCCGGTTCGCCCAGCTCGACCCGATAGATCTTGCTTTGCTGAAAATAGCTCTCGACCGGTTCGTCGAAACCGACGACGTGCATCACACTGGGCGTGGGCAGAAACATCGCCCGAAGCGCCAAGCCGGGGGTGATCTCCTGGGCCCGATAGAAACCCTCGTCACCCCAACCGATCTCAAGGTGGCGAGACTGGGCGAAGTCGTGCTGCTCGGGCCAGAGATCGGGTGGGACGTCGGCCCGGTCGATCACCAGGCCGGTGTGCCAGCCATGGCTGACCACGTGGACCGATTTGGTCGGCTCCAGCGGAGGCGGCGGAAAAAGCCCCTTGATCGGTCGGATGCAGCCGCCGGCGGACAGCGAAACGGCGATCACCAAGAGCGACAGGGCACCAGCGCGGATGGCCATGCGGACGTGATCCCAACGGGGTACGCGGACCTTCGGCCCATGGTGGAGAAGAGTCGTGGAGAAGAGGGGCCGTATGGTATTGCCCCGGCCCGGACGTGTCAACGGCGATTGCCTTGGGGTTCGAGAAAGGCGAACCCGTACAGCCGTTTATGCATCCGCATGGCCGGATCCCGGGCGTCGGTCGTTACGCGCTGTTTCTCGCCCGGCGGGCACTCTGGCCGAAGGCGGGGGGCTTGCCTGCCACCGTGTGAAGTGCTTGGCGGGTCACACTTTGCAGCTTCGGGGGGCCCCCGATTGCCGGAAAAACCGATCTCGCTTGCCCCGCTCGTGGGCGTTCACTATAATGTGTAAGTTATGCACTGTAGGCGACTTGCGCGCGGGCGGAATTTCTGCCGAGCGACGCGTGGTGTTGTTCGCGGCGGAGCGGAGCGAGGTTTGTTTCGGATACCCTTTTTATCGGGAGACCTATCGATGGGTCGACGCAATGGCGCGGTGTGGACGGCGGTTCTGACGACGATCTGTTTGCTGGTGGCCCCCGGCGCATGGGCCGATCAGTCCAAGCCACCGGAAAACGATGCGTACGAGTTGCACAAACTGCTGGTCGACACGCTGGACCAGGTCGAGCGAAACTACGTCAAGGACATTTCCCGGCGCGAATTGATCGACGCGGCCATTCGCGGCGTGCTCAAAGAACTCGACCCCTACTCGTCGTACATCGACCCCGACAAGATGAACCGGTTTCGAAGTACCGTCGAGGCCGAGTTCGGCGGGATCGGCATTCAGGTGTCGTTGGAAGGGGAACAGTTGACGATCATCAGCCCGCTGGTCGGAACGCCCGCCTATCGGGCCGGACTGTTGGCCGGCGATCGGATTATCGAGGTCGACGGTAAGAGCACGGAGGGGATCTCGCTTGACGAAGCCGTCCGGTGGCTCAAGGGAAAAGACGGCAGCGAGGTCCGCCTGACGGTGATCCACACCGGAAAGACGGAAAAAGACAAAACCGAAGTCACCTTGACCCGCGAGGTGATCCACGTCGATACGGTGCTCGGCGACCGCCGCGGAGCCAGCGACGCCTGGGAATTCATGTACGACGCGGAGAAGCGGATCGGATACATCCGCATTTCCGCCTTCAGCCGCGGCACGGCCCGAGAACTCGGCTCGGCCATGGAGCAACTCAGCACCGCGGGGCTGCAGGGTCTGGTCCTCGACCTGCGTTACAACCCGGGCGGGTTGTTGAGTTCGGCGATCGCGATCAGCGACATGTTCGTACCCGGCGGGCGAATCGTCAGCACCAAAGGCCGCAACACGCCCGAGCGGACTTGGGACGCCCACCAGAAAGACACGCACGAGGGATTTCCCATGGCCGTGCTGGTCAATCGCTACAGCGCCAGTGCCAGTGAAATCGTCGCGGCTTGCCTCCAGGATCACGACCGCGCGGTGGTCATCGGCGAGCGCACCTGGGGCAAGGGGAGCGTGCAGAACGTCATCGAATTGGAACACGGCCGCAGCGCGCTGAAATTGACCACGGCCAGCTACCGGCGCCCCAACGGCAAGAACATCCACCGGTTTCCCAAGGCGAAGGATTCGGACGAGTGGGGCGTCATGCCCAGCGACGGGTACGAGGTGAAGCTGACCCCGCGGGAGATGATCGAGTTGACCCGGATTCGCCGCCAGCGCGACATTGTCCTGCCACACGACAAGGAGCCGGCCGAAGCCTCCGACCCGGCCAAGACCGGCGAGGGCGAAACGTCGGCACCGGTCGAAGAACCAACTCCTGAAGAACCAACTCCCGAAGAACCCAGCGAACCGGAAGGCGATCCGGCCGATGCCGAGAACGAAGATGACGCCAACCAGCCGGTCGATCGGCAATTGGAGAAGGCGCTGGAGTATCTCAGCGCCGAGTTGGCCCGGGCCGAGTCGGCTTGACGTATGTACCTACTCACCCTGGAAACTTCGTGCGATGAAACGGCGGCGGCCGTGGTGACCGACGGCCTGGAGATCGTCTCATCGGTCGTGGCGTCGCAGGACGCGTTGCACCGGCGATTCGGGGGCGTCGTGCCGGAGATCGCTTCCCGGGCGCACGTCGAGCGAATCCTCCCGGTCATCGACGAAGCGCTTGCCCGGGCCGAGTTGTCGGTCGGCGATCTCGACGCGGTGGCCGTTGCCAATCAACCCGGTCTGCCCGGCTCGCTGCTGGTCGGTTTGGTGGCGGCGAAGGCCTTCTGCGTGGCCCTGGATATTCCCCTGGTGGCCGTCAACCATCTGCACGCCCATATCTACGCCTGCCGCCTGACCGCCGGACCGGAGGTGTTTCCCTGCGTCGGGTTCATCGTCAGCGGCGGACACACGAGCCTTTTCCGTTGCGGAGGCCCGTTGGAATTCGAGCTACTCGGGGCGACCATCGACGATGCGGCCGGCGAGGCGTTCGACAAGGTGGCGTCGATGCTGGGCTTACCCTATCCCGGCGGACCGGCGATCCAACGGGCGGCGGAGTCGGGCGATCGGCGGGCCTTCCGCTTTCCGCGCCCGTTTCTCAAGGATCGCGACCGGCTCGATTTTAGCTTCAGCGGACTGAAAACGGCCGTCCGCTATTCGATTGTCGGGCCCGGGCGGCAGGACTTCACCCAGGTACAACTCACCGAGCGTCAAGTCGCCGATCTGGCCGCCAGCTTCGAGGAAGCGGTGGTCGACTGCCTCGCGGGCAAGGCGCTACGGGCGCTGGAGAAGACGGGGCTCGACACGCTCTGCGTGGGCGGCGGCGTGGCGGCCAACGCCCGATTTCGCCGCCGGCTGGAGAGCGAAGCACGCCGCCACAAGTTTCGCCTTCACGTCGCCCCGATCAATCTCTGCACCGACAACGCCGCCATGGGCGCCATCGCGGTGGAACGCCTCAAAGCCGGCCTCACGGAATCGCTTGAGCTGGACGTCGGCGGTTGATTTGTTTACCCGGCAAACAAATCGCCGACCATCCGATAGCCGAGGATGAAGATCCCCGCGTCGACCAGTAGGTGGCTTAGCCAGGGGCCGTAGAGCGAGTCGCTACGGAGATAGAGCCAGGCCCAAACGGCGCCGCCGAAGGCCACGGCCAGCGAGAAGAGCCAGGTGGCCGGGGAGTCCCAACCGAAGAACGTGGACAAAACCAGTACGTGGTGGGCCATGAACCCCAGGCTCGATACGAGGATCGCCGGCCAGAGGCGCATCAGCCGCCGTAGTTGGCCGAAGACAAACCACCGCCAGTAATACTCTTCCAGAAGCGAATGCCCTAGAGAATAGAAGACACCCAGCGCGGCGTACTTCAGCGGGCTGTCCAAGCCCAGCCCGAGGACTTTGGCGCGGACCGCTTCGCATGGGCCGTCCATGGTGCCGGACGGCTCGAGCCAGGCGCCATAAAGAACCCACATCGCCACAACCACGAAGACACCGAACCCGGCGCTTTCCAGAAGTCCGCGAGTGCCGGGCAGCCTCAGCCCCAATCGGCGGCGCTGGAAGGCCACGACCCAGACGACCGGCAGGCCAAACTGAAACGTCTTGCCGATGCCGTAAGCCAGTTGCTGAAGCGCGGGGGCGGAGTCGGCCAGCGCGATGAAATAGAGCCACGTCACCAGCGTGGGCAAGACCAATGCCAGCAACACGATCCCCGTGTCGGCGCGGCGGGACACGGACGGCGGAGCATCGTTCATCGGTCACCCTCGGCGATCAAAGTCCGCGGACTCATTCCTTCGACCGTTCACCACGCTGTTATCTTATCCTGCAATGGTCCCGAAAACAACATCCGGGTTAGCCTCTTGAAAGAGGTTCGTCAAGGAATTCCGGGGAGGGTGCCTGGGGTCGAGTTGCGAGGAACGAGCGACGAGCCCCCGGATCGCAACGTACCGGGGGCTCGCTGCGCTCGACCCCAGGCACTCCCCAATCCCAGACCCCCCGAAATTCTCTGAAGAACCTTGAAAAAGGGGCCGTTTGACGAACCGGTTCCCATGAAGAGCAAGGGAACGAGGTTTCAAGTGCCTCTGCGAGCTAGACTTCCCCCAGAGGCGAGTTCTCTCCCGCGCCCTTCCATCCGGCGAGGTCCAATACGATGTCCCGTTTCTCCACGTCCACCGGCTATGCGCGGCTTGCACCTTGGCAAGCACGGATCGTACTGGTTCTGCTGGTGGTGATGCTTGTTGTGTGTGTAGGGATTACGCTGTCGCCGCTGGCCAGCGACAACTTCGACCATCCCGAATCGTCGCCCAGCGATATTGAAATGTATGCGGCCGAGGTCGAACGAATTCATGCGGGCGAAGGTTACTACGACGCGGCGGCCGACGAATTGCTCACCCGCGGGTATCCCACGCTCAGCGTGTTCAACTGGCGAACGCCCCTGCCGATGTGGTTGATCGGCCAGATGCCGGCAATCGTCTTCGGGAAGGTCGTGTTGGGGTTGCTGGCGCTGGGGGTGATCGTGCTGGCCTTCGAGTCGCTGGCCCGGGAAGAGGGCAACCGGTTGCGGCGGCCCGTGGCCTGCGCATTACTGTTGACCGGCCCGCTGATGTTCTGTGTGCTCGGCGAGTTGTACGTCTCGCCGGAGCTTTGGACCGGCGTGTTGATTGCTTTATCGCTGGGCGCCTATGGCGTGGGGCGGCGGAGGCTGGGACTATTGACCGGGTTGGCGGCCCTGTTCTTCCGCGAGTTGGCCATGCCGTACTGTCTGGTATGCCTGGCCTTGGACGTGAAGGACCGGGGGTGGCGCGAGGTGAAATCCTGGCTCGTCGGACTGTCGGCCTGGGGCGTCTTCTACACACTGCACGCCCTGCAGGTCTGGGCCGTAATGTCGCCCGATGCGTGGGCGCTGGAAAAGAGTTGGGTCCAGTTCGGCGGTACCGCGTTTGTTCTCTCGACGGCGCAGATGAACGCCTATCTGCTGACCTTGCCGCAATGGGTCACGGCCCTCTATTTCGTCGGGGCCATGATTGGATTGGCCGGCTGGCACACACCCTTGGGCTTGCGCGCCGGGTTGACCGTCTGCCTGTTCGTCGTCGCCTTCGCCGTCGTCGGGCAACCGGTGAACCAGTATTGGGGAACGCTCATGGCTCCGCTGCTGTGCTTTGGCTTTACACGGTTTCCCGCCTCGGTGGCCGATCTCTGGAAAGCGGCTGAAACGCGCAAACCGGCCAATTCATGGTCTCGCGGTGGGAAACCAAGCCCACCGATGACATCGGGTGGATCGAGTTAGTTGGGTGGCGCATGGCACCTGTTTCCACGTATCCACGCTCTTCTCGACGGACTACTATGGTGAGAGATCGCGGCGGTAGAGCGTGGCCGCTTCGGTGCGATGAATGATCGTCCAGTCGGCGGATTGTTCGAGATGACGGTCGAACGGCGATTGGCGAATGGTCAGGGCATGGGCGAAACCGTAGCGATCGGCCCATACGTCGAGCTGCGCCGGGTCGTGTTCTCGGGCGTTGACGTACTGAAGCAAGAATTCCCGGCCGTAAAGCTCGAAGCGGTCGTCGATGAACACCCGCAGATGGGGCGCGTGGTGGATGAGGAACCCGCCGAATCGGTCCTCGTTGAAAATCCGCGTGTCACCCGGTCCGTCGCCTTCGATTTGGCGCAATGGCTCGGCCATCTCGACGGGCCAGTGCGAGGGGTCGAATCGGGCCAGCGGTTGGGGCAGGCCGGGGAGTCGGATCGCGGCACATGTCAGAGACAACGTCGCGATGACGACGATCGCGGGGATCAATGCCGGCCGCCACGCCAGTCGCCGTGGACGATCGCCAGGCAGTGATTCTTGGGGCGTCAGAAATTCGTGGCGCCGCAACCACCCGGCCCATCGGGTATGCGGCAACATGTCGGCCAACGCCAGCGCGGCAGTGAGGGCGAACAGCGGCGCATGGCGAATCCGGCCGCAGGCCAACACGAACCACACCACCGGCAGCAGCCAGGTGATCCGCGGCCATCTCGGCAATACGCCCACCAGGGCAACGGCGTACAGCGCGCCTAGCAGCACGGTCATCGCCGATTCCATGCCGTCGGTGCGAAACAGGGGCGCATGCTCCTGGACCAAATCGACCAGCGGAAGTCGCAAGACGGTGAACCACGTGCGCGGCAGATCGAGCCCGTAGGGATTGACCAGCACCGAGAGCATACAGGCCGCCACGACCAGCGCGAGTTGAATACCCTGTTTTCTGTTTTCCACGGGCGAGGCGCGCCCCAGGAGGGCCGCCGATATCCAGCCGCCGGCAACCAGTCCCAGAGTTCCCAAGCCGCCGAGCACGCCGCCATGTACGTTCGTCCAAACGACAAACATCGGCGGTAGCCACCAAAGCGATACAAGACGCGAACGCCCGGCCTCGACGTCGACCAGCAGCGCGAACGTCGCGGCGGTGAATACAAGCGAGAGAATCAGCGGACGCACGTGGAACTGGTGTGAACTGGCCGCCAGAACCAGGGCGATCAGCAAGACCACTCCGATCGGATGCAGACCGCGGCCGTGCAGGCGGGCGCCGATCCAAGCGTAGAGAGCGGCCAACAGCGAGACGGCCACCAGCAGCAGCGCATCCCAACCGCCCAACCGGTAAACAAGGGCCATGACGCATTCCGGCGCCCACTGCGAGGCCACCCACGGCTGGCCGGCATGGGTGAAACTCCACGAGTCGACACCAATAGGCTCGCCCGTTTCGAGCATCCGTTGGCCGAAACTCGTGTGCCAGAAGGTTCCCGGGTCGCGAAACAGCTTGGAACGGCCGGCCACCAGCAGCAGAAGCCAAATTCCCAGGAAAAGGGCCGTCGACAGGCGTCCGTAACGCCGCGCGCATCGAAAGAACGATTGGTCTGTCCTAAACACGTTTGCGCCCATATCCATCGATTGTCCCAAGCGACAAGTTCACGCTTCCCCTCTCCTGTAAAGTCTAGCCCGAATTATTTAGCGACCCGCGTGCCATCGGCGGTCACTGCACGGAAACCCCTATTTTTCTAGGGTGAACGGGCGGCAGTCGCTACATCCGGACCGGCAATCGGCAAGATTTCACTGAATTCTCCAGATTTTCTAAACTCAGCAGTTTGACAACGGGAAATGGTGACCTAAGTTTTTAATGTTGAGGCTGAGCGCGAAAGCGTGACCCTCGACGGAGCGGCCGAAAGGTCGCTCAACTGCGGGTGTCCTTTTCCGCCAGAGTATCGTCCTAGTTCAAGTCCGTGAATCTGGCAAGGCACGCGTAGCGTTTTTCGACCTGCAGTCTCACATCCTCGATAAAGGCAACTCGACCGCGAGGTCGGGACGCAAAGCCAAGGGCCGGCCGAGTCACATCGGACGGAAGCCTGGCTGCCGAAAGGGTGTTTCCAATCCAATGCCTCGGCCCAGGGCTTCAGCATGGAACGGAAAACGGTTGCGTCAGCAACGGCACTTTCGAGGCGAGACACGTTGTAATTAACTGGGTATCGGAGGGATACGGAGCAGGTCCGCGGTGGCCTTTTTGGATCGCCGTTGTATTCCCGAGAACCCGCACAACCTGTTTCTTTCCGGTTGGTCCCCATCCGGCGATCTCCTGCGAGATCATCGGTAGCGGACATCGGAACGGAGGATTACCAATGAAGTCGCTCGCTAAGAAAGTGCAACGTTTCCTCGTTTCGGAAGATGGCCCCACCGCAGTCGAGTACGCGGTGATGCTGGCTTTGATCGTCATTGTGTGCCTCACGGCCATCAGTTCGATCGGTAAGCAAGCTTCGGGGACGTTCAGCGACGTGTCGACCTGCATTAGCGCCGTTCGCTAGTCGTCGACGTCGGCACGACAGGCATTGTCCGACTAGTCCGGACAGAATGCCCCGATGACCGGAAAACGCCCCTCGGCACCAAGCGGTTTTGGTGCCGAGGGGAACTTTTTGACATATAGATAGAATAGAGAACGTACCTCTAACACCGAGGCGTGTCGACCACAAAGGACAAGGGGCCGATCCGGCGCAAATTGACTATCGTGAAAATGGAGACTTCGCTTTATGTTTGATCCGAACACCCTCCACGGAACCCTGGTGGAGAACTGGCACGTCTGGTTGGTCAGCATCGTTTTGGTGGTCGCCGCGGTGATCGACGGTCGCCAACTGAAAGTCCCCAATTGGATCACTTTCCCACTAATCATCAGCGGCTGGATCTATAGCGCCATTGCCTTCGGCGCGCCTGGGCTGGGATGGAGCCTCGTGGGAACCATGGTGGGCCTGGGACTCCTGCTGCCGGCCTATGCCATCGGTGGCATGGGGGCCGGCGACGTCAAACTCCTGGCCGGTGTCGGCGCCTGGGTTTGGACTACGGTCACCTTCTTCGCCTTCTGCGTATCGACCATCTTCGGCGCGGTCATTGCCATCGGAATGGTCTTGTGGCACAAGAAGTGGCAACACCACCGCGATCAATTCAC
Organism: uncultured Planctomycetaceae bacterium; assembly: GCA_964444795.1. Classification (GTDB taxonomy): domain Bacteria; phylum Planctomycetota; class Planctomycetia; order Pirellulales; family Thermoguttaceae; genus JABMRP01. The sequence continues at coordinate 39,489 of CAYUIQ010000019.1, forward strand.
GGCCATCGTTTCGGAAATCCTGATCGTCCGCGATCCGGAGAAGCTGTCCACCATGGCCGCCGAGCGAAAGAGTTCGATGATGCTCTTGCCCTACGGAATCCCGATCGCCATCGGGACCATTGCCTATTTTGCCTGGTCGGGGATGCTCCTATGATTTCACTTAATTTACGCAGACTTCCCATCTTCAGGTCTTTTGGCACCTCTGAGGGGATTCACACAAAAGAATCCGAAGAACGGCGAAGCAACAGAGTGGAGAAACTTTGCGGATTGTGCCGAAGAAATCGACGCGGTGCAGCGGTCGTGGAGTTTGCCATGGTGGCGCCGATCTTTTTCCTCCTCATTTTGGGGATCATCGAGTTTGGACGAATGGTGATGGTGCAACAGATTGTCACCAACGGCTCACGCGAGGGTGCCCGGATTGCGATACTCGACGGGGCCACGGGCGACGAGGTGAGAAACTCCGTCAGCGAGTACCTCGCCAACGCGTCGGTGCCTGGCGCGACTGTAACGATCACTCCGGATCCGCCTAGTACGGCCGGTTATGGCGAACCGGTGACCGTTTCCGTTTCGGTGCCTTTCGATCAAGTAAGTTGGCTTCCATCGCCAATGTTTCTAGGTGGAAAGGAACTGGCCGGAATCACGGTGATGCGCCGCGAGGCTGGAAGCTGATATCGCGACACCCGATACGTTGACCTATAGGCAATACGGACCGACAGACCCGTTGGTAGGGGGACTTTATGCGTGGCAAGTCGATTGCACTGCTCGTTCTGGCGCTGGGGTGCGGCCTGATCGCCTCGATCGGCATTACGCAGGTGATGGCCAATCGCAAGGGTGAGGAGGAGCCGTCGGACATGGAGACGGTCTACGTCGTAAAGGCCGACGTCAACCTGGGCGATACCCTGTCGGAAGAGGACCTCAAGCTCGAAGAGTGGCCCGTCAGTCAGATCCCCCCCGGCACCCTCTTCACTCAAGACGAGATCGTCGGGCGGCGCGCTCGCATCCGAATCGGAGAAGGGACCCTCATTCTCGATAGCTACCTCTTGAAAAGGGGCGAAGCGGAAACGACGGCGGCCTCGTTGATCGAAACCGGAGATCGGGTGATCACGGTCAAGGTCGGTTGCGAAACGGGTGGGGCGGACATGATTCTGCCGGGCGACAGCGTGGACGTGTTGGCGGTGATGAAGCTGAAATCGCTGGAAACACGCGAAACGACAACCGTCACGCGAACCTTCTTGCAGAATATCAAGGTCTTTGCCGTCAACGACGAATACGGTCTCTCGGCCGATGCCGAAGGGAAGCGGAAAATCGTCGCCCGAACACTGTCTCTGATTGTCGACCCGCAAGAAGCCCAACTCGTGGCCACGGCCACCGCGGTGGGCGAGATTCGCGTCGTCATGCGAAGCCCGGACGACGAGGGAGAAGCTCCCGCAAAAATCACGAGTATCGGCGGACTGCTCGGTCAGGAGGACAAAGAGACGGCGGCCGAGTTCCTGGCTTCCACACAAGATCAACAGTCGTCCGCCACGTCGCCGCCCGAGACCGGAACACCCGGGACATCGCCCGCCGGTAGTGCGCTGGACCGGGTCGGCTCGTTTCTCGATAGATTCCGGCAAGAAGGCGAGGGCGGGGAAGAACCGGCCGAGTCGACCGCCGGAGCCGAAGAGGGCGGCGAGGAGAAACCGACGATCCAGGGGCCGCGGATGCGAATCCTGCACGGCAGCCAAGTGGACGTATTCACGATGAATTCGGACGGTCCGGTTGGGGAGTTGCGCCAGCGGAATCGGAGCGAGGCGGCCGACGAGCCGGCGACTGACGATCACCCCGAGGCGGAGAACAAAGAGACCACGGGCAGCGACAGGGCAAAGGAATCGACGGAGGCAGAGACAGACACGAGAATACCGACGCCAAGCGATTCGTAGCGAATCGTTTTCGGCAGTTTCCAAGGGGGCTCAAAGCCACGACATGCCACGGAAGTGTGTGTCGAGGGAGAATCCGTCACGAAATCACGGATATTGCAAGGAAGACCAAGGATGGCTAGCTATTCTCTTCGCCAGAGTTCGGCCACACGGGCCTGTATCGCCGCGCTGGCGGCGTGCATATCAATGCTTCCCCCCGGCGGGGAATCACGGGCCCACGCGCAGCAAATATCTCCGCTGCCGTTTCGAGCCCCGTCGCCTCAAGCACCGTCGTCCAATGCGGCGAACCGACTCGGTGGGGGGGGGTCGATCATCCACCGGGTCGAGCATTCGCCGCCGACGATGGAGATGACCGTCAATACCAGCCGGATTCTGACGCTGGACGTGGACATTCCGCAGGCCCAGGTCAACAATCCCAATATTTTGGAATTGACACCCCTTTCGTCGAAGCAGGTCCAGATTTTCGCCAAGACACCGGGGGTGACACAGGTCAATCTTTGGGACCGCGACCCCCAATCGACCAACCCGGCTCCCAAGATCTACACCATCGACGTCGTGGTGGTGGGAGATGCCGAGGAGTTGCGGTTACTGCTGGAGCGGCAGTTTCCCAAGTCGGCGCTGCGCGTGACGCCCGTCTCGAAGAACGTCGTTATCTCCGGATACGTCGACATGGCGGACAACGTGCCCAAGATCATGCGGATCTGCGAGCAGTTCTACGGCCAGGCAATCAACAACATGACCGTCGGCGGCGTGCAGCAGGTCAATCTGCATATCAAGGTGATGGAAGTCTCGCGGACAAAATTGCGCTCGCTCGGTTTCGATTTCGCCAAGATCACCGGCAGCAATGTCGTGGCCTCCAGCGTCAGCGGGCTTCTTACTGGTATCGCCGACGGCGTGGCAAGCGGCAGCGCGAAGGGGACGTTTTCCTTCGCGGTGGTGGAAGGCGGCGGGGCTTTCTTCGGGATATTGGAGGCATTGCGGCAGGATAGCCTGCTCAAGATACTCTCCGAGCCGACCCTGGTTACCATCAGCGGCCGGCCGGCTTACTTCCGCGTGGGCGGCGAGTTTCCCATCCTCGTGCCCGGAAGCCTGGGCACCGTTGGGATCGAATATAAACGATTTGGCACGGAAGTCGATTTCGTGCCGATTGTGCTGGGTAACGGAAAGATACGCCTGGAGGTTCGTCCGAGAGTCAGCGAAATCGACAACTCCCGGGCTGTGCAGGTCGACGCGATTACCGTGCCCGGACTCTCGGTCCGCGAGGTGGATACCGGAGTGGAAATGGAAGCGGGGCAAACGCTAGCCCTGGCCGGGTTGGTGCAGACGCGCACCGAAGCTCAACGCCGGGGGCTCCCCTGGGTCAGTGAAGTCCCTTATATCGGAGCGGCGTTTCGGCGCGTGGAACACGTCGACAACGAAATCGAACTGCTGATCATGGTCACGCCCGAGTTGGTCGAGGCCATGGATCAAGAGGAGGTCCCCCGATGCGGACCGGGAATGGGGACGAGATCACCGAACGACTGGGAGGCGTACATGCGAGGGCATCTCGAAATGCCCGCGTGCAACGGCTGCGGCGGCGTCGGGTGTCAATCTTGCACCGGCTACGCCCACCCGGGGACGCCTCAAGTTGCCCCGGTCGGCGAAGTGCCCGCCGCTGGACAGGGTTCGTTTCCCCAACCCCCCGGACCACCATCGTCGGCGGGAATGCCGTCGGCGTCCGGTGGCTTCCAAGGAGCAAGGGGCGCGAGTTATCCGAATTCGTACACCGGGGCCAGCCGGCAATATCCCGCGCGAACCGTCCCTTCGGCCAGAAGCAGCGGGCGTTCCGGGTTCATTGGGCCGGTCGGGTATGACGTAGCACAATAGAGAGGTTTGTCGCCGCCGAGGCGCTTCGCCGCGTCGAGCCCATTCGATGGACCCCGCGTTGGCGACGCGCTCTTGCCGTGTCCACTGCCATGGAAAACGTTCTCAGACTTGCCATCGTCGATCCGGATGACCGCGCGCGACGCGTTGAAGGCAACGCTTCTGGGCATGGACATGATTTGGCTGGAGGCCGAGTCTTCCCGCTACGAGTTCTTCACCGACATCGTCGCGCAAACCAATCCCGACATCGGCCTGATCGGTCTGGACGGCGACCCCGACAAGGCGCTCAATCTGGTTGCCGAGTTGTCGGCCAGTTGTCCCGACTGTTCGATCCTGGTCGTCAGTTCGTCGACCGACGGAAACCTGATCCTCCGCGCTATGCGGGCGGGGGCCAAGGAGTTCCTCCCCCAACCGATTCGGCTTGAGGATCTGCTCGGTGCATTGGAACGCATCAGCGATCGGCGTTTCGGCAAGAAAGAAGGGCGGCATCGGGGGAGCAAGGTGATCGCCGTAGCCGGTGCGACCGGCGGCGTGGGAACGACCAGCCTGGCAGTGAACCTGGGATGCGCACTGGCGGGAAACGAGAGCAACACGGCGGCGCTGGTCGATCTCGATCTCTGCCTGGGGGACGCCGACGTTTGCCTCGACACGATTCCCGACTATACCCTGGTCGACGTGGCCCAGAACGTGACGCGCCTGGATTTCGCGTTGTTGAAACGTTCGCTGACGAAGCACTCTTCCGGTCTCTTTCTCCTGCCTCGTCCGGTCCGACTGGAAGACATCGACCTGATCACACCTGAAGATCTGCGCCGCGTCATCGGGTTGCTCAAAGCCACTTTTTCCCACCTGGTGCTCGATCTGTCGAAAAGCTACAGCCCGATCGATCGCGTGGCTATGGAAATGGCGGACCACGTTCTTCTGGTAACCCAACTCGATCTTCCCTGTCTGAGAAACATCGTGCGACTCATGTCGTCCTTCAACGAAATGGAGTCGCTTGCCGACAAGATCAAGATCGTCGTCAACCGCGTGGGACTGGACAACGGGCAGATCACCACGAAGAAGGCTCAGGAAACGATCGGCAAGGAGGTGTTCTGGCAGTTCCCCAACGACTATCGCACGATGGTCGAGGTTCGCAACAACGGCGTGCCGTTGGTCGAACAGTCCCCCAAAGCCGCCGTCACGCAGTCGTACCTCGCCTTGGCCGATTGGTTTTCCGGCAAAAGCACCGATTCGCCTTCCTCCTCCGGCGGCAAGGAATCGGTCATCGGCCGTTTCCTGCCATTCTTGTCGAGCAAGCAGAAGTAGCCGCCACAACCAGTGCAATCGGCACATCCCGCTCGCCCCCCTTCCCTAGCTGCCGTACTGCGACGAGGTTATCTCCTTGAGGTCTCCTCGTCGCGGGAAACTCTTCCGATTAGGCGGTTTCTTGCCGTTGCGTAAGCTATGTTTCTATGGGCCCGCTGTGTCATTTCTCCGCGGTTCCCCCGTCTCGTCACGAAGGAAAGGCCGGCCACTGGAATAGGTCTTAGGAATGAAAACGATGCCACCCACGCTGCGTACCGGCGAATCGAAGCAACAGGGTTTCGAAGACCTCAAACGACGGATCCACAGCAAACTGGTCGACAAGCTCGACCTGGCTCGCGTCGGCGAATTGGAGGGGGATGTCCTCCGCCGCGAGATTCGCCTGGTGGTCGAGCACCTTTGCGACTCTGCTCAATCGCAACGAACGGGAACGCCTCATTGAGGAAGTGCTCGATGAAACGTTCGGCTTGGGACCGCTGGAATTGCTGCTCAAAGACTCCTCGATCAGCGACATTCTGATCAACGGACCGAAAAATGTCTACGTCGAACGCCGCGGCAAGATGGAAAGGACCGCCGTCGTCTTTCGCGACAACGACCACCTGATGCAGATCATCGACCGGATCGTCTCACAAGTGGGGCGGCGCGTCGACGAAGTGTGTCCGCTGGTCGACGCCCGGCTGGCCGACGGTTCCCGCGTCAATGCCGTCATACCTCCCTTGGCGTTGGACGGGGCGTCGGTCTCGATTCGCCGATTCGGTTCCAATCCGCTCAAACTGGAAGATCTGCTCAACTACAAGGCCTTCACGCCGGAAATGGTCATGCTGCTGGAAGGCGCCATCAAGGCCCGGCTCAACATCATCATCTCCGGCGGAACCGGCTCCGGGAAGACAACGCTGCTGAACACGCTTTCCAGCTTCATCTCCAACGAAGACCGGATCGTCACCATTGAAGACGCCGCCGAATTGCAGTTGCAGCAGGAACACGTCGTCCGACTGGAGACGCGCCCGCCGAACATCGAAGGAAAGGGTGCCATTTCGGCTACCGATCTGGTGCGAAACACCCTGCGCATGCGGCCCGAGCGGATCATCATCGGCGAATGCCGCGGGCCGGAAACGCTCGACATGCTCCAGGCCATGAACACCGGCCACGAGGGGTCGCTGACCACGATCCACGCCAACACGCCGCGCGACGGCGTGGCGCGTATCGAAACGATGATCACGATGGCCGGGTTTGAACTTCCCCTGAAAGCCATGCGGCAGCAAGTGGCCAGTGCCGTCGACTTGATCGTCCAGGCAAGCCGGCTGCAAGGCGGCCCGCGAAAAATTACCCATATCACGGAAGTCGTGGGCATGGAGCAGGACACGATCGTCATGCAGGATATTTATCGCTACCTGCAAGACGGGATTGACGAGAACGGGCGGGCCTACGGGCGGTTTATCGCCGAGGGGGTTCGCCCGACGTTCATGGATCGACTGGAGGCAGCCGGCGTGCGGTTGCCCTCCAGCGCTTTCCGCCAGCGTGTAATGATGGAGGATTAGTCTCTGCCATGGACCCAATGTTTCTAGCCATAATTGCCTTCGTCGGCGTTTCCGCGATGGTCGGCGGCGCAGCGCTCTTGTTGCGTCCCAGTCCCGCCAACAAGGTGGAAGACCGACTGGACGTATTGACCGGAACCGGTTCGCCCTCTTCCGGCAAGGATGGGGCGATGGGCGGCAACAGCGTGCTGGCCCAACCGCTGGACCTGATGCCCGGGTTCTTAGAGAACCTGCTCAGCCGATTCACCAATTTCAATCGCCTCTTCGAGCAAGCCGACACGTCGCTGACGTTCGCCCGGCTTGCAGCGGTCTCGGCGTTCATGGCGGTTGGCGCCGCGGTGGTCTCGATCCCCTTGCAGATCAACACGGCGCTCATACCCGTGGTGGCGCTGCTGATGGGACTGACCCCCATGGCGTGGCTTCTCTGGCGACGAAGCCGACGGCTCAAAGCATTCGCCGCCCAACTGCCCGACGCGCTGGAAATGCTCGCCCGGGCGTTGAGAGCGGGGCAAAGTCTGGCCGCCGGATTCCAGATGGTGGCCGGCGAAATGAGCGCCCCCATCGGCAAAGAGTTTGGCCGCGTCTTCGAGGAGCAGAACCTCGGAAACTCCATGGAGGAATCGCTCAACTCGCTGACCGAACGGGTCCCCAACCTCGACCTGAGCTTCTTCGCCACGGCCGTCATCCTCCAGCGCCAGACCGGCGGTGATCTGGCCGAGATCCTCGACAAAATCGGCAAACTGATCCGCGAACGGTTTCAGATCTGGGGACAAGTCCAGGCGTTGACCGGCGAAGGGCGTCTCTCGGGTATCGTCTTGCTGGCGCTGCCGCCGGCGTTGTTCTTGGCCGTATATCAATTGAACCCCGAGTACATTACGCCGCTGTTTACCACGCCGCTGGGAAAGAAAATGCTGGCCTTCGCGATCTTCCTGCAGGTGCTGGGGGCCATCGTGATTAAGAAAATCATTACCATTAAGGTGTGAGGCTACCGTGATTCTCGCCGAACAACTGATTTCGTTTCAGGCCGTCTACCCCTTTGCCCTCTTCGGCGCGTTCGCCGTACTGGCCTGGATGGCAATGAACCGCTTGGCTGCCACGAAGCCCCGCGCGCTGGAACGACTCGACGAACTCAAGGACCCTTCCTCCCGCCGCCGCGACGCCGAGTCGATTACGGGGAAGAAGTCCGACAAAGTCACCAAGGTCCTCGAAGCGGCCAGCCCCGCGCTGGCCAAGGCCCTGGAGCCCAAGAGCGACGCCGAACGAGGTAAACTCAAAGACCGGCTCACCAGCGCCGGATTTCGCGGGGAATCGGCTTCCAGTATCTTCCTGGGATTGAAATTCGCCGGACTCCTGGCCGGGTTGTTCCTCGGTGGGGGGTTCGCGATGCTGGTCTCGGGAGTCACCCAGAACTCGATGATCTCCGCCATCGGGATGACCGGGTTTCTGTTCTACCTGCCCGATCTCGTTCTCTTCTTCATTGGCAGCCGTCGACGCACCGCTATCTTTCTCGGACTCCCCGACGCGCTGGACCTGCTGGTCGTTTGCGTCGAAGCCGGGCTCGGCTTGGATCAGGCGATGCGAAAAGTAGCCGAGGAAATGGCCAATACCCATCCGGTGATTGCCGAGGAGTTCTCGATCTGCAATCTCCAACTCCAGATGGGACGCGCCCGCGCCGAGGTGTTGCACGAATTGGGGCTGCGATCCGGAGTACCCGATCTGCGCGGCCTGGCGGCGATCATCATCCAGGCCGACAAGTTCGGTTCGAGTGTCGCCCAGGCGCTCCGTGTTCAGAGCGATTCGATGCGCGTCCGGCGGCGTCAATTGGCCGAGGAAAAAGCGGCCAAGACCGCCGTTAAGCTCATCTTCCCCCTGGTGCTGTTCATCTTTCCCGGCATTTTCGTCGTGCTCGTCGGGCCCGCGGCGATCACCTATATGACCGAGTTGGCGCCGAAAATGGGTGGTAGCAAATAGCCCCCGACGGTTCCGATTAGAGGTGTCCATCCAATGGAGCCACAGACGGCGCCCCATTTCTGCCGATAACGATCCTGGTTTACCGCGGCCGGCACTCACGTGACACCCCGCCAGCGGTGGGTATTGCCCTGGCCGAAACAGCTCCGCCTTTCAGACGCGGGTTCGGATGAGTTTCGCTATGGAGATTAGATCATGACACGGATGGGATTGTCCACTCTCTTGACCCTGTTGCTCACAGCCGCGTGCGCATCCCCCGTTCGAGCGGATGTTTTTGCGCGCCTCTTTCGGCATATGGAATCCGACTTCCGAACAATCAACGCATGGCCCTATCCCCACGTCATCCCCGATCGGCAACACGTACAGACTCCCTTCGACATCATGACGCAAAACGGTCGTCGGCGGCAGAACACGCTGGGAGAGTACCACTTCCAGCGCGATACCGCGGACGTCACGGAGGCGGGCTGGCAGAAGATTCGCCAGGTCATTCTCAAGTCGCCGCCCCAATACCGCACTGTTTTCGTCCAGCGATCGACCGACCCGAGCGAGACGGCCGCCCGCGTGGAAACCGTCAAGAAGATCGCGGCCCGATTCATGACCGAGGGGGGCCTTCCCCAAGTACTGGTAACCAACGACGGACCGGCCGGATGGCCCGCCGAGCGTATCCAAACGATCGATACCCGTTACCGCGACTCGGCACCCGACCCCCGACTCCCCGCGCCCAAACAAGAGTCCCAGTAGCCCGCATTTCTCACGCTGGGTGAATTCGTGGGCGCCTCGGGCATTCTGCCCGTGTGTAGCACGGGCACAGGTGCTGGCGCCAATGGCGCCCGCCACACCACCGCCGCGCTTGTCCCGGCGCGGTGATGATTGAAGCCTACACGCTCCCCGCGCCCTCCCGCCAGATTCGTCACCCAGAGATGCGGTTTCCTCGTCCACCCAACGATGTTGTGTGGGCTGTGGCCGGGCATGGCTGCTCCCCATCCGGGGGGAGACCTGCGGTCGGTTCAGGGGCGAGGTCGGGAGACCCACGCCTAGCGTGGTTGGGTAACGGCCCCCCTCCGCTCGCCAACCCTTCGTCGCGGAATGCCCCCCTTACAACTGGCACGACCGTTAAACTCCCTGCAAATCCCCAATTCAGTTACAGGCTCGGTTCACGTTCGGTCGATCATTAAACGGAAACCGTTCCATGCGGACGAGTCTCGGTGGCTGCCCACACGGCCTCTCGGCTTGCGGACAGCTTCGTCAGACATGCTCGGAGTTACGGAGGTGCGAGGTGAGAATGGCCTTACTCGGATATCTGACTGTGGCAACAGGTTGGGTTGGCATGTTGGCCGGCTGCGCCGGACCCCTGAGAGAGTCCAACCCAGGCTCTTCCGGCGTCACGGGAACGACCCAAAATGCCTCAACCACCGGCACCAAACAGGTCTTCACGGCAGCCCACGCCTTCCGGCCAGACGGCAGCCAACCGGGTGGGGGCAACGAAATTACGTTGACCTCGGGAATCACCGACAACGTGGTCACGCAGTCGATATCCTCGACGTTTAAGAAGGCCGGCGACGGCCTGTCGGCCATGTTCGCGTCGGATGATCTGCCGCCGGCGCGGGCCAACGATCCGGTGTTGCTCTCGTCCAAGTCAAAGCCACCGGGGCCCGACTTGTATGTTTCGGTCGCCCGAGTCTACATCCAATCGAACAAATTGGTCGAAGCCGAACAACAATACATGCGGGCGTTGCGCATCGATCCCACGCATCTGGTCGCGTTGCAGGAATACGGCCGGCTTAAAGGCATGCAAGGCGAGTTGGGCGAGGCGGCAACATTGTACGAGAAAGCAGCCAGAAATCACCCCAACGAACCTTCCCCGATGAACGGTCTCGGACTATGCCTGGCCCGGATGGGCCGACGCGAGGAGGCGTACCGAGCGTTGCTGCGGGGCGTGCAATTGGCCCCGCGAGTCCCCCTGTATCGCAACAATCTGGCCATTCTGCTAGTCGACATGGGTCGCAGCGACGAGGCATTGCCCCATTTGCAGGCGGCGGCGGCGCTGACCCGGTCGGGCATTGCGCCCGACGACGCGGTCGCCCATTTCAATCTCGGATATCTTCTGAAGAAGAAGGGCGATTCCAAGAAGGCCCTGCAACATTTTGTCACCGCATCGCAAAAGGCCCCTGCCTGGGCCCCGGCACGCGAGCGAGCACAGCAACTCCAGGCGATGCTCGGTGGAGTCCGCCAGGCGACGCGTCCGCCGGCCCCGCCGACAACGAGAGCGGGTGGTGGACGTCCGGCGCCGACTGCGGGGCAATCCGGGAATCCTTTGCGCAACGGCAATTCGGCCGGTACGCTGCCCGTGGGGCCATCCGGTTATCCTGGCGCGGGCCGCCAAGGCAGCCTCCGCCGACTTCCTCCTCCGGACCCGCGGCATCAGTTACCGCCACTTCCGCCGGTGACCAGTGCCCCTGCGGCGTCCAATACCCCCCCGGCGACCTTGCCGTCCAGGCTGGCACCCGGTACGGGGAACGCATCGATCGAACCGCTGCCGCCGGTCAATTCCTCCGGCGCGTCGGGTAATCCGAAACGATCCCCGCTGCCGACCACCACGGTCCAGCCGGCCGAATCGACGACCGCCCCGGCCGCTCCCCGGCCACCGGTGATCGAACCGCTGCCGCCGGTTGGGCCAAACTGAGGCAGAAGTCCCGAGCCACTCGGCTACACCTTCGGCCCGCTTTCGTAGCGGCCGAAGACCATGCGGCCGGCGCTGGTTTGCAGGACGCTGGTCACGCTGATGGTGACCACCGCGTTGACGTGATCGCGGCCGGCCTCGACAACGACCATCGTGCCGTCGTCGAGATAGCCCACGCCTTGTCCCGGCTCCTCGCCCGGCTTGATCAACCGCACGTCGACCTGTTCGCCGGGTAGGAAGACGGGCTTCAGGGCGTTGGCCAGATCGTTGAGATTAATCACCCCCACGCCGTGCAGCCGGGCGATCTTGTTGAGGTTGTAGTCGTTGGTGATCAGCTTGCCGGAAAGGTGCTTGGCCAACAAGACCAGCTTCAGGTCGACCGACTGGCCGGAGAACTCGGGCAGTTCGTGGTCGTGGATGTGCAGATCGACTTCGGCGTTCTTTCGCAAGCGGTTAAGGATATCCAATCCCCGCCGGCCGCGGCTGCGACGCATCCGATCGGAACTGTCGGCGATTCCTTGAAGCTCGGTGATGACGAACCGCGGCATGATCAACTGGCTATCCAACGCGTTGGTTTCCACCACGTCGGCGATCCGCCCGTCGATCACCACGCTGGTATCCAACACATACGGCCGCCGCCCCTTCACCTCCTTGGAGAACTCGACATAGGGGATGATGAAGCGGAAGTCGTCGCGGGTCTGCATCAGCAGGCTGATACAGAGGTAGCAGAAGATGGCCCCCAGGCCGAGTTGCACTCCGTAGCGAATGTGCGCGAGTTTCTCGGCCTGCGCCTTGACATCGCTATCCAAGAGCGGCGTCAGCGCGAGACTGGCCACGTAGGCCAGGAACAGACCGACGATCATGCCGAAGTAAACCGCCGAGATGGCGTCGAGACGCTTCCGGGGGATGGCTATGTCGATAGCGATCACCACCAGGGCCGACCCGATCACTCCCAGAAACGTGCAGGCCATCCAGACGGGATCATTGGGTACCAGCCCCGACGTGATCAGCGTGGTCGCGATCCCGCTGGCTACCATGACGAAGAAACATCGAAGGATTATCAGGCCCATGGTCGTTTGCCGCTCGAGGAGCCAAATCTAAGGTTACCGAAACGGGTGGGTACGTGTGGCAGGGCCGAGCCGCGAGACAGCGGGCGACACACCTCCATTGTAGGGATACCGCACGCAAAGCGAAAGTAGCGCTCGCTATCCGGGGGGATCGCGGTGTACCCTTGAGGTAGGGTATCCACCAAATCACTGGGCGTTCAGTTCTCCAAAGGTGTCAGCCCGTCGGACGGGTATCCGAACTGCCGCATGGCAAATCGGTCGGTCATGCCGGCCAAATAGTCTCCCACCGATCGGGCAACGCCAAATTGCCCACAGCGCCGGCGAAATCGGGGTGGCAGGAGTTCGGGCTTCTCGACATAACGGTCGAACATCTGCCGGAGTGTCTCTTGGGCGCGGCTGCGCATCCGCAGGACCTGTGGGTGGCGGTAGACGCGATCGAAGAGGAACTGCTCCAATTGCTGCTTCTGCTCGGCCAGGGCGGCGCTGGGGCGGATCAGAATCGGGGCGCGGCGGACCGCCCCGATGCCATCGACGCACCCCTGAGCCAATCGCTCCCGCGCTCCCTGCAACACGTCGCCGACTTGCCAATCGATCAACTCGTGGATCACCGCTTGCTTCAGTTGATCCCGATCGAGATTGCTCCAGCGAACGCGCACCCGGGCGACCGTTTCCCGCCACAGGGGCACCTCCGACAATTCGTCCAGCGTCAACAACCCGAGCTGCAAAGCATCGTCGGCGTCGTGCGTGTCGTAGGCGATGCTGTCGGCCGTGTCGACCACTTGGACTTCCAAGAGCGGACTCTCGCCGGTCGCTTGCCCTGCAACCCGGGGCGCCGGCTCCGCGATCCGCGCTGCTTGACCGTCGAGTACTTCGATCGTGAGGTTCAGCCCGGGGAAGTCGGAATAGCGCTGTTCGAGCTGTTCGACGATGCGCAGCGCCTGGCGATTATGGCCGAAACCGCCGTCGGAAGCCAGGCACTCGTCGAGCGTTTGCTCGCCGGCGTGGCCGAACGGTGGATGGCCGATATCGTGGGCCAGAGCCAGCGCTTCGATCAGGTCCTCGTTCAGCCGCAACGCCCGACCGATGGTTCGGGCCACCGACGCCACTTCCAACGTGTGCGTCAATCGGGTTCGATGGTAGTCGCCCAATTCGCCGGTGAAGACCTGCATCTTATTGCTCAGCCGGCGATACGCGGCGCTATGGACGATGCGGTCGCGGTCGCGCTGGAAAGGCGAACGGTAGGGATGCGGCGGCTCGCGATGTCTTCGCCCGGCCGAGTCGATGCCGTGCATCGCATAAGGCGCCAACACGGCCGCGTCTCGCCGCACCAGCGCTTCGGCCAAACGGGTCGGAGGATCGGTGCCGGAAGTCGGCGGCTCGTCGGTGGATCGTTGCGGGTGCGTCATGAGGGGCCGGGGAGGTTTCCCAGCGACACGGCCAGCGCTTCCCAAAGCGCGTCGAGCGACTGGGGAATGACTTTGATGCCGGCGGTAACGGGCATGAAATTCGTGTCGCCGTCCCAGCGCGGAACAATGTGCCAGTGGAGATGGCCGGGCAAACCGGCCCCGCCAACCCGGCCAAGATTCAGGCCGATGTTGAACCCCTGGGCACGGATCGTCTCCTCCAACTTCCCGACCATCACCCCGGCAGCGTCCATGATGTCGGCGTGCTCATCCGGAGTCAGTTCGTCCAGCCGGCTCTTGTGGTCTAGCGGCGCAATCAACAGATGCCCGTTGTTGTATGGGTACTTGTTGAGGATCACGATACAGTGCTCCCGACGGTCGACCACCCAACGCCGGCGGTCGGCGCCCTCGGTCCGTTCGGCCACGGCCTGACAGATAAAGCAGTCGTGCTCCGCGCCGGGGAGCCACTCGAACTCCACCTTCTGGGGAATCTCTTCGCGTTTGTCGCCCTGCACGTAGGACAATCGCCAGGGTGCCCAAAGTCGCTCGTCCACGGTTGCGGCTCCTTATCCAACGTTACGATGGCGCTGCGATGGCGTCGCACACAACAAGTGACAAATCTATACGACATCGCGATTTAGGGCAAGTCGAACCGCCTCGGAGATGAACCGTTCGGTGGCGTGGGAGAATCGTTGGAGTCGGTCCGATCGGTGCGAGCGCTTTCATGGAACCACCCGTCGGAGCTGGTTCGGGGGACGGTCGTGAGGCATGTCGCCGGCTTGGCGAATGTTCCTTTTCTTGGGGATACTACCGATGTGTCGGCCGGGGTGGATTGTCTCGGCAAGGCTCGCTCATCCGGACGATATCTTCCCATATCGCAGCGTTCCATCTCGATCGACTGCCCCCGCCGACCGGAATACCCGAGGAATCCGCCCATGAAGAAGGACACTTTCCGCATTGTCACCCGGGCCGCCGATGGCACGTTGCGCATTCGCGATTACGAGGACCAAGACGTTCTGCTGAAGCGTCATGTCCAGGTTGGCGTGGACGATTGCAGCACGGATCTGGAACTGCGGGGGATGCCCGTCTTTCGTGGCCTGATTGGCCCCATCCCCGAAGACGAAAATGTGATCCGCTATGAAACGCCCGAAGTATTCGAAACGTTGACCAAAGAATGGGGTGCGGTGAAGCGCGCCTCGCGCCGCTCGCGGTCCCGGTCCCGGAAGTAGACATGGCTCTCCTGAGGGGTGCGCGACCCCCTCTCCTTCCGGTCGGTAGGCCGCCTCTTGCAAATGGGACTCGAATCGACCATCCTGGGTGATTGTCCGAAAGCCACGTGGAAGAGGAGCCAGGCGTGATCGACGAAGAACTGCTCGGCCTGTTGGTCTGTCCCGAGGACCGGAGCCCGCTGGTCCTGGCCGAGGAGCCGCTGATGGCGCAAGTCAATCGGGCGATCGCCATGGGGCAACTCAAGAACCGGGCCGGCAGTGTGGTCGATGCGGCGATCGAAGCGGCCCTGGTGCGCCAGGACGGCACGCTGCTGTATCCGATCGTCGACGGCATCCCCGTCATGCTCATCGAGGAAGCGATCCCCGTCGACCAATTGGAGGGCCCCGAAGCTCCATCGCCGAGGGACCCCGCATGACCGCCGAAAAGACCCTTTTCAAGAAGATCATCGATCGCGAGATTCCCGCAACGATCGTGTATGAGGACGAGCGGTGTCTGGCGTTCGAGGATATCAACCCGGTGGCCCCGACGCACGTCATCGTCATTCCGAAGAAGGAAATCGCCTCGGTCGACGACATGTCGGAGGAAGACGAGGCGGTGGTGGGACATCTCTTCGTGGTGATGCGGAAAATTGCCGCCCAGTTGCACCTGGAAAGCGGCTATCGCGTGGTCACCAACTGCGGTCGCGACGCTGGCCAGGAAGTCATGCATCTGCATTTCCACCTGCTCGGCGGGCGTGGTTTCCGCTGGCCGCCGGGGTAGCCTCCGCGGCGACTGCGCCCGGACAGTGGTATGCTTTCCCGGGTGGAACTTTTGCACCCGGCGGAGCGTCCAACGCCCTGACCCATGCCAGGAGCCCTCTCATGCGAAAAATGCAGTGCGTCAGCGTATGCCTTCTTCTCGTCTGTCTTGTCAGCCAAGCGGCCGCCGATGTCGATCTGGTGACTATCCCCCGACGAGAGGGGGTGCAGCTCACCATCTACAACTCCGAAGATATCACCATGGTCCGCGAGCATCGGCTGCTGACCGTGAAGCCGGGCATCAATCGCATCCAGTTCACCTGGGCCAATACGCTGATCGATCCGACCAGCATCGATTTCCGCATTCTCGATCATCAGGACAAGGTCGATCTGATCGACACGACTTTTCCCAGTGGCCGCAACGACGCCTTGCAATGGAACATTCGTAGCGCGGTGGCCGGCAAACTGCCCGTCGAAATCCGCTACTTCACCAGCGGCATTACGTGGTCGGCCGATTACGTGGGTGTTGCCAACGAAGCCGAGACCGAGTTGAAACTGACCGGTTACGTTCGCGTGGAGAACAATTCGGGCGAACTTTACGACAACGCCCAGACACGACTGGTGGTGGGCACGATCAACCTCGTCGAACGAATCGCCGAACTGGCCCAACGGCAGGCACCCAGCGGTCAATCGGGGCCGGGCCGAAGGGGTGGCGTCCGCGATCTGCCCGAGGGATTGCGTCGGCAGGTTCAAAACGAATTGGCCGATTCTTACGACGAAGCCGACATGAAGCCCGACGACGGCGAAGTCGCCACACCCAAGCAGGTCGTCAAGCGGGGCCTGTCCGAATATTTTCTCTTTACCATCGAGGGGCGCGAGGATATCAAGGACAAAGAGCCCAAGCGGATGATCTCGATGGACGTCGGCCAGGTGCCGCTGGAGTGTGTCTACAAGCTGACCGATCGCGACGGCGGGGCGCAGTTCACGAAGTTCTACCGCTTCAAGAACATCAAACTGCTCGATGACGACGGCAAAGAGAAGGATCTGTCGACGATGGAGAACCTGGGGCTGTCGCCGCTGCCCAACGGAAGCGTGCGGCTGTTTTCCGAATACCAGAACAAAGATCTCGCTTACGTCGGTGGCACGACGACCAAGTATGTGCCCATCGGCGATCGGGTCGAGGTGAACGTCGGCCGCGATGCCGATATCACGGTCGCCCGGCGAATCAAGGACCGGCAGGTCAGCAACATCGTCGCCCGGCAGTACAAGCGGCGCGTCGACGATGAGTTCGTGATGTATTACGACCTAATCGACTTCAACGAAACGATCACCTACGAAGAGGAGATCATCTCGGGCAAGGCGGTCGACGTGAAGACCG